>NZ_JBTNDU010000003.1:0-418213 GCF_054510835.1 Arthrobacter sp. TmT3-37 | reverse complement strand
TCGCGAACCTCAACCATCAACCCGAGGCGACAGTGAGATGAGGCCGAACCAGGGACTGCGGTAACGCACACAACCAATTATCAGCCTGCTTAGTTTTCCAAGGATAGTGCAGTATCCGGCTTGCACGAAACAATCACCCATATGACCAGAGGCGCTGACCGCTAAGGACGGCAGGCGTGTCGGATGTGGCATTGGAGCCGGAATCGCTCGGCAAAAGCAATGACGCGCGAGTCCTGGGGCCCCGCCTCGCGGCGACCAACGCTGACGGCGGACACACGGCGGGTACTTGAGGATCCTACGGGCCGTCATCACATGTCGGCCGCGCGTTCGGTCAGTGCTCGAAGCGGGTTGCTGGTTGCTGTTGACTGACGGATGCGACGACGGCGGCCGCGATGTCGCGGAGCTTGCTGTTCCTCCCGCATGCCGGTAAATGGCGAACAACAGGTGTCATGCGTAGCCCGTGCCCGTTACTTTCGAAGGTCGGGATAGATGCCCCTGGTCTCGGCGCGGCGGTTCCGGTTGGTCACCCAATCCGACGGGTAGATCTTCGGCAGGACATTCGACAGGGCCAGCGAGGCGTAGATGACCGTATTGATCGCTACGAACGCCGCGAGAATGGCGAACAGATTCGAGTGCAGCACCGACTCCGGAAGGAGGATACCAGTGGGGACGATAGGTCCTGCTGACGTGCTGAACATGGCCTAGGCCTCCTGGGATTCGAGCGAGCGTGCCGGGGCGGCGTGAGTGAGGTGCTTCCAGCTGGCCGTACGGCCGAAGGAGAGATCGACGACGCCCTTGACGTAGACGAGGTTGAGGAACATGTCGAAGAACAGCTCGGGGAAGAGGGTCAAAGCCAGCAGCCGTGCTCTCCACCCGCCCTTCCACACCGTGACGACGCGCTCGACGGTGAACAGCAGTCCGAGTCCCAGCCAGAAGGGGAACCAGATCCACGTCTCGAGTGCCACGACGGTGATCAGAATGAGCGCGAGGTAGGAAGTCAGAGCGATCACCCCGTACCCGATGCCGAGCTGCTGCGCCCAATACCGCATGGTGGGAGCTGTGACACCGTAGGCGCCGATGTTCTCAAGCGCTCCGCGCTGCCAGCGGAGCCGCTGGTTCCACAGGGTGCGCCACGACGGCATGAGCTCGGTCACGACGGTGCAGTCCTGTGGCGAGATCATGAGGCCTCCGAGGGACTTGAGGGCGATGGTGAGTTCGTTGTCCTCCGTGAGGGAAGCAGTGTCGTACACATCACTCGGTGTACCGGGGATGGTCCTGCCGCGGCTGGCGGCGATGGTGCGCAGCGCCACCGGCCGGAACAGTGAGGCGGTTCCCGTCAGTACGAACACCCGTCCGCGACGGCGGCGCATCTGGCGTGAGTAGCGGATGTACTCGTTGCGCTGAAACTGGCCGATCAGCCCGTGCCCGTCCTCGCCGTAGAAGAGTCCACCGACCGCCATGAGCGCGCGATCATCGACGAAGCGCGCCACGGCGCTGGCGAGGAAGCCGTCATCGAGCTGTGTGTCGGCATCCATGACCATGACGACGTCGTTGTCCCCCTGCTGCGGCAGGACCTTGGTGAGCGCCTGGTTCAGGGCGCCGGCCTTCTTGTGGGTGTTGCCGACCGACTCGATCACCTCGACACCGGCCTCGCGGGCGACGCGGACGGTATCATCCGTGCAGTTGTCGGCGACGACGATGATGCGCTCCGGCCGGTGCGACTGGCTCTGCAGCGACGCGATGGTCTGCGGGAGGGAGGCCTCCTCGTTGTGCGCCGGGATGAGCACTGTGATCGTGACCTCGCCGGCGAACACGCCTCGGTTGGCGGCCATGACGACCTTGGGGGCAAGGGGCTGGTGGTTCGGGTTCATCGACCGACGCGCCTTCGTCGCGATCCGGCGTTCCACCACGGCGAGTCCGGCTCCTGCGAGCAGTGCGAGGGCGATCGCGGAGAGGATGACGTTCAGATCCGGGGCGTCGGAGTTGTAGAGGAGGCTCCAGACACCGAGCACAGCGTCGTGCGGATCGGCGACCGTGGTCTCGGGGCCGTTCACAGCGACCGCCAGCCAAAGCAGGGCTGCGGCCAGCGTGACGAGACCGACGATCACCAGGCCGACAATGCGATCGAGCTTGCCCTTGGTCGCGTAGGGCGCCGGCTCCGCCTCGTCCGGTTCAGGCTCAAGGCGATTCTGGAAAGCAATTTGCGTGGTCATGGAATGTGTTCCTTTCGAGACCGGCACCACGGCAACTTCCCCTGAAGTACCTGGCATGAGTACAGCGCCACCACCCAGCCGGAAGCCGCGCTTCAGCTTCGAGTCTTCCGCACCATCCTTAATCCAATCCGAGGCTAAACCCGAAGAAATAGGCAACGATTGCTATGGATCACCGCCTCTGATGATCCAGGCCGATGACATTCGTGGAGCTGTTCCGTCTGAGTAGATGACGAAAGAAGATCTGGAAGGAGATCGGATTATGGGACGGATCAGTGTGACGGAGAGTGTGACCCTCGACGGAATCATGCAGGGCCTTGGCCGGGTTGACGAGGACACCCGCAGCGGGTTCGCGCGCGGCGGATGGGGGGCCGGCTATCAGGACGAGGTGTCGATGACTTTCATGGGTGAAAGGATGACCGGTGAGGGGGTGATGCTGTTCGGCCGCCGGACCTACGAGGACATGCTCGGCTACTGGACGGCAGCGACGGACCCGAACCCCTTCACTCAGTATCTGACGCAGGTACAGAAGTACGTAGTCTCCCGCGCACCAAACCCGTCCACCATGAAGCTCGACCACCCAAACTCGACGCTGCTCACCGGTGAGGCAACACACACCGTCCGCGACCTGAAGGATCGAACGGACGGGAACATCACAATCCTTGGGAGCGGCGAGCTTGTTCGCGCCCTGCATACAGCCGGCATGGTCGACGAATACATTCTGCAGATTCACCCCATCGTGCTGGGTCAGGGGACTGCCCTGTTCGGAGCTGCAGACCGGGCAAATCTGACGCTGCAACGGTCCGTCACCACCACTACCGGTGTCATCATCGCCCAGTACTCCGTTACACCCGTATCCAGCGGGAGTGATGAGGCCGAAAGCGGCGACCGATAAGCTCCAATCGGAGAGGTCAGAGCAGTCGGGCACGCTCGAGACGGGGCTTTTCGAGATCACTTGCTCGGTAGGGATCGCCACTGCCCCGATGGAGTCTCGCTGTACGGCCAGGAGCGACTGTGGTGCGGGAGCAAACCTTACTGCAGTGTATGAAGGAACCGGCACGAACCGGAGGTCGATGTTAGCGGTGAGGGTACGAGTGACGTCAGTGAGAATCGAACTCAGTTCTGACGAGGCCATGGTTCTGCACGTGTGGGTGGCCAGCTTCAATCAGACTGGAGAGAGCACACAGGTACTGCCCTAGGACGACGAATAGACGCACCTCGATCGGAAGGTTCAGCATGAGCAGTGAGCGTGGCAGGAACAGAGTTCGGATTGCGCAGGGGCATACTTCGTGAGCGCGCCGGTCACTCGCTCGACCAGTTCATCCCAGGACTCGCGGTCGGAGTTCCGCTTGGTGCGCCCTGTGGCTCGATTGATTGCTGCTTCCGCTGTGGGCACGGCAGTGGTTGCGACGTTCCTCGATACCGCGTCGAGGACAACGATCAATCCGTTCAACTTCTTCGGGTTCTTCACCATGCAGAGCAACATCATGACTGCACTGGTTCTTCTGATCGCCGCGGTCCTGGAACTCGGCCGACGACCGGCTCCGGTGTGGCTTGTGCCCGTACGGGCTGCGGTGACCACCTTCATGGTCGTCGTCGGCGTCGTCTACAACCTGCTGCTGGCAGGTCTTGCTGGCGGAGTCGATCTGGCCTGGGCGAATTGGGTCCTGCACGTCGCGTTCCCCATCTACGCGTTCCTCGACTGGCTCCTCGCCACTGACCGACACCCCCTGCCCTTCACAACTATCGGGCTGACCCTTGTCTATCCACTGACATGGTGCGCGGTCGTCCTCGTTCGTGGTGCCACCGACGGCTGGGTGCCCTACCCGTTCCTGGACCCTGCTACCGGTTATGGATCCGTCGCCCTCTACGTCGTCGTCATTGCCGTCGCGTTCGCCGCGTTCGGCGCCCTCGTCATCGGGATCAGCAGGATACGCCTGCCCTGGGCGAACCGCTCCAACTCCACGCGGTAGGTCCCGCGCGTGGACAAGAGCCGCCGCTCCCAGCCCACCAGAACCGACCGGAGCCCCGAAATGCAGACGGACCACGGTGATGTCCGTGGTCCTTGCCGCTCACATGCTACTTCGTTCCACTCGCATCCGGGCCTTCGCTTCTCGACTTCGAGGAACGCCGCCCATGTCGAGACACACAGTCCGTCAATCCGAAGTTGTGGCTCGTCCCAGCAGCAACCACCAGCGACGCCATGTGCTCCCGCGACGTCGTCGGCCACGCCAAATGCATCGCTCATGGAGCGATAGGCATCACCGCTCAGAACGCGTTCGTCATGCTCACAAGCCGGCTTCTACACCAACACGAAACTCATCGACGTGGCCGAACACCTCGCCACCACCGGAGCAATACCCTCCCGGGCCATGAATGCCTGCCACCGTACTGCGGAGCGGAAACCACTAGTTCCCAACGGTCTGCTGGCCCAGAGGAGAATCGGCGGCCGTGCGCGTCCCGTGGCTTCCTTACGGCCCGGGGCCGTCGTTCGAATGCGTGAGTCGACCGGGGCGTGGCTCAGCTGTGCGTCGTGTTCTTCCGCATCTCCTCGAGGCTCAGCTCCGGTGCGCCGCCTGCTGCCGCCTCCGGGTCCATCCACACGAAGTCCCAGTGGTGGCCGTCGGGGTCGTCGAAGCTCTTGGAGTACATGAAGCCGTGGTCTTGCTCGCCGGCGGGCGTCGCGCCCGCTGCGAGGGCCTTTGCGTGAACGTCGTCGACCTCCTCTTTGCTCTCAGCGCTGAGGGCGAGCTGCACCTCGGTCGAGGTGGTGGCGTCGATGATCGACTTGCTGGTGAACTCGGCGAAGAACTCCCGCGTGAGCAGCATCGTGGTGATCGTGTCGCTGATCACCACGCTCACGGCATTCTCGTCGCTGAAGCCCTCGTTGATGGAGTACCCGAGCGCTTCGAAGAACGTCCGGGATCGCGCGAGATCACTGACGGCCAGGTTGATGAAGATCGTGGTGGGCATGGAGACGATCCTTCTCTCGGGACGCCGGCGGCCCGTCGCCGCCGATCGTCACTGCATGATGGTGAGGGGCGGCCGACATTGTCAAGCGACTGGGAGCAGCGTTGCGGTTCGGCCGGGGCACGTGGTTCCCAGCTGCCACCCGGACGCGGAGGTACGTCCCGTAACCCTGAAGCTTCACACGACAATCGAACGGGTCGATTGCCGTGCCACCTCTTCCCCGGAATCACGGGGCTCCCTCTGTCTGGGGAACTCCTCTCGACGCCCTTCTCGAACGCCTAGCCCCGTATGTCGCCGAACAACGACAGGGCCGTTGCTTCGCTACCCGATGAGCTAGCTGACGGCGATCAGGGTCGCAACGATTGCGAAGACGGGGAGAACGCCTTGCTTGATAGCTGCGCTCCTCTTGGTCGGACTTGAGACGAACAAGACCAACGCTGCGGAAGCCATTGACCCGACCCCGGCGAATATCAATGCCGCGCCGACACCGGCGTCAGCCGCAACGAACACGACGATGCCCACCAGAGCATTGAGGGCGAGGAAGAGATTGTAGAAACCCTGGTTGAACGCGAAACTCTTCGTGACCTTGACCTCGGCATCACTGGCCGGCCCGAACGTGCGACGCGCCTGAGGACCTTCCCACGCGAGGGACTCCATCCAGAAGATGTAGAGGTGCAGTACGGCAGCCAAGGCGGTCAGGATCAATGCCATCAGTGTCATGGTGAGCTTTCCGGTAGACGTGCACGGTCCTAAGCGGCGAGAACGAGACGACTCTACCGAGCCACTACACGCCGAATACGGTCGAGCCCGAGCAGCCAGCGACTCCACGCAGTCGTGCCCACAGCCTATCCGGCCGGATACCATCACGACGCGTTCGATAGGCGATGCCCTGTCGGTGCATCCGGCCAGCGCCGGGAATCCCTAGGTTCGGCACGGCAGACCTCGACCTCATCGAGGCAGCACCACCCCGCAGCCACCACAGACGCACGCACCACCGAAGCAGGTATGGCCCGCGACCGCAGGTAGCCAGCAATACAGCGGAGTCACCGACTCTGGATCTCGAGCATTTCCCGCCGACACGTGGCATATGGAAAGCGAAGGCAACGCCAGTCGGTGGATGACGCGGAGGAACCGGTAGTTGGAGGGAATGCTCGCCGAGCCGCCGGCGGAGGAATCTGATGAGTGAGGACCCTTGATGGGAGTTCGGCTCCGATTCCGGCGGCTGGTCCCTCCGGTAGCTCCGATCTCGACTTCCGCCGCCTGGTGGGAGTCGCCGGATCGCGTCCGAGCGTTCGCTACCCCGGCTGTCGACGCTCAGTAGGGACGGCGCTTCCTAGTAAAATGACGATCGGATCTCCGACTGGTCTCCCAATGCTGATGTGTTGAGTTGGTGTGCCGACGCTGCGAAGGCAGCACCATGCCATCATCCAGTGAGGAAGACCCAGTGATCAAGGCCTACACGTTCGACGACCGATTCGACGTCGTCCGCTTCGAGCGTTGCGCTGTCTCCGTGCGCGCCAGGACGAACGTCGTCATCTCCGAGGTAGATGCTCTGATGATCCTGCGGCGATGCTTCGAGCTGACGGACAACCGGCAGTACGTCGTCCTCCTGACGGTCGCCAACATCATGGGTGTAAGTGCTGGTGCCCGCCGTGTCCTGTCCTCGTCCCGCAACGTTCTTGCTGCAGCGCTGTTCGGCCAGGGTGCCATGGATGAGGTTCTCGCCGCTCCCTATCTGCGGGCCGTGTATCCGGGCGAGTACTTCACCGAGGAAGCCAGCGCCCTGCGGTGGCTGGCCATGATGCACGATCTCGTATGCGCCGACCCTGTCCCCCATGCCCTGAGTCTTACCGTGGACCTGGACCCGTTCCGCCCACGGAAGCCACGAGTAGCCTGAACCGCGGCACTTCCGCGGCACTCGGTCTTTCTGGCGCATGCAGGGCGGAGCACAGCATGGCGTTAGGTGTCGATGGTGGGTCAGCGCAGCCGTCACAACAACCCCCGGCGGGAACTACGCCTCGGGTGATGTGGCGGTCACTGACCCAGCCCGGAGAGGCGGCTCTCGACGCACACATACGGGCACTTCGGGAGCTAGCCGGCACCGTCTGACGCATTATTTCTCGATCAGACGTCTCGTCGACCTGAAGCGTCACGAGACACTCGAAGGGCTCGAGCGCCGTGCAACCATTCCCCGGAATCGAAGGGGGTCCTTCGTCCCAAGTACCCGCCTCATCGGCTTGCAGCAGTATGGGCGGTGGGGAGCAGTTCCCCACCGCCCATACTCAGCGCTGACCCGTTGGCTTCTCCTGGAGAAGCTACTGGGCCTTGCCGTTGCCCGGTCGTACGGTGATCGCAGCCGTTGCGGTGGTTTCGATACCGGCGTGGTTGACCGCGGTGGCGGTGAGCTCGAAGCTGCCTCTGAGCCCTTCGATGGGCAGTTCGTATCGGCCGTCGACTCCGGTGATCTCCTGCCCGTCGAAGGTGACGGTGAGTGAGCGGACGCCCGACTCGGCGTCGTCTGCTCGGACGTCGAGCGTGAGTCCGCGCCTGGCACCGACCTTCGTGTCCTTGAGCCCTGTGACGACTGGTGCTGTCTCGTCGGGCACCGGAGCATTCACGTAGGCGATGCTCGGAGCGGGAGGCGTCGTCATCCCCTCGCCCAGGAAGAAGCTCGTGTGAGGGGGCTGGTTGTAGGCGGTGTTCTGCCATGCGACGCCGAGACGGTACACAGGATCGTGCATCAGGGTGCGGATGCGGTGCTCGGTGACATCGGTGGTGGTGAGGATCTTCAGCGATGAGTGGTCGGTACTGCGGTAGACGAGTTCTTCGCGCCAATCACCGAACAGGTCGGCCTGCAGGGCCGGGTTCCCCTTGGTGCCGTTACCGGTGAGTGTGCCGTCGAGGGTGAGTAGCCGTTCTTCTGTCGTCGACTCCCAGTCCCACTTCGAGATGGTCGGGGTCGCACCGGTGGCGAGCTCCAGCGGGTCGGTGTAGTCGTGGTCGGTGATCTCACGCAGCAGGTCCCCGTCCCACCAGGTGAGGAAGTTCGCCGCGGGAATGCTCGTGCCGAGGTCCGTGCCGTCGGCTGCGCGGAGTGACCCGACCTTGGAGTAGAACTTGTAGGTCCCTCCGATCGCCCACGCCTCGTTGCCCTCATGGGTCGGGTCGATGTCGCCTGCAGCTCCGCGACCGGTGTCACGGGTACCGGGGATGGACCAGAGGATCTCGCCGGTTGCAGCATCACGCATCGTTGCCGCACGCTGTCCGCTGCTCGTCATGCTCTCGTGCACCGAGTAGACCTCGAGCCCGTCACGGGAGGGGATGTGGTCCGTGACGTGCATCGCGTCGCCGTGGCCGAGGCCGGTGGTGTACAGCGGGGTGCCGTCGCTGTCGATCGTCATGGATCCGAAGACGATCTCGTCGGCGCCGTCGGCGTCGACGTCTGCGATGGAGAGGTTGTGGTTGCCCTGGCCCGCGTACTGGCTGCCGGCAGTGGTCGAATCGAATGACCAGCGCTCCTGGATCCTGCCGTGGACGAAGTCGAACGCGGCGATGGAGGTCCTGGCGTAGTACCCGCGGCTGAAGACCATGCTCGGGGTCTCACCGTCGAGGTAGGCCGTGCCCGCCAGGAAGCGGTCCATCCGGTTCCCGCTGGTGTCACCCCAGGAGGCCAGCTCTCCGCGCGCCGGTACGTAGTCGATGCTGTCGAGGGCCGCACCAGTAGTGCCCTCGAAGACGGTCAGATATTCCGGCCCGGCGAGGATGCGGCCGCTCGTGTTGCGGTGGTCCGCCGCGGCGTCGCCGATGACGACGCCGGCACCATCGACTGTGGCGTCGGCGGTCTTCATCGCGACTTCGGCTCGACCGTCACCGTCGTAGTCGAAGACCTGGAACTGGGTGTAGTGCGCTCCGGCACGGATGTTGCGGCCGAGGTCGATCTGCCACAGCCGCGTGCCGTCGAGAGTGTAGGCGTCCAGGTAGACGTTGCCGGTGTAACCGGAGCGCGAGTTGTCCTTCGCGTTCGTCGGGTTCCACTTGAGGATGATCTCGTACTCGCCGTCGCCGTCGAGGTCTCCGACCGATGCGTCGTTGGCTTCGTACTCGTAGGTCTCCCCTGTCGGAGTCGTTCCTCCTGCCGGGCGCTGGAGCGGGATGTCCAGGGACTGGTCCCCCCACGGGCTGAACTCATCGGTGACCGTCACTTCGCGCTGGTCGATCAGCGCGGTCACGCGGTAGACAGAGGTACTGGTCCCTGCCGCGTCGAGCATGTTCGTGCTCCCGGTGATCGGGTCTTCAGTGATGCGCACGCCGTCGCGGTAGACGTGAAACCCGATCGATTCAGGGTCGAGGCCGAGCATCCGCCAGCCGACATAGACTCCCCCTTCGGTCGTCACGGCGACCGGGGCCCGATCGAGGTATTCCATCTGCCGGACCGGCGTGTCCTCCGGCGCAGCTGATGCAGGCATGCTCACCAGCGTTGCAGCAGCAACGGCGGCCACTGCCGCCGCTCCCAGTGCTCGTCGTGATCTTCGTGGGTGGACGAATGAAACCATAACCATCTCCCTTGATGTCCTGGTACAGAAGAAAGCCCAGAGCCTCCCCAGTTGGGAAACCGCTTTCCTTAACGACTTCATCGTCCGTTCGCGGCCCGACGGTTGTCAAGAGCAACAAGCCGGATCGTGCATCGCCCCTGAGGACATCACGGGCCGAACCGCTGTTCACTGCAGAGTGAGGCATCGCAGCGGCGTGGGCTGCTCGGACGGGAGCGGTCCACCGTGCATCCAGCGTTCCAGTAGCCGGATGTCGCACCACCGGTCACTTCAGAACTCTCCGTAGGGCCAGTCGAAGTGGGCGCGCGTCTCCTCGAGCGGCAGATGCAGGGTGCGGGCGATGTCATTCCAACTCGCGCCTTCATTGCGTGCCAGCCGGACGGCCGCTGCCAGCTCCCTCTCGGCTCGCTGCGCCTGTTCCTGACGGTCTTTCAACAGGGACTTCCAGTCATGGATGAGCCGGCCATGCAACGCCAGGTCGTCGTCGCTCGCTTGCTCGAAACAGTCCCCCAGCAGCCGGTACGAGGTGAAGGCTCTGAGGGCTTCGTCGGGGCTGAGGTTGTCGAAGTCGTCGGTGTTGTTCGGACCTGCATAAGGCGGTCTCCTCATCGGCGTGACTCCTCAAGAAAGCGTCGTGTCGGGAAATCCTTCACCCGGGCACAGCGGGAGTAGGGCCCGAACGGCCACCTGCGCCCCTTCACCTGGCCGGCGAAACCATCGTCGTACCTGGGGACAACTGATCCTGCACGGCAGGATAGACCTCACTGGTCGAGTCCGTAACCCTCGACCCCGCGGCCGGGACGACGAACGATGCGTACCAGAAGCAATGGTGCTTCGGCGAGACCACCCGGGCTCGGATGATCGGGAACAGGGTGCGGCTACTGCGCCGGCCGTTCGCGGCGCCGTGGATCTCGATCCGCGTCGCGATGATTCGCGGCTGATATTCGTCGCCGGCGACACTCCTGGGAAGCACAACGGGTGAGACACGTTGCGCCGCTTCCTCTCGTCCGTCAGCGAACTGGCGTGCAACAGCGTCACCGATCAGTGAAGAATGAGAAAGTACGCCACAGGCCGCGCACACCGTGAGTGCTGTTCTCGACGGCGAGGTCGAGAGCCCCTCCGGCGGAAACACCGTATGCCCGCGTATTCGTCCTGGTCTGCGTCCCTGCACAGCGCTGACCCCCATCAGAACAGGAAGTGTTCATGCCCTTTCGAAGCAAGCAGACCCTCGAATCCTGGGTCGAGGAGTTCCGTACCACCCGCGAGGGCGGCGCCCTGATCACTGTCCTCGTGCAGGAGGGATTCGATGGCGCGGACACCGGCCTGGTCACCGTCCCCCTGCGCGACGACGGCACGGAGATCTATATGCAGCCCGTCGCCCTCGGAGACCCGACCTGGTCGGTCACCATCGGGATGCGGAACGCTGAAACGACATTGAGCGCAGCCCAACTCCATGGGCTTGCCGCCGAGCTCCTCCTCGCGGCCTCGCTCTGCCAGTTCCTCCAGGAGAAATCCATCCACCACGTCGAAGAACCAGCCGAAGACCGGGACAGCGACCACTAGGGTCTCGGGGTCCTGCGTCGACAGCCCTCCTGATCACCGATGGAGCGCCTGGCCGCTCGTTGCGCGGCAGGCTTCGCCGGGTCGGGATCCGGGCATCAGCCCGGCCTGTCAGTCCCCTCGTCACTCACGGTGTCAGTGCCGTGTTCTACGCTGTGTAGTGGAGTCCTGTCCGGGGTGTCCGTCGTACTCGACCTACCGTGCACCCTGGGCAGGACTTCCGACTGCCCGCGGGTCCTGCCCGAAGCGCGGCCCCGAGTACGGCCCGCAGCGCGGCCCCGAGGAGGGACCGCGCTGCGGGCATCAGAGGACGCTGCGGTACAGCCCGAGCGTCGTCTCGGCGATGGAGCCCCAGTCGAAGTGCCGCTCCGCGCGTTCCCGTCCCGCCGCGCCCATCGCGGACGCCTTCGCCGGGTCACCGACGAGCGCGTTCAGGGCCGCCGCGAAGTCGTCGACGAACCGCTGCGGATCGAGCGGCGTGCCCGTGCCGTCCTGCACCTGCTCGATGGGCACCAGGGTGCCGGTGACGCCGTCGTCGATCACCTCGGGGATGCCGCCCGTGGCGGACGCGACGACGGCGGCGCCGCATGCCATCGCCTCGAGATTGACGATGCCGAGGGGCTCGTAGATGGACGGGCACGCGAAGACGGTGGCGTGGCTGAGGATCTGGACGACCTCGCGGCGCGGCAGCATCTTCTCGATCAGCACCACGGACCCGCGCCGCTCCCGCAGTTCGGTGATGAGCACCTCGGTCTCGGCCGCCAGTTCCGGCGTGTCCGCGGCGCCCAGGCAGAGGACCAGCTGCACGTCGGCCGGCAACTGAGCGGCCGCGCGGAGGAGGTACGGTACACCCTTCTGCCGCGTGTTGCGGCCCACGAAGACCACGCTCGGCCGGTCCGGGTCGATCCCGTGGGCGCGCAGCGCGTCGTCGTCCTCGTCCCGCGCCCACTGGGCGACGTCAATCCCGTTGTGGACCACGTGCACCTTGCCGGGGTCGACGTCGGGATAGCTGCGGAGGATGTCAGCCCGCATTCCGGCGGACACGGCGATGACGGCCGCGGCCGCCTCGTAGGAGGTCTTCTCCACCCAGGACGAGAGGGCATAGCCGCCGCCGAGCTGCTCGGCCTTCCAGGGGCGCAGCGGCTCGAGGCTGTGCGCGCTCAGGACGTGCGGGATGCCGTGCAGCAGGGACGCGAGGTGACCGGCCATATTGGCGTACCAGGTGTGCGAGTGCACGAGGTCGGCGCCTCCGATGGCGTCGAGCATCTGGAGATCGGTGCCGAGGGTCTGCACGGCGGCGTTCGCTCCGGCGAGCCCCTCCGGGACGCCGTAGGACAGGACGGACGCTCCGTGGTAGTCCTCCGGCCGGGGCGCACCGAAGGCGTGGACCCGGAGGTCGACCTGCGGCGCCAGGACCCGGCTCAGTTCGGCTACGTGCACCCCCGCGCCACCATAGATCTCGGGCGGGAACTCCTTGGTCACAATGTCTACTCGCACTATCTCAACGTAGTGCAGTGCGTCGGAGTCCTCTAGTGTGAAGTGGACCGGAAGGGTTCCGGGATGTGGGACCTACGCCGGATCGGTCCGGATCGGGACGGCAGATCACTCAAGGAAGAGCGGGGGGTCGATAGTGGCACCGAAGAAAGTACTTGCCGTGGTGTTGGCAGGCGGAGAAGGCAAGCGGCTGATGCCATTGACGGCGGACAGGGCCAAGCCCGCCGTGCCGTTCGCGGGGAGCTACCGGCTCATAGACTTCGCGCTGTCCAACCTGGTCAACTCGGGATACCTCCAGATCGTGGTGCTGACGCAGTACAAGTCGCACAGCCTCGACCGGCACATCTCCGAGACCTGGCGGATGTCCACGCAGCTGCAGAACTACATCGCGTCCGTCCCGGCGCAGCAGCGACGCGGCAAGAGCTGGTTCCTCGGCAGCGCCAATGCCATCTACCAGTCCCTGAACCTCATCCACGACGCCCAGCCGGACATCGTCGTCGTGATCGGCGCGGACCACGTGTACCGCATGGACTTCCAGCAGATGGTCGACGCCCATGTGAAGAGCGGCGCCTCCGTGAGCGTCGCGGCCGTGCGGCAGCCGATGAACCTCGTGGACCAGTTCGGCGTCATCGAGGTCGACCAGCACGACCCCGGTCGCATCGCGGCGTTCGTCGAGAAGCCGACGACGACGCCGGGCCTGCCGGACGATCCGAACAGCTTCCTCGCGTCGATGGGCAACTACGTCTTCACCACTGATGCGCTCGTCAAGGCCCTCGAGGACGACGCCGCACGGCTCGACACCAAACACGACATGGGCGGGGACATCATCCCCTACTTCGTGGAGCGCAACGACGCCGCGGTGTACGACTTCACGACGAACGACATCCCGGGCGCCACCGACCGGGACCGCCAGTACTGGCGTGACGTCGGCACCATGGACTCGTACTACGAGGCCAACATGGACCTCATCTCGCCCCTGCCGCTCTTCAACCTCTACAACCTGCAGTGGCCCATCTACACGCGGCAGAGCGTCTCGCCTCCGGCGAAGTTCGTCCGGAGCGCGTCGGGCCGGTCCGGCGAGGCGCACGACTCGATCGTGTCGGCCGGCGTCGTCGTCTCCGGCGGCGCAGTGCAGGGGTCGATCCTGGCGACGGATGTGTTCATCGACGAGGCCGCCGAGGTCACCGGCTGCGTGCTCCTGGACAAGGTCACCGTCGGCGCGGGCGCCGTGGTCCGGCGCGCCATCATCGACAAGAACGTCCGCATCCCGCCGGGCGCCCAGATCGGGGTGGACTTCGAACTGGACCGCAGCCGCGGGTTCGCGGTCACGGATTCAGGGCTGACGATCGTCAGCAAGGGCCAGGTCGTCGCACCGGCCTACCCCACCACCTGACGCACGCGCCGAAAGGCCCCCGGCACGCGCCGGGGGCCTTTCCGTGTCCCGGGGCTAGGCGACCCTCGTGATGGCGACCCTCACGTTCAGGGTGGAGCCCCCGCCGCCGGAGAGGATGCCCTTGAGCGGCGAGACGTCCCGGTAGTCGCGGCCGCGGGCCACGGAGACGTGGAAGTCGCTCACCGGGCCGCTGTTGGTCGGATCCCAGCCGCGCCACTCGCCGTCGTACCACTCGACCCACGCGTGCGACTGACCCGCCACCGTCTCGCCGACGCCGGCGCTGCGTCGCGGGTGGAGGTAGCCGGAGATGTACCGTGCGGGGATGCCGAGGCTGCGCAGGGCGCCGATGGCGACGTGCGCGAGGTCCTGGCAGACGCCCTTCCGCTCGGCCCAGGCATCGCGTGCGTTGGTCTGCACGCCGGTGGCGCCCTGGACGTAGTCCATCTCAGCCCTGAGCCAGTCGAAGACGGCGTGGGCGGCCGCATGCGGGTTCAACCCCTCGGTCACGGCTGCGACCTGTTTCCGCACCTCCTCCCCCGGCTCGCTGAGCGGCGTCTGGCTCAGCCAGTCGGAGAAATCGTCCGTGAGGGACGGCGCCGCGAGGTGCTCCCAGGACAGGATCTCGTCCTCGCCGGGGACGCGCTCGGACCGGCTGACCTCCACGGTCGAGACGGCCGTGACCTCCAGGTGCTCGTGGGGCACGTGGACGTCGAACGAGGTCACGCGTGTCCCCCAGTAGTCGCGGTAGGTCGCGACGGCGGCACTCGAGGGGTTCACCTTCAGCGTGGACTCGAGGACCACCTGCTGCGGATCGGTCAGCGGCGTCATCCGGGCCTCGTTGTAGGACAGCGAGACCCGGCGCAGGTAGTCGTAGCCGGTGCGGTGTTCGATCAGCAGGCGTGTCATGAGACCTCTCCGACCCAGGACAACTCGTCGGCCTGGGAAAAGTACGTGCGGGAAACGGCATCGGAGGCCCGCGCGCAGGCCTTCTGGACGCGTTCCATGTGCTCGGGCAGCTCGGACATCAGGTCCCGCGTCTGGTGGAACTCGAGGAAGGTCCGGGCCTGTCCCACGATCCGGCTGGCGTCGTTGATGAAGCCGACGCGCTGGTAGGCGGGATTCAGCTGGGTCAGGCACTTCTCGGCGTCGCTCAGCGCATAGACGATGGAGCGCGGGAACAACCGGTCCAGGAGCAGGAACTCGGCGGCCTGCTGGTCGCCGAAGGACGCCCGGCGCGTCCGCAGGAACGACTCGTAGGCGCCGGCGCAGCGCAGCATGTTGACCCAGGAGAGGCCGGCCGCGTGGACGTCGTGGGTGGAGAGCATCCGGGCCGTCATGTCCGCCCGCTCCAGGCTGCGCCCGAGGACGAGGAACTGCCAGGACTCGTCGTGGCTCATCGTGGTGTCGGAGAGGCCGCGCACCATCGCGGTACGCTCCACCACCCAGTGGCAGAAGCGGTAGGTGCCCACGACGTCCTTGCGGTGCTGCGTGAGCCCGTACCACGTGGTGTTGAGGCTCTCCCACACGCTGCTGGAGACGGTCTCACGGGCGCGTCGGGCGTTCTCCCGGGCGGCTCCGAGGGCACCGGCGATGGAGGTGGCGCTCGTCCGGTCGTACGCGAGGGCCTGCAGCAGGTCGGAGAGGTCGATGTCGTCCTGCTCCGGGCGGCTGCCCATCACTCCGAGCAGCTGACGCGAGGTCTCGCGCTGCTGGGGCAGCGGCATCTGGTTGAGCCGTTCGAGATGCACGTCCAGGATGCGCGCGGTGCCGTCCGCCCGTTCGACGTAGCGGCCGATCCAGAAGAGGGATTCAGCGATCCGGCTGAGCATGGGGCCTGCCTTCCAGGGGGGTCGTGTGCGGGATGCGGGGCGCGGGAGCGGTCACTGCTGCTGCTGCTCCGACTGCTTGTCCTGCCAGTTCGTCTCGATCGGCCAGACACTGGTGCGCTCGCGGACGGTCACCGCCGGGCGCTCCCGAGGTCCGTCGTCGCCTGCCGGGCCGCGCACCTCGCCGTCCACCACCCAGGTGTCCTTGGATCCGCCGCCCTGGCTGGAGTTCACGATGAGCGAGCCCTCCTTCATGGCCACGCGCGTCAGCCCGCCGGGCAGCACCCACACCTCCTCGCCGTCGTTGACGGCGAAGGGCCGCAGGTCCACGTGGCGGGGGCTGAACTGCCCGCCGGACATCGTGGGCACGGTGGAGAGCTGGAGGACCGGCTGCGCGATCCAGCCGCGCGGATCCTCGAGGACCTTCGCGCGGAGGACATCGAGCTCGGCCCGGGTGGCGTCGGGTCCGATCACGAGGCCCTTGCCGCCGGAACCGTCCACCGGCTTGACGACGAGTTCGTCCAGCCGGTCGAGCACCTCCTCGCGCGCGTCGGGCTCCTCGAGCCGGTACGTGTCCACGTTGGCGATGATGGGCTCCTCGCCCAGGTAGTACCGGATGAGATCGGGCACGTAGGTGTAGACGAGCTTGTCGTCGGCGACGCCGTTGCCCACGGCGTTCGCGATCGTGACCATGCCGGCACGTGCTGCGTTGACGATCCCGGGACACCCGAGCACCGAGTCGGCC
This sequence comes from Arthrobacter sp. TmT3-37, assembly GCF_054510835.1. Lineage (NCBI taxonomy): Bacteria > Bacillati > Actinomycetota > Actinomycetes > Micrococcales > Micrococcaceae > Arthrobacter > Arthrobacter sp. TmT3-37. The sequence goes on along the minus strand of NZ_JBTNDU010000003.1, from coordinate 401,465 downwards.
CGGAACTGCAGGGGGTCGAGGAACTCGTCGTCGATGCGCTTGTAGATGACGTCCACGCGCTGCTCCCCCGCCGTCGTCCGCATGTACACGCGGTTGCCGCGGCAGATGAGGTCGCGTCCCTCCACGAGCTCCACGCCCATCAGGCCGGCCAGCAGGGTGTGCTCGAAATAGGCGGAGTTGAAGACTCCGGGGGTCAGGACGACGACGGTGGGGTCCTCGACGCCCGGCGGCGCTGTCTTGCGCAGGGCGGCGAGGAGCCGCCGCGGGTACTCCTCGACCGGACGGATGTGCTGCTGACCGAACGCCTCGGGGAGGCCTTTCGCCATCGCCCGCCTGTTCTCCAGGACGTAGCTGACGCCGCTCGGCACACGCACGTTGTCCTCGAGGACGCGGAAGGTGCCCTGCTGGTCGCGCACGACGTCGATCCCGGAGATGTGGACGCGCACGCCGCCGGCCGGCGCGAACCCGGCGACCTCCCGGTGGAAGTGGGCGCTGGAGGTGATCAGGCGCCGCGGGATCACGCCGTCGGACACCACGGCCATCTTGTCGTAGACGTCGCTCAGGAACGCCTCGAGCGCCCGCACGCGCTGCGCCACGCCGCGTTCGAGCACGTCCCAGTCGCTGCCGGCGATCACGCGCGGCACGATGTCGAGCGGGAAGGGCCTTTCCTCGCCCGCGAAGTCGAACGTGACGCCGCGGTCCAGGAAAGTGCGCGCCATCGAGTCGGCGCGCGCCGTCACGTCGGCGAGGTTCAGCTCGTCGAGCGCCGCGGCGACCTGGCCGTACTCGGTGCGCGGGAACTGCCCGGGATCGAACATCTCGTCGAAGGCGGGCGTCTTGCGGGCGGCGGCTGCGTAGTCAGCAAAGAGCTCGGACATGGGTCAACAGTGCCATGGATCCCGCGCCGGTACACCGCGGCACACGCCGGTACACGCACGGTTAACACGCCCGAAACGAAGCGGACGGGGTGCATGGTTGAATGGCCGGATGAAGAACGAGAACCTGCGCCGGGACGAGGCAGCTGCACGTTCGGCACTGCTGCAGACGGAGCGCTACACCGTCGAACTGGACCTCTCGGATGCCAGGGACCCCGCCAGGGGGACGTACCGGAGCACCACCACCGTGTCCTTCACCTGCCGGGAGCCGGGCAGCTCCACCTTCCTCGACTTCATCGGGGAGGTCACCTCCGTGGAACTGAACGGACGCGCCCTGGATCCGGCAGTGGCCGGCGACGGCGCCCGTGTGAGGCTCGACGACCTGGCAGCGCACAATACGGTGACGGTCGAGGGGCTGGCCGCCTACAGCACGAGCGGCGAGGGACTCCACCGGTTCGTGGACCCGGTGGACGGCGAGACCTACCTCTACACGCAGTACGAGCCGGCGGACGCACGCCGCGTCTTTGCGAACTTCGAGCAGCCCGACCTCAAGGCGTCCTTCACGTTCAGCGTCCTGGCACCGGCGGGGTGGACGGTGGCCTCGAACGGCGCACAGGCGAACGCCCTGCCGTCCGACGACGGCACCGTGCACTGGACCTTCGAGCCGACGCGGCGGATCTCGACGTACATCACCACGATCCTGGCCGGCCCCTACCACCGGGAGACCGGCTCCTGGACGGGCACACCGGGGACCGCGGGTGAAGGCCTGGAGGTGCCGCTCGCCCTGTACTGCCGCCGGTCGCTGGCGCCCTCGTTCGACGCCCCGGAGATCCTCGACACGACGCGGCGCGGCCTCGACTTCTTCCACGAGCTGTTCGACTACCCGTACCCCTTCGGCAAGTACGACCAGGCCTTCGTACCGGAGTACAACCTCGGGGCCATGGAGAACCCCGGACTCGTGACGTTCACGGAGAACTACGTCTTCCGGTCGGCCGCCACCGAGGCGCAGCGCGAGGCGCGCGCGAACACGATCCTGCACGAGATGGCGCACATGTGGTTCGGCGACCTCGTGACCATGTCCTGGTGGGACGACCTCTGGCTCAAGGAGTCCTTCGCCGACTACATGGGAGCTCTCGGCGTGGCCGAGGCCACGCGGTGGAGCACTTCGTGGGTGAGTTTCGCCAACCGCCGGAAGGCGTGGGCCTACGTCCAGGACCAGCTCCCGACGACGCACCCGATCGTCGCGGACATCCCCGACCTGGAGGCCGCGAAGCAGAACTTCGACGGCATCACGTATGCCAAGGGCGCCTCGGTGCTGAAACAGCTCGTCGCCTTCGTCGGCCGGGACGCCTTCACCGAGGCGGCGCGGCAGTACTTCCGGAAGCACGAGTACGGGAACACGACCCTCACCGACCTCCTCGACGTGCTGGCCGACGCGACGGGACAGGACCTCGGGTCCTGGTCGCGGTCCTGGTTGCAGACCTCCGGCGTGCCGTCGCTCCGGGCGGAGGTCTCCGCCACGAACGGTGTCCTCTCCGGGGTGACGATCGTGCAGGAGGCCCTGGACCCCGTCACGGGCCGGGACGAGCCCCGGCCCCACCGCATCCGGCTCGGCCTGTACTCCTTCGACACGGAGGGACGCCTGGTCCGGACGAGAACCGAGGCGGTGACGGTCGAGGGCGGGCGGACGCCGGTGCCCGCGCTCGCCGGCGCAGCGCAGCCCGATCTCCTGCTGGTCAACGACGACGACCTCACCTACGCGAAGCTCTCCTTCGACGAGCGGTCGCTCGCCACCCTGCTGTCCTCGATCGACCGCCTGCAGGATCCCCTCGCACGCGCCACCTGCCTGACCGCGCTCTGGTCGAGCACCAGGGATGCGCTCCTGCCGGTGGGCTCCTACCTCGACGCCGTCCTGCTCGCCGCACCGGCCGAGACGGGGGTGGGCGTCCTACAGGTCCTGCTGGCCAATGTGCGCACGGCGGTCGAACGGTTCGCTCCCGCCGACCAGCGGGACGGTCTCCGGGACCGGATGTGCCGCTTCCTGGTGGACGGGCTGCGGAGCGCCGGGGCGGGGTCGGACCTGCAGCTCGCCTGGGGCCGTGCACTCGCCACCGCCGCCCGCACCGTTCCCCGGGCGGCCGACGTGGTGCGCTCCGTCCTCGACGGCGATGAACGGATCCCGGGGTTGCCCCTCGACGCCGAGGTGCGCTGGCTCTTCCTGCAGGGGCTCGCCGCGCAGCAGCGCGTACGGCCGGGCGAGCTGGAGGCCGAGCGCGCGGCCGACCCGACCGCGGCGGGCAGGGTCGGATTCACGCTGGCCTCCGCTGCGATACCGGACGCAGCCATCAAGAAGGCGACGTGGACGGAGGCCGTGCAGGGTGAGCGGCTGTCCAACGAGTTGCTCAGCGCCGCGATCGAGGGCTTCCTGCTCGGCCCGCACGAACTCCTGGCGAGCTACGAGGAGCCCTACTTCGAGGCGCTGCGCCGCGTCTGGTCCGAGCGCGGCATCGAGATGGCGAGCAGGATCGTCCGGGGGCTGTACCCGGGCCGTCAGGATGCCTCGGGTGCACCGAAGTCCCACCCGATCGTGCGGAGGACGGACGAGTGGCTCACGGCCAACGCGGATGCGCCCGCCGCCCTGCGGCGCATCGTCGTCGAGGAGCGGGACCATCTGCTGCGCGCCCTCCGCGCACAGGTTCAGGGCACGCGGTAGAGCCACTCCCCGGTGCCGAACTTGTGCTCCACCAACTCCTCGGCGCGCCGCAGTTCGTCGTCGGACAGGGTCGTGTCCACCGCACCGTAGCGGCGGCGGAAGGTGGACATCATCACGTCGATGATTTGCTCCCGGGACATGCCGGTCTGGCGTCGCAGCGGGTCCACGCGCTTCTTGGCGCTCTTCGTGCCCTTGTCGGACATCTTCTCCTTGCCGATGCGGAGGACCTCGAGCATCTTGTCGGCATCGATGTCGTAGCTCATGGTCACGTGGTGCAGCATGCCGCCGTTCGCCAGCCGCTTCTGGGCCGCGCCGCCGATCTTCCCGATGTCCGTGGCGATGTCGTTGAGGGGCTGATACCAGGCCCGGATCCCGAGCTCCTCCAGCGCCTCCATGACCCAGGCGTCGAGGAAGGGATACGAGTCCGCGAAGCTCATGCCGTCCACGAGGGACTGCGGGACGTAGAGCGAGTACGTGATGGCGTTCCCGTGCTCCATGAACATGGCGCCGCCGCCGCTGATCCTGCGGACCACGGTCACACCGTGCCGGGCGGCGCCCTCCGGGTCCACCTCGTTGCGCATGGACTGGAAGCTCCCGATCACGACCGACGGCGACTGCCATTCCCAGAACCGCAGGACCGGGTTGCGGGCACCCGCACCGACGTCACGGGTCAGCACCTCGTCCATGGCGACGTGCATCGCGGTGGACAGCGGTGTGGGCGGGATGATCTCCCACTGGTGGTCCGCGAAGCCCGTGGCCCGGCCCAGTGCACGGCGCACCGCGGTGGCGACGGCCTCCGCCGAGAAGCCGAACAGGACGGCGGTGGGATCGAGCCGTGTGGTGATGGCGGCGGCGAGTTCTCCCGGCGCGGTGTCGGCGGGCAGGCCCTCGAGGGCCGCGTTGATGTCCAGGAGGGCTTCGTCCGGTTCGAGGAAGAAGTCGCCGTTGACCGAGACGTGGGCGAGGCGTCCGTCGCGCACATCGAGGTCCACGGCCGTGAGCTTGCCGCCGGGCGTCTTGTACTCGCCGTGCAGGCGGTCGGTGTCCGGAGCGTGAGCCATGGCAGTGCCTTCCGGTAGGGCCCGGTGCCGGGCTCCGTGCTGATGGGATGCGGTGATGGGTCCGACACCGGAGTGTGGTGGCGGAGTGTGGCGGCGGATTGCGGTGATGGAGTGCGGTGGTGGAGCGCGATGCGGGTCCGGCGTTAAGCGGGAAGAGCCACGCCGGACCGGCGTGGCTCTTCCTGGCGGACGGTGGGCACGGGGCCGTCTGTCCGGTGCTCGCGCGGAGCTGGGCTACTTCTTGCCGCCGAAGCCCTTGAAGCGTGCGTTGAAGCGCTCGACGCGGCCGGCGGAGTCCATGATGCGCTGCTTGCCGGTGTAGAACGGGTGCGACTCCGAGGAGATCTCGACCTCGATGAGGGGGTAGGTGTTGCCGTCTTCCCACTCGATGGTCTTGGGCGAGCCGACCGTCGACTTGGTCAGGAACGCCTTGTCGGAGGCCAGGTCGCGGAACACGACCGACTGGTACTTGGGGTGGATATCAGACTTCACGGGACTACCTTCTCTGGTTGCCTGGATTTTGCCAGGCACGGGAAATTGAAAGGTTGGCGACAGTGCCAGCTGTCCATACTAGCGCAGGTGGGGCGTCGACGCTAAAGCGCGGGCCGCGCGCCGTCGTCGTACCGGCACTCCCAGAAGGCGACGGCGGCTGCCGCGGCGACATTGAGGGAGTCCACCCCGCCGTGCATGGGGATGGTCAGCGCGACGTCGGCCTCGGCGAGGGCGCCGGAGCTCAGGCCCTCCCCCTCGGTGCCCAGCATGAGGGCGAGTCGCTCCTGTTCCCGGGCCGGGAAGTCGCCGAGCTCCCGTGCGCCGGGCACCAGGGCCAGGGCGGCGACGGTGAAGCCCGCCCGGCGCACGGTGGCGAGGTCGTCCGGCCAGGTGCGGAGCCGCACCCAGGGCACCTGGAAGACGCTGCCCATGCTGACGCGCACGGACCGCCGGTACAGCGGGTCGGCGCTGCGGGGGCTCAGCAGCACGGCATCGATGCCGAGGGCCGCCGCGGAGCGGAAGACGGCCCCGAGGTTCGTGTGGTCCACCATGTCCTCGATCACTGCGACGCGCCGCGCTGAGGTGAGGACGGCGTCGAGCGGGAGGGGCGCCGGGCGGTGCACAGCGGCCAGGGCGCCGCGGTGGAGGTGGAACCCGGTGATGGCCTCGAGCGTCGCCTCGGGCGCCACGAACGCCGGGACGGACGGGAAGCGCGCGAGGACGTCGGCGAGGTCCGGCAGCCATTTCGGGGCCAGGAGGAAGGACCGCGGGGCATGGCCGGCGTCGATGGCGCGGCGCAGCACCTTCGAGCTCTCGGCGATGTAGAGGCCCTCGGCCGGCTCCTTCGCGAGGCGGAGCTGGACATCCGTGAGGTTCCGGTAGTCCGAGAGTCGGGGGTCGTCGACGGTCTCGAGCTGGACGAGCGCCATCAGGTGCGCGTACCGGACGCGGGGCCGGCTGCCGACGGGGTCACGCCCGGGCGACCGCGCTGTAGCGGCCGTTCTCCTCGGTGACCTTGAGAGCGACGTCGAACGCTTCGCTGAGGTTCTCCTCGGTCAGGACGCCTGCGACGGGCCCGGCGGCGACGATGCTGCCGTCGCGGAGGAGCAGCGCGTGCGTGAAGCCGGGGGGCACCTCCTCGAGGTGGTGCGTGACGAGCACCATGGCCGGCGCTTCCTCGTCCCGGGCGAGCTCGGTGAGGCGCTGCACCAGGTCCTCGCGGCCCGCGAGGTCGAGACCGGCGGCCGGTTCGTCGAGGAGCAGCAGTTCGGGGTCCGCCATGAGGGCCCGCGCGATCTGGACACGCTTGCGCTCGCCCTCGCTCAGGGAGCCGAACGGGCGATTCATGAAACGGGACATGCCCCAGGTGTCGAGCAGGCGGAAGGCGCGTCGCTCGTCGAGGCGCTCGTACTGCTCGCGCCACCGGCCGGTGACGCCGTAGGAGGCCGTGACGACGACGTTCAGGACCGTCTCGTGCTCCGGGACCTGGGTCGCCAGGGCCGCGGAGGCGAGCCCGATGCGCGGGCGGAGCTCGAAGACGTCCACCGCGCCCATCACCTCGTCGAGGATGCCGACCACGCCGCGGGTGGGGTGCAGGCGTGCGCCGGCGAGCTGCAGCAGGGTGGTCTTGCCCGCTCCGTTGGGGCCCATGACCACCCAGCGCTCCCCCTCGCCGACCTGCCAGTCGATGTCATCGAGAAGGGTCTTGCCGCCCCTGACGAGGCTCACTCCCGCCAGTTCCAGAACGTTCCTCATGGTCCTAGACACTAGGCTAAGGACCGGCCCCGTGGCGAAACCGGAGAGCCTCCGGCCCGGGGCGCCCGCCCGGCGGGTCGCCGGCTCCGCTCGCGTGGCGCACGGACCGCCCACGGGGACGACGCCTTCACCGTGAGACCTCACGGCCTCGGGACAAGTATTCGACGACGCCGCGGCAGCGGCACGGACAGGAGCGGACACATGCCGGACAACGCCAGGGTGGTCGCCTACGCAGCGACGCTCGAGGACGGCCACCGCCGTGACTTGACGGGAATCCTTGAAGCCCTCGGCGTCGACGTGACGGGGGCGTCCTCCGCGGGAACGTCGTCGTACGACGTCCTGACGCTGGAGGTCGTGCTCCCGGCCGCAGCGGCACCGGTGCGCGCCGCCCTCGCCGCGTGGACCTCGACGACCGGCATCGGCGCCGCGTATGTCCCGGACGCGGTGTACGGGCCGGGACCGAAGCTGCTGATCATGGACGTCGACTCCACGCTCATCAAGCAGGAGGTCATCGAACTGCTCGCGGCGCACGCCGGCCGCGAGGCGGAGGTTGCTGCCGTGACGGAGGCCGCGATGCGGGGCGAACTCGACTTCGCCCAGTCACTCCATCACCGCGTGCGCGCGCTGGAGGGACTGCCGGCGACGGTCATCGAGGAAGTGGTGGCCCGCATCGAACTGAGCGACGGCGCCGAGCGGCTCGTGGAGGCGTATCTCGGGGCCGGTCACCGCGTCGGTGTCGTGTCGGGGGGTTTCTCGCAGGTCCTCGCTCCCCTGGCCGACCGCCTCCGGCTGTCCTTCGCGAAGGCGAACGACCTCGAGGTCGTGGGTGGCGTCCTGACCGGGCGCGTCGCCGGTGCGGTGGTCGACCGCCGGGAGAAGGAGCGCACCCTCCGTGCCGAGGCGGAGCACGCCGGGATCCCGCTCGCCGCCACCGTGGCGGTGGGCGACGGCGCGAACGACCTCGACATGCTGGCGGCGGCGGGCCTGGGTGTCGCGTTCAACGCGAAGCCGGCCGTCCGCGCGGTGGCGGACGCCGCCCTGGACCTGCCGGACCTGGACGTCGTCCGCCACCTGGCAGGCGTGTAGGTCAGCTCTTCGCGAGGAAGTCCTCGGCGCCGCCCACGTACTCCGTGTGGCCGCTCGGCACGTCGGCCGTCGCCATCCCGACGATCTCGGTGGCGAACTCGGCCACCGAGTACAGGCGCCCGGCCTCCTGCCGGCGTGCCTCGATGGCACCCGGGGTGGCCCGGTCGAGCAGGGTCGCGGTGACCGTGCCCTCGATCATGTCGCCGGACACGACCACCAGGGAGATGCCCTTCTCGTCGAGCTGCGGGATCAGGGCGCGCAGCGCATCCTCGCCCGCCCGCTTGCTGCGGGCCACCGGTTCGTAGGCGTCCATGGTGGCGACCTTCTCGATGAAGTGCGCCTGGTGGCTCGTGATGAAGACCACGCGCGACCCCTCCGGCATGACCTCGACGGCCGCCGTCAGCATGCCGACCTGCGCGTCGCGGTTGAGCTTGAGCGCGTAGTCCTCCCCCATGTTCGTCTCCATGCCGCCGGAAGCGTTGAGCACCAGCAGGTCGAGTCCCCCGAAGGTGGAGACGGCGGCGTCGACCAGCGCGGCCGGTCCCTCCGGCGTGGTCAGGTCCGCTCCCACGGCGACGGCCCTGCCGCCGGCCGCCTCGATCGCCGCGACGACCTTAGTGGCGCGCGGCGCCTTCTGGCGGTAGTTGACGACGACGGCCGCGCCCTGCGCGGCGAGCTGCTGCGCGACGTCGGCGCCGATGCCGCGGGAGGATCCGGTGACGATTGCTGTGGTGCCCTCGAGGGTGGCCATGGTGCTCCTTCTACTGGAATTCTGGGTGCTGCCGGGATGCCGCTGGGATCATGCTGGGGTGCCGCAGGTGTCGTGTGCGGGTCAGTGACCCATGCCGAGGCCGCCGTCCACAGGGATGACCGCACCGGAGATGTAGCCTGCGGAGTCGCCGGCCAGCCAGGACACGACGCCGGCGACCTCGTCCGGGGATGCGAAGCGCCCGGCGGGGATGGTGGCCAGGTAGCTCTTCCGGGTCTCCTCGGGCAGTTCAGCGGTCATGTCGGTGTCGATGAAGCCGGGAGCGACGACGTTCGCCGTGATCCCCCGCGAGCCCAGCTCGCGGGTCAGGGAGCGCGCGATGCCAACGAGTCCCGCCTTCGACGCCGAGTAGTTGATCTGGCCGGGGGCGCCGTAGAGGCCCGTGACGCTGGAGATGAGGATGACGCGGCCGCGCCGCAGGCGGATCATGCCGCGCGAGGCGCGCCGGACCACCCGGAACGCACCGGTGAGGTTCGTGTCGATGACGTCGGTGAAGTCGCTCTCGCTCATCCGGAGCAGGAGGGTGTCCCGGGTGATGCCGGCATTCGCCACGAGGACCTCCACCGGCCCGTGCTCCGCCTCGACCTGGGTGAAGGCGGCGTCGATCTGCTCCTCGCTCGTGACATCGGCCCGGACGCCCAGCATCCCGTCGGGGATCTCGCCACTTCGGTAGGTGATGGCAACCTTATCGCCGTTGGCTACGAATACCTTGGCGATGGCGAGGCCGATACCCCGGTTTCCTCCGGTTATGAGGACGCTGCGACCGGTTGTCGTCGTCGTGCTGTCTGCACCAGTTGCCAAGGGGAAACTCCTCTGTCTGCGGGACCGGAAGGGACCCGCGTTGTTCTGTATCGGGGATCGCGCTGAGATCCGGCGGGGCGTCCCAGCCCCTCCGGGCCCGTTCCGCGGCTCTTCCGTCAAACTATCCCGACGATCCTAGCGGCGCATCCCTCAACTTCGGGAACGGGAGCCCGAGTGAGACAATGGAGGGAGTCTTTTTGGAGTGTGATGAGTAAACAAACGAAGCACGACACAGACGTCCACAGCATCTCCGACGCTCGTGAATCACACAGCGAGGAAATGCGTACACGAATGATCAGGTACACGGTCTCGATGAGCATCCGCCTCGTCTGCTTCGTCCTGATCTTCGTCGTCCCCTACGTGTGGCTGCAGTGGGTGATGATCGCCGGAGCGGTCTTCCTGCCCTACTTCGCCGTGATCGTGGCGAACGGCGGCAGCGACACCAGCAACATCCGGCACAGCGACGCACTGATCGACCGCGCTCCGGTGCGGGAGCTCGAGGCGAAGGTGGTCGACAGCGATCCGGACGACGGCGATGACATCCTGAGCGGCGAGATCCTCGACGACACCGCCCACCCCGCGGCGCACGGGTCCTCTGCCGCCGGCAACAGCAGGCCCGGTGGCGATGCCTGATCTCCCCTCCGGCCTTCGGCCCGCGGTCGGCACCTCGACCGCGGGCCTCGGGCTGTTCTCACCCCCTACGGCCGCAGCGGGCGACGGGCCGGTCTGCTCGCGCAAGGGCTGCCGGAACGGGGCCGAGTGGCAGCTGCTCTGGAACAACCCGCGTATCCACACCCCCGAACGCCGGAAGGCCTGGGCGTCGTGCCCGGACCACGTCGCGTGGTTCGAGGAGTACCTCCGGGACCGCGGTCTCTGGAGGCAGACGCTTCCCCTCACCGCCGATCGACCGTTGGAGACCCGCTAGGTGTACCGCTTCCTCTTCTCCGCCCGATGGCTCGGCTGGCTCGCCATGGTCGTGGTGCTGGCCGCCGGCTGTGTGGCCCTGGGCCGCTGGCAACTCGACCGCCGCGAGGCCGTCGTGGAGGACATCCAGCGCATCGTGGCGAACTACGACGCCGCCCCGGAACGCTACGTACCCGGGGAGAACGGCTTCGACGACTACGACCCCTCCCGCGAGTGGTCGCCGGTGACGTTCGTGGGGACCTACGACGTCGCGAACCAGGTGGTGGTCCGCAACCGCCCGATGAACGGGCAGCCGGGGTACGAGGTGCTGACCCCGCTCAGGCTCGACGACGGCACGGCCGTGATCATCGACCGTGGCTGGCTGCCCATCGGCAATGCCGAGGCCGGGCGCCCCGACGAGGTCCCCGAGCCCCCGGCCGGGCAGGTGGAGGTCACCGCCAGGACCAAGCCGGGAGAGCCTGCCGTCAACCGCGGCGCCCCCGAGGGCCAGGTCGCGTCGATCGACCTCCCCGCGCTCGCCGACCGGCTCGACTACCCGGTGCAGGACGCCGCCTACGGGCTCCTGGCGCTGGAGCGCCCGGCAGCGTCGCAGACACCGCTCGCAGCGCCCAAGCCGTCGATCGACGAGGGGCCGCACCTGTCCTACTCCCTGCAGTGGTTCGCCTTCGGGGTCCTGGCCTTCGTCGGCCTCGGCTACGCGGCGCGCCAGCAACGCCGGAGCGACGCGGAGCAGGACGGCACCCTCCCCGAGCAGCCGGTCCGCCGGCGTCGACGTCCGTCGTCGGAGGAGGAAGAGGACGCGATCCTCGACGCGCAGGGCATCCCCTAGGTCCTGCGCGGATCAGGACCCTTCCGGTGCCCCAGGGGCCCAGCCGAGTGCGGCCCGCGCGGCGGCGGGCAGCGAGGCGACGACGAGGTCGTAGGAGTCCTCGATCATGTCCCGCACCGTCCCGGCGGGGAGGTCGCCGTCGAGGCGCACGCCGTTCCAGTGCTTCTTGTCGAGGTGCCAGGCGCCGGTGATCTCGGGGTGAGCTGCGCGAAGCTGGACGGCCAGCGCCGGGTCGCACTTGAGGGAGATGGACGACGGCGCGCGGTCGACGGGGACCAGCGCGAAGATCTTCCCCGGACGCGGGGGCGCGGTCGGCACGCGCACCCGGAACACCGCCACCTCCGGGCCGAACGGATAGTCCTCGTAGGCGCCGGGGAAGGACAGGCACGAGCTCCGGAGCCGGTCGAGATCCACGCCACCACCCTAGCGGCTGCGCTCCGGTGATATCCGTGCAGGCTCCGCCGGCCCCGGTGGTGCCGGCGGAGGCTAGGCGAGGGTGACGAGCTCCAGGTAGTCCTGGTTCCAGAGGTCCTCGACGCCGTCCGGCAGCAGGACCACGCGCTCGGGGTCGAGCGCGTCGACGGCTCCCTCGTCGTGGCTCACCATCACCACGGCGCCGCTGTAGTTCTTCAGGGCACCGAGGATCTCAGCGCGGCTCGCCGGGTCCAGGTTGTTGGTGGGCTCGTCGAGCAGCAGGACGTTCGCCGAGGACGCGACGATGGTCGCCAGGGCCAGGCGAGTCTTCTCGCCACCGGACAGCACACCGGCGGGCTTGTCGACGTCGTCGCCCGAGAACAGGAAGGACCCCAGGATCCCGCGCACCTCGGCGTCCTGCATGTCCGGTGCGGAGGACTTCATGTTCTCCAGCACGGTGCGCTGCGTGTCCAGCGTCTCGTGTTCCTGGGCGTAGTAGCCCACCTTGAGGCCGTGGCCCGCGACGACCTGCCCGGTATCGGGCTTGTCCACGCCGGCGAGCATGCGCAGCAGCGTGGTCTTCCCGGCTCCGTTGAGGCCGAGGATCACCACCTTCGACCCGCGGTCGATCGCGAGGTCGACGTCGGTGAAGATCTCCAGCGATCCGTAGGACTTGCTGAGGCCCTCGGCCGTCATGGGCGTCTTGCCGCACGGAGACGGTTCCGGGAAGCGGAGCGCCGCCACGCGGTCGGAGGCGCGCACGGCATCGAGGCCGCCGAGCAGGCGTTCGGCGCGCTTGGCCATGTTCTGGGCGGCGACGGCCTTCGAGGCCTTCGCCCGCATCTTGTTGGCCTGGTCCATGAGGACCTGGGCCTTCTTCTCGGCATTGGCGCGCTCACGCTTGCGGGCGCGCTCGTCCGTCTCGCGCTGGAGCTGGTACCGCTTCCAGCCCATGTTGTAGACGTCGATGGTCGCGCGGTTGGCGTCCAGCTGGAAGACCTTGTTCACGGTCGCCTCGAGGAGTTCGACGTCGTGGCTGATCACGATCAGGCCGCCCTGGTGGTTCTTGAGGAAGTCACGCAGCCAGGCGATGGAGTCGGCGTCGAGGTGGTTGGTGGGCTCGTCGAGGAGCATCGTCTCCGCGCCCGAGAAGAGGATGCGGGCCAGCTCCACACGCCGGCGCTGACCGCCGGAGAGGGTCTTCAGCGGCTGGTTGAGGATGCGCTCGGGCAGGGCCAGGTTCGAGGAGATGGACGCCGCCTCCGCCTCGGCCGCGTAGCCTCCGCCGGCGAGGAAGGCGGCCTCGATGCGGTCGTAGCGGGCCATCGCCTTGTTCCGCACGGAGGTCTTCTCGCTCGCCATGTCCTCGTGGGCCTGGCGCAGTTCCCCGACCACGGCGTCGAGGTTCCGGGCCGAGAGGATCCGGTCCCGGGCCAGCTGCTCCATGTTCGGCGTGCGGGGGTCCTGCGGGAGGTAGCCGATCTCGCCCGAGCGGGTCACCGTGCCGCCGGCAGGGAGCGACTCCCCTGCCAGGACCTTCGTGAGTGTCGTCTTGCCGGCGCCGTTGCGTCCGACGAGGCCGATCTTGTCGCCCTTGTCCACGCGGAAGGACACCTCGTCCATGAGCAGGCGGGCGCCGGCCCGCAGCTCCAGGTTCGATACGTTGATCACGATGAGGCCTTTCCATGGTGCCGAGGACGGCGATTTCTTGTAGGAATCCCACAAGGGATCCCGGAATGACCGGCGCTAGTGTCGGTACAGAAGCAGTAACGGCTGGAGGAAGTCGACAAATCACCGGAGTAGCCGGTGCGACTCCGGCCTGCTGGAGGAGAGTCCGCCGTGCAGCCACTGGAGAAGACCGTCGCCGGAGCGGGCGGCGCCGGCCGCCCGTCGTCCCGCAAGCGGTGGGATACCACCGATCTCTCGCTGGTCGCGGTCTTTGCCGCCCTCATCGCCGCCCTTGCAATCCTACCCGGTATACCGGTCGGTCCGCTCGGGGTGCCCATCACACTGCAGACTCTCGGGGTGATGCTCGCCGGCGTGGTCCTCGGGCCGGCGCGCGGCGCCGCGGCCGTCCTGCTCTACCTCGCGGCAGGGCTGGTCGGCCTGCCGGTCTTCAGCGGCTTCTCCGGTGGTTTCGGCGTCCTCGCCGGGCCGTCCGCCGGCTACCTCGTGGCGTTCCCCCTCGCGGCCTTCGTCGCCGGCCTGCTCGCCGTCGTCGTGGTGCGCAGGGCACGCCGGTTCCGCACCCTCCTTCTCTTCCTCGCCTGCCTCGCGGCCAGTCTCCTGACCGTCCATCCGCTCGGTGTCGCCGGGCTCGTGGTGAATGCCGGGCTCCCCCTGGGGGACGCCCTCGTCGTGGACGCCGCCTACCTGCCCGGCGACGTGGCCAAGAACGTCCTGGCCGCCGTCCTCGCCGTCTCGGTGCACCGTGCGTTCCCGCGGCTCCTCACCACCGGGACGCGCGCCCCCCGTGATTGAGTTCAGGGGCGCCGCCGTCCGCACCGACGACGACGACGCCCGCGTGCTCCTGCATCCGCTGACGCTGACCCTCAGGGAGCGGCGTGTCTCGGTGATCGGCGCCAACGGTTCCGGCAAGTCGACGCTGCTGCGCCTGATCAACGGACTGCTGGTCCCCTCGGAGGGAGCGGTAGCGGTGTTCGGCGAGGACACCCGGACGGCCGGACGTGCCGTGCGCCGGGCCGTCGGCTTCGTCTTCACGGACCCCCTGTCGCAACTCGTGATGCCGACGGGCCGCGAGGACGTGGAACTGTCCCTGCGCGCGCGCCGGCTCCCGGCAACGGAACGCCGCGCCCGGGCCGACGGCGTCCTGCGCCGATTCGGCCTCGACCACCTCGCCGACCGCAGCATCTACGACCTCTCGGGCGGCGAGCGGCAGATCCTCGCCCTCGCCGTGGTGCTCGCGGTGGAGCCGCGCATCCTGGTCGCGGATGAACCGACGACGCTGCTGGACCTGCGCAACGACGCGCGCATCCGCTCACTCATCGCGGGCCTCGACCAGCAGGTGGTCTTCACGACCCACAATCTCGATTTCGCCCTGGAGAGCGACCGCACCCTCGTCGTGGACGACGGTCGCGTGGTGTTCGACGGCGTTCCCGCCGACGCCGTCGCCCGGTACCGGGATCTCGCCTCGGCCGTGAGGGACGGCCGGCGATGAGGGGCTTCGGCAGCACCCTCGGCCTGTACCGTCCCGGACGCGGATTCCTGTACCGGACGCCCCCGTCGGTCAAGGCGGCCGCCTCGCTCGCCTGCGCGGTCGCCGTCGTCGCCTGGCGATCGCCGGTCACCACGGCCGGTGTGCTGGTGCTCGCCCTGGGCGCACTCGTGATCGGTGCGCGCCTGTCCCCCCTCCGGATCCTCCGGATGCTCCTGCCCGCGGCCCCCGTCCTCGGCATCCTCGCGCTGTACCAGGGCATCGGCCAGGGGTGGCTGCGGTCCTTCACGGTGGTCGGCGGCATCACCGCATGCCTCCTGGCGGCGCGGGCCCTGACTCTCACGACGCCGACGCAGGTCCTCCTCGACGGGGTGGTCCGGCTGGCCGGCCCCTTCCGAGCGGTCGGCGCCGATCCCGAGCGCTTCGCCCTCACGCTCTCCGTCATGCTGCGGAGCATCCCGTACCTCGCGGGGCTGTTCGTGGACGTCCGCGAGGCCGCCCGTGCACGCGGTCTCGAGCGGGACCCGCGCGTGGCCGTGACCCCGCTGGTGATCGGCGCCGTGGCCTACGCCCATCGGACGGGTGAAGCGCTGGCTGCACGGGGCCTCGGAGACGATGACCGCGACGGGCACGACGGCCATCACGACGGGCACGGCCACCTCGGACGCCGCGCCGCCGGGAGCGGCATCGGACGTGACCGCGACCCGGACGGACCCTGACGCGCCGCCGCCCGTGGCTGTGCCCGGCAACCCTCGGATCCGCCATGGGACGCAGGAAGGGCGGTCCCAGCGTGTGCTGCAACCGCCCTCTCCGGAACTGCCCGGTGCCCGGCTCAGATGTTGAAGCCGAGCGCCCGCATCTGGTCGCGGCCGTCCTCGGTGATCCGCTCCGGACCCCACGGGGGCATCCACACCCAGTTCAACCGCCACTCGTCCACCACGCCGTCCAGCGCCTGGCCCACCTGCTCCTCGAGCACGTCGGTCAGCGGGCATGCCGCGGTGGTGAGCGTCATGTCGATCAGGAGGGCGCCGTCCTCCGCGTAGTTCAGGCCGTAGAGCAGCCCGAGGTCCACGACGTTCACGCCGAGCTCCGGGTCGATCACGTCCCGCAACGCTTCCTCGACGTCGTCCAGCGCGGTCTGCGCCTGCTGCACATCACTCATCGCACTCTTCCTTTCGAGCGGTCCGGCACGCGTGCGTGCCGGGAATCCTGAAGGTCCTAGGCCTCGACCGCGGCCGTGAACCGATCGTAGCCCTCTTCCTCGAGGCGGTCCGCGAGTTCCGGGCCGCCCTGTTCGGCGATGCGCCCGGCGACGAACACGTGGACGAAGTCCGGCTTGATGTAGCGCAGGATCCGCGTGTAGTGCGTGATGAGCAGCGTGCCCATCTCACCCTTCGAGTGCTCGCGGTTCACGCCCTCGGAGACCACCTTCAGGGCGTCGACGTCGAGACCCGAGTCGGTCTCGTCGAGGATCGCGAACTTCGGGCGGAAGAGCTCCAGCTGCAGGATCTCCACGCGCTTCTTCTCACCGCCGGAGAAGCCCTCGTTGACGTTGCGCTGGGCGAAGTCGGCATCGATGCGCAGCTGGGCCATGGCCGTCTTGACGTCCTTGGTCCAGTGCCGCAGGCTCGGGGCCTCGCCGTCGAGCGCGGTCTTGGCCGTGCGCAGGAAGTTGGTCATGGTGACGCCGGGGACCTCGACCGGGTACTGCATGGCCAGGAAGAGACCGGCGCGGGCGCGCTCGTCGACGCTCATGGAGAGGACGTCCTCGCCGTCGAGCGTGATCGAACCGCTGTCGACCTTGTACCGGGGGTGGCCGGCGATCGTCGACGCGAGGGTCGACTTGCCGGAACCGTTGGGCCCCATGATCGCGTGGGTCTCGCCTGTGTTGATCGTCAGCGTGACGCCCTTGAGGATGGGGATGTTTCCCTGGTCGGTGTCGATGCTGACGTGCAGGTCCTTGATTTCAAGTGTGGACATCGTGTTCTTTCTCCTTCGCCTGCTCTGCAGGAAGTGTGTGCGTGGACGGCGCCGGCGTCAGCCGAACTGCGGCGCGGGGGCTCCGTTGGTGACCGTCGTGATATCGACATAGACGTTGCCGTCATGGATCTCGAGTGCGAACACCGGGACGGGCTCGTATGCGGGGAGCTGCAGCGGCTGGCCGCTGCGCAGGTCGAACTGGGACCCGTGGCCCCAGCACTCGATGGCGCATCCCTCGACGTCGCCCTCCGACAGGGAGATGTCCGCATGCGAGCAGGTATCGCCCAGTGCGTGGATCTCGCCGTCCGAGTCGCGGACGATGACGACGGGATAGTCGTCGATCAGCACGCGTAGTGCCTGCTTGACCTCGATGTCGTCGACATCGCAGATGAGCTCGCCGCGGGGTGCTTCCGCCATCAGAGGTTCCCTGCCGCGAGCTCACGCTCGACCGACGCGGAGAGCCGCTCCTCGAGGGACGGCACCTTGATCTGCTGGATGACCTCGGTGAGGAAGCCGCGCACCACGAGGCGGCGTGCGTCCTTCTCGGGGATCCCGCGGGCCATCAGGTAGAACAGGTGCTCGTCGTCGAAGCGTCCGGTGGCACTGGCGTGGCCGGCACCCTCGATGAGGCCCGTCTCGATCTCGAGGTTCGGCACCGAGTCCGACCGCGCGCCGTCCGTGAGGATCAGGTTGCGGTTCGTCTCGTAGGTGTCCGTACCCTCGGCGGCCTTGCGGATCAGCACGTCACCGACCCACACGGTGTGCGCGTCGTCGCCCTGCAGGGCGCCCTTGTAGGTGACGCGTGACTTGCAGTTCGGCACGGCGTGGTCCACCAGGAGGCGCTGCTCGAGGTGCTGGCCGGCGTCGGCGAAGTACAGTCCGTACATCTCGACCTCGGCTCCGGTGGCGGTGAAGATCGACGACGGCGTGAGGCGCACGAGGTCGCCACCGAGGCTGACGACGACGTGCTTGTAGCGGGCGTCACGGCCCACCTTCGCCTGCTGCGAGGACACGTGCACGGCGTCGTCGTCCCATTCCTGGACGCTGACGACGGTCAGCTCGGCACCGTCGCCGACGATGATCTCGACGTTCTGGGCGAGGGTGACCGAACCGGTGTGGTCCAGCACGACGACGGCCTTGGAGAAGGCCTCGGCGTGGATGAGGATGTGCTGGGCCGCCGCGCCGGAGGTCGAGCCGGTGACGCTGACCATGACCTCGCCGTCGGCCACCGTCTCCTTCGGGATGGTGATCACGGTCGCGTCGGAGAACGCGTTCCACGCTGCGGCGGAGACGCGGTCCTCGGGCGTGGCCGCGGTGCCGAGGCGGGCGTCGCTGCGATCCACGGTCTCGACGGTGACGTTCCCGGCGCCGGTGACATTCACCGCGGGAGCCGTGCCGGTCAGGGCATCGGTGTGCAGTCCCCGCAGGCGCTTGAGCGGGGTGAAGCGCCAGTCCTCCTCGAGGCCCGTGAGGGACGGGAAGTCGGCGAGGTCGAAGGACCTGCGCCGCTCGCCCCGGGACGCCTCGGGCACCACGGGCGCGTTGCCATGGCTGTGCTTCTTGAGGCCGAGCTGCTCCGAGCCCTGGTCGTCGGCGGAGAGGCTCTCGCCCTCCTCCGTGAACCCGTCGATGGACGCCGCGGCGCCCGAGGGGGCGCCCAGGCGGGCCTTCTCGTCGAGGTCTCCGAGATCGGTGACCTCGCCCTCGGTGTCGGGTGAAATTTCCGTGTGGGTGGTCTCAGCCATCGCTAGCCTACGGCCCCTTCCATCTGCAGTTCGATCAGCCGGTTCAGCTCGAGCGCGTACTCCATGGGCAGCTCGCGGGCGATCGGCTCGATGAAGCCGCGCACGATCATGGCCATGGCCTCGTCCTCGGGGAGCCCGCGGGACATCAGGTAGAACAGCTGCTCCTCGCTGACGCGCGACACGGTGGCCTCGTGGCCCATGGTGACGTCGTCCTCGCGGATGTCCACGTACGGGTACGTGTCCGAGCGCGAGATGGTATCGACCAGCAGCGCGTCGCAGCGCACCGTGTTCGCGGAGTGCTTGGCCCCGTCGCGCACCTGGACGAGCCCGCGGTAGGCGGCACGTCCGCCACCGCGTGCAACGGACTTGGAGATGATCGAGGACTTGGTGTTGGGCGCGATGTGGACCATCTTCGAGCCGGTGTCCTGGTGCTGTCCCTCGCCGGCGAAGGCGATCGAGAGCGTCTCGCCCTTGGCGTGCTCGCCGACCAGGTAGACCGCCGGGTACTTCATGGTGACCTTGGAACCGATGTTGCCGTCGATCCACTCCATGGTGGCGCCCTCGTGGGCGATGGCGCGCTTGGTCACGAGGTTGTACACGTTGTTCGACCAGTTCTGGATGGTCGTGTACCGGACGCGCGCGCCCTTCTTGACCACGATCTCGACGACGGCCGAGTGCAGGGAGTCCGACGTGTAGATCGGGGCCGTGCAGCCCTCGATGTAGTGCACGTAGGAGTCCTCGTCCGCGATGATGAGCGTTCGTTCGAACTGGCCCATGTTCTCGGTGTTGATGCGGAAGTAGGCCTGCAGGGGGATCTCGACGTGGACGCCCTTCGGCACGTAGACGAAGGAACCGCCCGACCAGACGGCCGTGTTCAGCGACGCGAACTTGTTGTCGCCGACGGGGATGATGGTGCCGAAGTACTCCTTGAAGATCTCCGGGTGCTCACGCAGCGCGGTGTCCGTGTCGAGGAAGAGCACGCCCTGGCGCTCGAGGTCCTCGCGCAGCTGGTGGTAGACCACCTCGGACTCGTACTGGGCGGCGACACCGGACACGAGGCGGGCGCGCTCGGCCTCGGGGATGCCGAGCTTCTCGTAGGTGTTGCGGATGTCCTCGGGGAGGTCCTCCCACGTGTTCGCCTGCTTCTCCGTGGAGCGGACGAAGTACTTGATGTTGTCGAAGTCGATCCCGGAGAGGTCCGCACCCCACGCGGGCATGGGCTTGCGGTCGAAGTACTTGAGGCCCTTCAGGCGGAGATCGAGCATCCATTCGGGCTCGTTCTTCTTGGCGGAGATGTCGCGCACGACCTCCTCGCTCAGACCGCGGCGCGCGTTGTCGCTCGCCTCGTTCTTGTCCGCCCAGCCGTACTGGTAGGTCCCGATGCCCTCGAGTTCGGGGTTCTTCTCGAGGATGTCGCTGATCACCGACTCCGGCACTGCCGATGCAACTGGCTTGCGGTCTACTTGATCCGTCATCATGGCCTTCCTTGCTGATGGATGGATAACGTCGCTGGATTGCTGGGGGGACCGGCGTCCGGAGCCGCCGTCGTCCGTCCCAGGGGAATGTGGGTGGTGCAGACGTGCCCGCCGGCGGCCAGCGTGGACAGCCTGCGGACATCGACGTCGAGTAGGCGGGCGAAGACGCCCGTCTCCTGCTCGCAGAACGCCGGGAACGCCGAGGCGAGCCCCTGGATGGGGCAGTGTCCCTGGCAGAGCTGGACGCTCAGCATCACGGGCCGGATCGCGGCGTTGGTGCGCGGACCGCGCCCCTGTGGGAGCCCCACCGTCTTGGTCGATCCCACGAACCCGTCGGCGGTGAGCGCACCTGCCAGGGCGTGGGCTCGCGCCTCGAGATCGGGCCCTGCGGCTTCGACGATCGGGCGGTAGCGCTCCTCCATGCCCGAGAAGCGGGTGCGGGCGAAGTCCTCGATGGCCTGCGGGCCGGCAGCCTCGCCGAGCTGGGCCAGTGCGGCGGTCGCGATGTCGAGGTAGTCGTTGCCGAGCTTCGTCTGGCCGCGCTGGCTCAGGACGTAGCGGCGTGCGGGGCGACCGGCACCGGTCGCGGAACTGCGGACGCGCTTGACCTCGATGAGGCCGTCGGAGGAGAGGGCGTCGAGGTGGCGGCGCATGGCGGCGGGTGTGAATCCGAGGCAGTCACCGAGTTCGGCCGCGCTGACGGGTCCCCGCTCGAGGACGGCGGAGAGCACACGGTCACGCGTACGCTCGTCCGGATCGGGCGAGACGATCTGGGCGGTCCGGTCGGCGGGCGCGGGTCCGCCGGCAGGACCGGCGACCTCGGGAAGGGTGGCGCGGGGCGATACGGTCACGGTCCATTCCTTCCGTCGGCGACAAAATACACAACACAAGCATGACCTAATGTATTCCGGGCCACCAGTTAGGCGAGGCTACCCATCCGGGCCCCCGCGCCTCCTACTACCTGACGTAGAATAATGGGGTGCCGACAACTTCCCCCGCCCTCGAGATCGACGGGCTGATCAAGGATTTCGGGCCCGTCGGCTCGCTCGATGGCCGCATGGTCCGGGTGCTCGACGGCGTCAGCCTCAGCGCGGCGCATGGGGCGGTCACCGTCCTCCTCGGAGCCAATGGCGCCGGCAAGACGACGACGCTCGAATGTGCGCAGGGGCTCCAGCGTGCAGACGGTGGGCTGGTCCGGCTCCTCGGCGAGGACCCCGCGCGCGCGACGCCGGACCTGCGGGCGCGAGTCGGCGTGATGCTGCAGGACGGAGGGCTCCCGCCCTCGGTGCGACCCCTCGCCCTCCTGCGCCACGTGGCGTCGATGTACCGGTCCCCGCTGCCCGTGGAGGCGCTGGCCGAGCGCCTCGGCCTGGACGACTTCGGCGCCGTCTCCATCCGTCGTCTCTCCGGTGGGCAGAAGCAGCGCTTGGCCCTGGCCTGCGCCCTCGTCGGACGGCCCGAGGTCGTCTTCCTCGACGAGCCCAGCGCGGGTCTCGACCCGCAGTCGCGCACGATCGTGTTCGACCTCATCCGGGAACTCCGCGCGGACGGCCTCGCCGTCGTCCTCACCACCCACCTGCTCGACGACGCGCAGAAGCTCGCCGACTACGTCTACATCCTCGAGGGCGGCCGGACCGTCGCCGAGGGTACTGTCGCGGACCTCACGGCCGACACGGACACCGACGGGATGCGTGAGCTGCGCTTCGAGACCGTACCCGGACTCACCCTTCCCCCGGACCTGCTCCCCCACCTGCACCAGCGTGAACCCGAACCCGGACAGTACGTGCTCCGCGGCTCACTGACGGCCCGGGACGTCGCCCGCCTGGCGGAGTGGTGGGATGCCTGCGGCGTGATGCCGACGGCGATCGCCATGACGCCCCGGTCCCTGGAGGACGTCTTCCTCGACATCTCCGGACGGAGCATCCGATGAGCACCAGCGCTCCCGCTCCCCGCCGCACGGCTTCCGGTCCCGACGCCGGTGCCGCCCGCGGAACCGCCGCCGGCCTGCCTGTCCGCGTGCTGCGCCACGGCTCCTACGAGGCCCTGGCGATGCTGCGCAACGGGGAGCAGCTCGTCCTGGCGATCGTCCTGCCGCTGCTGGCACTCACCGCCCTGGTGATCACCCCGCTGCTGGACCCCTACGGCCCGAGCCGCATCGACATCGCCGCTCCCGGCGTCCTCGCCCTCTGCACCATGTCCACGGCGTTCACGGGCCAGGGCATCGCGACGGGCTTCGACCGCCGGTACGGCGTGCTCCGCTTCCTCTCGACGACGCCCCTCGGCCGCTCGGGGCTCATCCTCGGCAAAGCCGTCGCCGTCGCCGGTGTGCTGGCCGTCCAGCTCGTCGTGATCGGGGGTGCCGCCGCCCTGATGGGCTGGTCGCCGCGGGCCGAGGGGGTCCTCCCGGCCGCCCTCCTCCTGCTGGTGGGGTCGGCCGCGTTCACGGCCCTCGGACTCCTCGTCGCGGGCACCCTGCGCCCCGAGGCCACCCTCGCGGTCACCAACCTCGTGTGGATCCTGCTCGCCGCTGCCGGCGGGGTGGTCATCCCGGCCGCGAGCCTGCCCGCTGCCGCCGAACCGTTCGTCACCGTCCTGCCCTCGTCCGCCCTCGGCGACGGGCTGAGGAGCGCCCTGGTGGACGGCGCCCTCGATCCCATCGCGTGCCTCGTGCTCCTCGCCTGGGCCGCCCTCGCTAGCCTGGCGGCCATCCGCTGGTTCAAATGGAGCTGACGCCATGACCCTCCCCTCGCTCTCGCGCCTCACGACCCGACTGCCGCGCACCACGACGCCGCTGGTGCGCCGGCTGGCGATCGCCTCGCTCGTGTCGCAGATCGCCATCGTGGTGACCGGCGGCGCGGTCCGCCTCACGGCGTCGGGCCTCGGCTGCCCGGAATGGCCGCGCTGCACGCCCGACTCGATCGTGACCACGCCCGAGATGGGCTTCCACGGTGTGATCGAGTTCGGGAACCGGCTCCTCACGTTCGTGCTGGTCCTCATCGCCGTCGCCATGATCGTCTCCCTGCTCGGCATGCGGCGCGAACGCAAGGACCTGTTCCGCCTGTCCATCGGCCTGTTCCTGGGGATCCCGGCCCAGGCCGTCATCGGCGGGATCACCGTGTGGACCGATCTGAACCCGTGGGTCGTGGGTCTCCACTTCATCGTCTCGATGGTGCTCGTCGCCCTGGCGACCGTCCTGGTCAACCGTGCCCGGCTCACGACGGAGCAGTACCTCGCACGGCGGGCACCGGCCGCCCCGCCCCTCCTGCGCCAGCTGCTCGTCACGGCCACGGTGCTGACGTCCGTCGCCGTCGTGCTCGGCGTGGTCGTGACGGGTTCCGGCCCCCACGCAGGTGACCACGGCGCTGCCCGCAACGGGCTCGACTCCGACCTCATGACGCGCGCGCACGCCCTCCCGGTGTACCTGCTCGTCGCCACCGTGGTGCTCGCACTCGTCGTCGCCCACCGGGCCAGGGTCCACGAGAAGCTGCGGAAGGCCCTCGGGATCCTCGCCGGAGTGGTGCTGGTGCAGGGCGCCATCGGATACACCCAGCACTTCCTGCACCTGCCGATCGCACTCGTGGCGCTGCACATGCTGGGGGCGTCACTGCTCATGGCCGCCGTCATCCATGCGCAGTACACGGGCACGACCGGCAGGACGCTCCCGGGGACGCGGACCGAGGCGAAGGTGCCGCACACCGTCTCCTAGGGGCGTCGACCTGCGTCCCGTCATCAGGCAGGGAGAACCGGAGCCGTCGACCGGGCGTCGCCTCAGGCGTCGACCGGGCGTCGCCTCAGGCGTCGTCCCTGCCGTCGTCGCTGTCGTCCGCGAACTCACCCTCGAGGAGGTCGAGGAGCCGCCCGAGCTCGCGCAGCTCGGATCCGGGACTCGGCAGCAGGGGCGGGCGCGGATCGCCCGCCGCCACCCCGCAGGCCCGGGCCAGGAGGTGCAGTCCGCTGATCTTCCGCAGCCCCGCCACATGGTCGACGAGGGGCGCGAGGACCGAGCGCACGCGGTCCACCTCGCGCCGGTCGCCCGCGAGGACGGCGGCGCGGAGCCGGCCGTAGTAGGCGGGCAGGAGCGCGGCGGGGCCGCTGTGCCACGCGTCGGCCGCGACCTCCCCCGTCATCATGAGCAGATCCCCGCTCACTCCATGGCTGAAGGTCTCCGGGACGAGTGCGGCGAGTTCGGCGTGCCGTGCGTTGAAGGTCGCCGCATCGGCCGCCGTGTCCTTGAACGCGACGACCTCCGGGAGGGCGGACAGTTCGGCGACCACCGGCAGCGAGTAGTCGAACTGCGTGGTCCCCGGATTGTTGTAGAGGCAGACGGGCAGGTCCGTGGCGGCGCACACCGCCCGCACCTGCGCCAGGACCTCGTCGTCGGTGAGGGGTACGTAGGAGACCGGGGACAGCACGAGTCCGGCCGCCCCTGCCCGCTGGGCGTCGACGGCGGCGTCCAGCACCTCCCGCGTCCCGACGGAACTGATGCCCACCGCCACCGGGACGCGCCCGTCGAGGGCATCGATCGCCGTCCGCGCGATCTGCGAGCGTTCGGCCGCGTCCAGGTAGGCGAAGCTCCCGGAGGAACCGAGGACGGTCACGGCGTCGACACCGGACGTGGCCAGGGAGTCCAGGAGGCCGCGCAGGTCCTCGTGGCGGACGGATCCGTCGGTGTCGAACGGTGTGACGGGGTAGGCGATCAGGCCGGTGAAGTCCATGGCAGCCAGCCTAGGGGGTGGTGCCGCGGCCGGGAACGCGGCGCGGGCCGTGCTTGCCGCCGGAGTGTCCTCGGGTCGGGGCCGGGCTCAGGCCGGGTGCGGGCTCAGGGCAGGATGGCCGAACCGACGAAAGGATCGATCGCGAGGGCGAGGAAGAGCACGGTGAGATAGCTGATGGAGCCGTGGAAGACCTTCATCGCGGCCTTGTTGTTCAACTCGCCCCGCTGCGCCAGGGAGTACAGCGTGTGGGACTCCCGGATGAACCAGGCGCCGCCGAGGAGGGCGGCCACGGAGTAGACCCAGCCGGCACCGGCGGGGACCAGCAGGAGCGAGCACGCCACCATGGCCCAGGCGTAGAGCACGACCTGCACCGAGACGACGCGGGCGCCGGCGATCGCACCGAGCATCGGGACGCTCGCTGCGTTGTAGTCGTCGCTGTACTTCATGGAGAGCGGCCAGTAGTGCGGGGGCGTCCAGAGGAAGATGATCAGGAACAGGACGACGGCGGGCCACTCGACGGATCCGGTGACGGCGGCCCAGGCGATCAGGACGGGCATGCAGCCCGCGGCGCCGCCCCAGACGATGTTCTGCGACGTGCGGCGCTTGAGCACGAGCGTGTAGACGACGACGTAGAGGAAGATGGCGGCGACGCCGAGCAGCCCTGCGAGCGGGTTGGCACCGAACCACAGGACGGCGATCGCCACGGCACCGAGGATCCAGGAGAAGACCAGCGCCTCGCGGGGCGTGACCTCACCGGTCACGAGCGGGCGGTTCTCCGTGCGGTGCATGAGCTTGTCGATGTCGCGGTCGATGTAGCAGTTGAATGCTCCCGCGCTACCGGCCGCGAGGGCTCCGCCGACCATGGTGGCCACGATCAGGCCGAGGGGCGGGAACCCGCCCTGCGCGAAGATCATGGTGGGAAGCGTGGTCACCAGGAGGAGTTCGATCACGCGAGGCTTCGTCAGGGCGAGGTAGGCCTTCGCTTTGCGGCCGAAACCCTGACGGGCCTGCGGGGAACGTGCCGGAGCAGGAGCCTGCTGGGTCTTCACAAGGCAACACTTTCGTTTCTTCCGGAGTAAAAGACAAAGCCCATCATACCCTTTTACGCTCTGTAGAAATCGGGGCCGATCGCCGTCCTGCGGTCCTTGCGGGTACGGCTCCACCGTGTCCGCGAGGACCGGCGACAGGGACCGCGCGGTCGGCGCGGCGCGGAGGAGTGCCCCTGCAGGATTCCGGCGGTGCAGCGCCCATGAGGACGATGGAGCGGCCGGGCCGGTCTCGTGGCTCGTCCCGCTGCCTCTCCGGCGCCGTCCGCAACCCCTTGATGTGACGGACGACATTCTTCGACTCCCACGACTGTTCACGGGCCGGAAGGGATAGTGTGGATTCGAAAGCCCGCTGCAGAAGCCTGCCCGGAATCCCTCCGGGTTCGATGCTGTCCGCGGTCGGTGCTTGAACTCGCAGCATTCAACGGTGAACGGCCAGCCCGACGGCGTGCCTGCAAGCACCCCGTCGTCGGCCGTTCCGGACAGAGAGGGGCCCGGAAACGTGCCACAGACGCAAGAGCAGGAACTGACCTGGACCGAACTCGACCAGAAGGCGGTCGACACGGTCCGCATCCTGGCAGCGGACGCGGTGGAGAAGGTGGGCAACGGACACCCGGGGACGGCCATGAGCCTGGCGCCGGCCGCCTACCTCCTGTTCCACAAGCTGATGCGGCACGATCCGTCGGACCCCGAGTGGACCGGCCGCGACCGCTTCGTCCTCTCCCCCGGCCACACCTCGCTCACCCTCTACATCCAGCTCTTCCTGTCCGGGTACGGCCTCGAGCTCGATGACCTGAAGGCACTGCGCACCTGGGGCTCCCTCACGCCCGGGCATCCCGAGTACCGCCACACCAAGGGCGTCGAGATCACCACCGGCCCGCTCGGCCAGGGCCTCGCGACGTCGGTCGGTTTCGCCTACGGCCAGCGCCGCCAGCGCGGGATGTTCGACGCCGACGCACCGGCCGGCACCAGCCCGTTCGACCACACCATCTGGGTCATCGCCTCGGACGGCGACCTCCAGGAGGGCGTGACGGCGGAGGCCTCGTCCCTCGCCGGCCACCAGGAGCTCGGGAACCTCGTGGTGATCTACGACGAGAACCACATCTCGATCGAGGACGACACGGACATCGCCTTCACCGAGGACGTCCTGAAGCGCTACGAGGCGTACGGGTGGCACACCCAGCGCGTCGACTGGACCAAGACCGGCGAGTACGTCGAGGACGTCGCCGAGCTCTACTCCGCGCTCGTCGCCGCGAAGAACGAGACCTCGAAGCCGAGCATCGTCTCGCTGCGCACGATCATCGGCTACCCCGCGCCGAACAAGCAGAACACCGGCAAGATCCACGGCTCCGCACTCGGCAAGGACGAAGTCGCAGCGCTCAAGGAAGCCCTCGGCTTCGACCCCGAGAAGCACTTCGACGTCGACCCGGAGGTCCTGGACCACGCCCGCGGCGTCGTGCAGCGCGGTGCCGATGCGCACAGCGCCTGGCAGGAGGGCTTCGACGCCTGGAAGGCGGCACACGCCGACGAGGCCGCGCTCCTCGAGCGCATCCAGGCCCGCACCCTGCCCGAGGGCTGGGAGGAGACCCTCCCCACGTTCGAGGCCGGCAAGGACATGTCCACGCGCGCCGCGTCCGGCAAGGTCCTCACGGCCATCGGCCCCGCCCTCCCCGAGCTGTGGGGCGGCAGCGCCGACCTCGCGGAGTCGAACAACACGACCATCGAGGGATCGCCGTCGTTCATCCCGCCGAGCCGCCAGACCAAGTCGTGGTCGGGCAACGAGTACGGCCGCGTGCTGCACTTCGGTATCCGTGAGCACGCTGCCGCGGCCATCGTGAACGGCATCGTGATGCACAGCAGCACCCGCGCGTTCTCGGGGACCTTCCTGATCTTCAGCGACTACCAGCGCCCCGCGGTGCGCCTCGGCGCGCTCATGGGCGTCCCGGCCATCTACGTCTGGACCCACGACTCGATCGGCCTCGGCGAGGACGGCCCCACCCACCAGCCGGTCGAGCAGCTGTCCTCGCTGCGGACCATCCCGGGACTCGACGTGGTCCGCCCGGGCGACGCGAACGAGGTGGCCGTCGCCTGGCGCACCATCCTCGAGAACACCGAGAACCCCGCCGGCATCGTGCTGACGCGGCAGAACATCCCGACCTACCAGCGGGGCGACGGCGCAGCCGAGGGTGACACGTTCGGTTCGGTCGAGGGTGTCGCGAAGGGCGGCTACGTGCTCGCCGAAGCACGGAACGGATCGCCCGACGTGATCCTCGTCGGCACGGGCTCCGAGGTGCAGCTCGCGGTGGAAGCCCGCGAGGCCCTCGAGGCGGAGGGCATCTCCGCGCGCGTCGTGTCCATGCCGTGCCTGGAGTGGTTCAACGCCCAGGACGCGTCCTACCGCGAGAGCGTCCTGCCGCGTACCGTCCGCGCCCGCGTGTCCGTCGAGGCCGGCGTCTCGCAGAGCTGGCACGGGATCGTCGGCGACGCCGGACGCAGCGTGTCGCTCGAGCACTTCGGCGCCTCCGCCGACTACAAGACGCTCTACCGCGAGTTCGGCATCACGGCGGACGCCGTCGTCGCGGCCGCCAAGGACTCCCTCGAGGCCGTGGCCGCCGATCCGCTGGCACCGAACGGCACCGCGGCGATGCCGTCGGGCCACCGTGCCACCGAGACCGGTGACCACCAGTAGTCCCGCACCCTCCGTCAGAATCCAGCACACATTCCGCGGAAGCGGACAAGGAGCACACCATGTCAACACCCACAGCTGACCTCTCGGCCGCCGGCGTATCCATCTGGCTCGACGACCTCTCACGGGAGCGCATCAACTCGGGCGCCTTCAAGCACCTCATCGAGGACCGCAACGTCGTGGGCGTCACGACCAACCCGAGCATCTTCGCCGCCGCTCTGAAGAAGGGCGAGTCCTACGCCTCCCAGGTCGGGGCACTGGCGGAGGCCGGCGCCGATGTGGACCAGGCCGTCTTCGACATCACCACCCACGACGTCGCCCAGGCCTGCGACATCTTCGCCGAGGAGGCCAAGCGCACGCACGGCGCCGACGGCCGCGTCTCCATCGAGGTCGATCCCCGCCTGTCCCGCGACACCGCCGGGACCATCGCCGAGGCCAAGCGCCTGCACGCCAAGGTGCAGCGCACCAACGTGCTCATCAAGATCCCGGCGACCGTCGAGGGCCTCGAAGCGATCTCCTCGACCCTGGCGGCCGGTATCAGCGTGAACGTGACCCTCATCTTCTCGCTCGAGCGCTACCGCGCCGTGATCAACGCGTTCATGGTGGGCCTCGAGCAGGCGAAGGAGAACGGCCACGACCTCGCCAGGATCCACTCGGTCGCCTCCTTCTTCGTCTCCCGCGTCGATGCCGAGATCGACGCACGGCTCGACGCCGTCGGGACCGACGAGGCGAAGGCACTCAAGGGCAAGGCGGGACTCGCGAACGCACGCCTCGCCCACCAGGTCTTCCAGGAGCAGTTCTCCTCGGAGCGCTGGCAGGTCCTGAAGTCCGCCGGCGCCAACGCGCAGCGTCCCCTCTGGGCATCGACGGGCGTCAAGGACCCTAACCTCCCGGACACGCTCTACGTCGCCGGCCTCGTCGCAGCGGACGTCGTGAACACCATGCCGGAGAAGACGCTCGAGGCGATGGCCGACCACGGCGTCGTCGAGGGCGACACCATCACGGGCACGTACGCGGAGTC
Organism: Arthrobacter sp. TmT3-37; assembly: GCF_054510835.1. Taxonomy (NCBI): domain Bacteria; kingdom Bacillati; phylum Actinomycetota; class Actinomycetes; order Micrococcales; family Micrococcaceae; genus Arthrobacter; species Arthrobacter sp. TmT3-37. Next base: position 371,903 of record NZ_JBTNDU010000003.1, on the reverse strand, counting down.
CAACGAGGTCCTGAACCAGCTCGACGCGATCGGCATCTCGTACGACGAGGTCGTCGAGCAGCTCGAGACCGAGGGCCTCGACAAGTTCGTCGCCAGCTGGTCGGAGCTCCTCGAGACCGTCCAGACCGCACTCGACGCTTCGAAGGGCTGATCCCCATGGGCTCATTCGCACTGACCGCGTCCGGCGCGGCGCTCGCCGCGGTCGAGTCGGCGGTACCCGCACTCGTGCAGGAACGCTTCGCCTCCCGGCTGATGGCGAAGGACCCCACCCTGTGGGGCGGTGACGCCGAGTCCGAAGCCTCGGTCCGCCTGGGCTGGATCGACCTGTTCGAGGGCTCGCGCGCACTCCTCCCGGAGATCGCGGGCCTCCGCGCCGATCTCCTGGCCGAAGGGGTGGACCGGATCGTGCTGTGCGGCATGGGCGGCTCCTCGCTCGCGCCGGAGGTCATCACGAAGGAGGCGGGCGTCCCGCTCGTCGTCCTCGACGCCACCGACCCCGACCAGGTGCGCGCGGCCCTCGAGGAGGACCTGCAGCGCACCGCGATCGTGGTGTCGTCGAAGTCCGGCTCCACCGTCGAGACCGACTCGCAGCGCCGGCTGTTCGAGCAGGCGTTCACCGACGCCGGCATCGACGCGGCGTCGCGCATCGTCATCGTGACCGATCCGGGGTCTCCCCTCGATGAGGCTTCACACAAGGCGGGCTACCGGAAGGTGTTCAACGCCGACCCCCAGGTCGGCGGCCGGTACTCGGCCCTCACGGCCTTCGGCCTGGTGCCGTCCGGCCTCGCCGGCGCGGACATCGAGACACTGCTGGACGACGCGGAGGACAGTGCGGAGTTCCTCGGCGACGACGTCGACGACAACGTCGGCCTGCAGCTCGGCGCCGTCCTGGGCGGGACCAGCCCGCTCCGCGACAAGATCGTCTTCGCCGATGCCGGATCCGGGCTTCCCGGCTTCGCCGACTGGGCGGAACAGCTCATCGCGGAGTCCACCGGCAAGCTCGGCACCGGGCTGCTTCCCGTCGTCGCCTCCAGCGGCGCACCCGAGCTCGCGGACGTGGCCGACGACGTCCTGCCCGTCCTCCTGGCCCCGTTCGACGAGGCTCCCACCGACGAGCTCACCGACGGCACCAGGCTGACGGTCAGCGGTACCCTGGGCAGCCAGCTGTTCGTCTGGGAATACGCGGTCGCCGTCGCGGGACGCCTGCTCGGCATCAATCCCTTCGACCAGCCCGACGTCGAGGCGGCCAAGCAGGCCGCGCGCGGCCTGCTGGACGCCCAGCCCGAGCCCTCCCCGGCGGCCTTCGTCGACGGCGCCGTGGAGGTGCGCGGCGACGCCGGCCTGCTCGGGTCGTCGAGCACGGTCGCGGAAGCCCTCGAGGCGCTCCTCGCCGCACTCCCCGCGAACGGCTACCTCTCGGTCCAGGCGTACCTCGACCGGCACCGGCAGGCCGCACTCGAGGAGATCCGGTCACCGCTGGCCGGCGCCACCGGCCGACCGGTCACGTTCGGTTGGGGCCCGCGCTTCCTGCACTCCACGGGCCAGTACCACAAGGGCGGCTCGCCCATCGGGGCGTACCTCCAGCTGACCGGTGCAGCGCACGAGGACCTCGCCATCCCGGACCGGCCGTTCACGTTCGGCGAGCTGATCTCCGCGCAGGCCGCGGGCGACGCCCAGGTCCTCGCCGACCATGGCCGGCCCGTGCTCCGCCTCCACCTGACGGAACGCGAGGCGGGCGTCGCCCAGCTGCGGCGCGTCGTCTCGGCCCTCGCCGCGTCCGGCCGGGACGAGCGGGGAACGGACGGGCATGCCTGACGGCACGACGGCGAGAGCCACCAATCCGCTGCGCGACCCCCGGGACAGGAGGCTCAGCCGGATCGCCGGCCCGTCCTCGCTCGTCCTGTTCGGTGTGACGGGCGACCTCGCCCGGAAGAAGCTCATGCCGGCCATCTACGATCTCGCGAACCGGGGGCTCCTGCCCCCGAGCTTCGGCCTCGTCGGCTTCGGCCGCCGGGACTGGAGTAACGAGGAGTTCGTGGAGCAGGTGAAGGACTCCGTCACGCAGCATGCCCGCACGCCGTTCAACGAGACCGTCTGGGAGCAGCTCTCCGCCGGCATCCGCTTCGTCCGGGGCGAGTTCGACGACGACGACGCCTTCAAGAACCTCAGGGAATGCATCGAGGAACTCGACCAGAGCAGGGGGACCCGGGGGAACCACGCGTTCTACCTCTCGATCCCGCCCAACGCGTTCGAGGCCGTGTGCCAGAAGCTCTCCGAGCACGGCCTGGCGCAGCCCGACGACGGCCAGTGGCGCCGCGTGGTCATCGAGAAGCCCTTCGGGCACGACCTCGAGTCCGCGCGGGAGCTGAACAGCATCGTCGAGGAGGTCTTCCCTCCGGACGCGGTGTTCCGGATCGACCACTACCTGGGCAAGGAGACGGTCCAGAACATCCTGGCCCTGCGCTTCGCCAACCAGCTCTTCGAGCCCCTCTGGAACGCGAACTACGTCGACCACGTGCAGATCACCATGGCCGAGGACATCGGGATCGGCAGCCGGGCAGGCTACTACGACGGTGTGGGCGCTGCGCGCGACGTCATCCAGAACCACCTGCTCCAGCTGCTCGCCCTGACGGCCATGGAGGAACCGATCTCGTTCGACGCCGACCACCTCCGGTCCGAGAAGGAGAAGGTCCTCGCGGCCGTCTCCCTCCCCGCCGACCTCACCGGCCGGTCCGCCCGCGGACAGTACGAGGCCGGCTGGCAGGGCGGGGAGCGCGTCAACGGCTTCCTCGAGGAGGAGGGCATCCCGGCCGACTCCACGACGGAGAGCTTCGCTGCGCTCCGGCTGGACATCAACACGCGCCGCTGGGCCGGCGTCCCGTTCTACCTGCGCGCCGGCAAGCGGCTGGGGCGCAGGGTCACGGAGATCGCCGTCGTCTTCAAGCGGGCCCCGAACCTCCTGTTCCGGGACCACAACGAGGAGGATTTCGGCCAGAACGCGGTCGTCATCCGGGTCCAGCCCGACGAGGGCGTCACGATCCGCTTCGGCTCCAAGGTGCCCGGCACCCAGACGGAGGTCCGCGACGTGACCATGGACTTCGGGTACGGGCACTCGTTCACCGAGTCCAGCCCCGAGGCCTACGAGCGACTCATCCTCGACGTCCTGCTCGGTGAGCCGCCACTCTTCCCGCGCCAGCAGGAGGTGGAGCTGTCCTGGCAGATCCTCGACCCGTTCGAGAAGCACTGGGAGTCCCTCGACGGCCAGCCCGATCCCTATGTCCCGGGGAGCTGGGGTCCCGCATCCGCCGACGAGCTGCTCGCAGCCGATGGACGAACCTGGAGAAGGCCATGATCGTAGAGCTTCCCGACACCACGACCTCCAAGGTGTCCAAGGAGCTGATGGCGATGCGCGAACGCGGCGGCGTCGTCGCCCTCGGGCGCGTGCTCACCCTCGTCGTGATCACTAGGTCGGGACAGGAGGAGGAGGCCATCGACGCGGCGAACGAGGCCAGCCGCGAGCACCCGTGCCGCATCATCGTCCTCGCCGAGGGATCGCCGGACGAGCCGACACGCCTCGACGGCCAGATCCGCGTCGGCGGCGACGCCGGGGCCTCCGAGGTGATCGTGCTGCGCGGTTACGGGGAGCTCTCCGACGAGAACGAGTCGCTGGTGTCCGCCCTCCTGCTGCCCGATGCGCCGATCGTCGCGTGGTGGCCGCACGGCGTGCCCGAGGCCGCCTCCCAGACGTCGATCGGCAGCATCGCGCACCGACGGATCACCGACTCCGCCAACGAGCCGGACCCGACGGCGGCGCTGTTCAACATCCGCAGCACCTACGCCGCGGGCGACACCGACCTCGCCTGGACGCGCCTCACCAACTGGCGCATCCAGCTCGCAGCCGTGCTGGACCAGCTCGAGGGCGACCAGCCGATCACGGCGGTCACCGTCGAGGGCGCGTCGGACTCCCCCAGCACCGTCCTGCTGGCCGCCTGGCTCACACGGGCGCTGGACGCGCCCGTCGATATCACCGCGGGGCCTGCCGGCACCGGACTCAAACGCGTGCGCCTCATGCGTGACGGTGGGGACATCGAACTCCACCGTCCGCACCACGACGTCGCCGAGCTGCACCAACCGGACCAACCCGTCCAGCGCATCTCACTGCCGCGGCGGGGCCTGCGTGACTGCCTCGCCGAGGAGCTGAGGCGGCTCGACCCCGACGAGGTCTTCGGAGAGGTCATCACCGAAGGACTCGCCCTGACCAACCTGAGGAGCGTGTGACCGTATGAGCGCTGAACCGAAAGTCAGCATCCATCCTTCCCCGACATCCCTGGCGGCGGCCGTGGCGGCGCGACTGATCACGCGCCTGGTCGATGTGCAGAGCGACCGCGGCACGGCCACCGTGGTCCTCACGGGCGGCTCGATCGGCACGGCGGCCCTGCAGGCCGTCGTGGAATCACCGGCGCACACGGCGGTCGACTGGGCGAACGTGCACTTCTGGTGGGGCGACGAGCGGTTCCTGCGCGCCGAGGACCCGGACCGCAACGCCGTCCAGGCGCGCACCGCGTTCCTCGACCGTGTCGCCGTCGACCCCGTGAAGATCCACGAGTTCGGCTCGAAGGACGAGTTCCCCGACGAGGACGCGGCCGCCCTCGACTACGCCGAACAGCTGGCGGCGGCCGCGAAGGCCGAACGCGCGGCGGACGAGGACGCGGTACAGCCCGATCCGCGCCTGCCCCGCTTCGACGTCCTCCTGCTCGGTGTCGGACCCGATGCGCACGTCGCCTCGCTCTTCCCGGAGATGGCCGGCATCCGCACCAAGGGCGAGACGACCGTGGGGGTCGCCGATGCGCCCAAGCCTCCGCCGCAGCGCATCTCGCTGACGCTGGAGGCGATCAACACCGCCCAGGAGGTCTGGCTGTCCGTCAGCGGCAGCGACAAGGCCGGTGCTGTGGGACTGGCCCTCGCGGGAGCCGGCCATGTCCAGGTCCCCGCCGCCGGGGCGCGCGGGGTGCGGAAGACCCTGTGGCTGATCGACCAGGACGCGGCACAGAAGCTGCCCGGGCGCCTGATCGACCACGAGGACGAGGAGGAGTCCGTCGGCTGACGACGGCCCGTCGATGACGAAGGCCCCCGCTTCCTGCTGGAAGCGGGGGCCTTCTCCGTACGGTCGTGTGCTGTGCCCTACGACTCGCCGGCGAAACGCTGGATGAGGCCGAGGGCCACGATGACCACGCCCCACGCGAGTCCGAGGGCCACCGTGAACCGGTTGAGGTTGCGCTCGGCGACCCCGGACGATCCCATGCTCGAGGTCATGCCGCCACCGAACATGTCCGACATACCACCGCCACGTCCCTTGTGGAGCAGGATCAGGAGGGTCAGCAGGAGACTCGTGATCCCGAGCAGGACGAGCAGGATGATACGGAGGATTTCCACGGGGCCCTTTCAAGGCTCGGTAGCCGCTCGGCGGAGCGGCCGGCGCACGGAACTAGTCTGTCACCAGATGCTGTTCGAACCTGACAATACTAGCAAACTCGGACACGTCGAGGCTCGCACCGCCGACGAGCACGCCGTCGACGTCGCGCTCCTTGAGGATGCTCGCGGCGTTCGCCGCCTTCACCGAGCCGCCGTAGAGCAGGCGCGTCCTCGAGGCGGTCTCCGCATCGAAGAGGGAGCCGAGTTCGGCGCGGATGGCGGCGCACATCTCCTGCGCGTCCTCCGGTCCGGCGACCTCACCCGTACCGATGGCCCAGACAGGCTCGTACGCGACCACGAGGGCGGACGCCTGTTCCGGCGTCAGGCCTGCGACGCCCTGGCGGAGCTGCTCGAGCGTCGAGGCGACATGCGTTCCGGCCTGCCGGATCTCGAGGCCCTCGCCGACGCACAGCACGGGCACCAGTGCATGGCGGTAGGCGGCGTGCACCTTCCGGTTGAGCAGCGCGTCCGACTCGGAGTGGATCGTCCGCCGTTCGGAGTGTCCGACCAGCACGTAGGTGCAGTCGAGCTTGGCCAGGAACTGACCGGAGATTTCCCCCGTGTACGCGCCGGAATCCTCGGGTGAGAGATCCTGGCCGCCGTAGACGACGTCGAGGTTGTCACCCTTGACGAGCGTCTGGACGCCGCGCAGATCGGTGAAGGGCGGGAAGACCGAGACCTCGACGCGCGAGAAGTCGTGGCCCGCGTCGTCGAGGGTCCAGGCCAGCTTCTGCAGGAAGGTGATGCCCTGCATGTGGTCCAGGTTCATCTTCCAGTTCCCCGCGATGAGCGGGCGGCGGTCGAAGGCGCCGTTGGTCGAGGTGGTCATCGTCCTACTCCATCTGTTCGTTGCATGGGGGCGGGATCCGCGCGGCCTCGGCCCCGCGGATCCCGCTCTTCCTGTGCGCCCGTTGCCGGGCGGTCGATCGTCCCCGCCCTCCCGCTAGTCGCGGGCGAGAGCCGTGAGGCCGGGCAGTTCCTTGCCTTCGAGGTATTCCAGACTCGCTCCGCCACCGGTCGAGATGTGCCCGAACTGGTCGTCGGCGAAGCCGAGGCCGCGGACGGCAGCGGCGGAGTCGCCGCCGCCGACCACGGTCAGGGCGCCGTCCGCCTGTGCGTCGACGAGGGCCTGGGCGACCGCCCGGGTACCGCCGGCGAACGCCTCGAACTCGAAGACGCCCATCGGCCCGTTCCAGAAGACGGTTCTCGCCTCGGCGATGTTCGCGGCGAAGTCCGCACCCGTCACGGGGCCGATGTCGAGGCCGATGCCGGTCGCTCCGTACGTCCCCGACTCGATGGCGTCCGCGGCGACAACGCCCGAACCGGCGTCGGCGGAGAACTTCTCCGCCACGACGATGTCGGTCGGGAGGACGAACTGCGTGCCGTCACGGGAGCCCCGCTCGAGGTAGCCGCGAACGGTCTCGATCTGGTCCTCCTCGAGCAGGCTCGCGCCCACCTTGTGGCCCTGGGCCGCGAGGAACGTGAACAGCATGCCGCCGCCCACGAGGATGCGGTCGGCCGTGCCGATCAGGTTCTCGATGACGGCCAGCTTGTCGGACACCTTGGAACCGCCGAGCACGACGACGAAGGGCCGCTGCGGATCCTTCGTCAGCCGCTCCAGGACCACGAGTTCGGCCTTGACCAGATCACCCTGGTAGGACGGCAGCAGCGCGGCGATGTCGTACACGCTCGCGTGCTTCCGGTGCACCGCACCGAAGGCGTCGTCCACGTAGGCGCCGTCCGGGCCGGCCAGGTCCGCGATCTCGCGGGCGAAGGCCGACCGCTCGGCGTCGTCCTTGCTCGTCTCACGCGCGTCGAAGCGCACGTTCTCGAGGACGAGCACCTCCCCCTCGGCCAGGGCTGCGGCCGCGCTGCGGGCACCCTCACCCGTGGTGTCCGGCGCGAGCGTGACCGGGAAGTCCGCGAGGTCCCGGAGGACGTCCACGGCCGGCTCGAGCGAGTACTTCTGCTCAGGTGCGCCCTTGGGCCGTCCGAGGTGCGCCAGGACGATCACGGCCGCCCCTGCCTCGCTCAGCCTACGGAGAACGGGCAGGGACGCGCGTACGCGGCCGTCGTCGGTGACCTTCAACTCCAGGACGTCGCCCTCGAGGGGCACGTTGAGGTCCGAGCGCACGAGGACACGGCGTCCGCGGACGCCTTCGGCGAGGAGGTCGTCGAGCGTTGCGTAAGCCACGGGCGATCGCCTAGGAGAGCTTGGCAGCGACGATTTCGGTCAGGTCGACCAGGCGGTTCGAGTAGCCCCACTCGTTGTCGTACCAGCCCACGACCTTGACCTGGTTGCCGAGGACCTTCGTCAGTCCGGAGTCGAAGATGCACGACGCCGGATCCGTCACGATGTCCGAGGAGACGATCGGGTCCTCCGTGTAGGAGAGGTAGCCCTTGAGCGAACCGTCGGCAGCGGCAGCCTTGTAGGCGGCATTGACCTCGTCGGCGGTGACCTCGCGGCCCAGGGTGACCGTCAGGTCGGTGGCCGAACCGGTGGGGACGGGGACGCGGATGGCGTAGCCGTCGAGCTTGCCCTTGAGCTCCGGCAGGACGAGACCGATCGCCTTGGCCGCACCCGTGGAGGTGGGCACCATGTTGATCGCTGCGGCCCGTGCGCGGCGGAGGTCCTTGTGCGGGCCGTCCTGGAGGTTCTGGTCGGCGGTGTACGCGTGGATCGTCGTCATGAGACCGCGCTCGATGCCGAAGGAGTCGTTCAGCACCTTGGCGAGCGGCCCGAGGCAGTTCGTGGTGCAGGACGCGTTCGAGATGATGTGGTGGTTCTCGGGGTCGTAGTCGCCGTCGTTGACGCCGAGCACCACGGTGAGGTCCTCGTCGGACGCGGGGGCGGAGATCAGGACCTTCCTGGCGCCGGCATCGATGTGCTTCTGCGCGTCGGACGCCTTGGTGAAGAACCCGGTGGACTCGATCACGATGTCGACGCCGAGGTCCTTCCAGGGCAGGTTCGCGGGGTCGCGCTCGGCCAGTACCTTGACGCGCTTGCCACCGACCACGAGGTCACCGCCGTCGACCTCGACGGAGGCCTTCAGGCGGCCGGTCACGGAGTCGTACTTCAGCAGGTGGGCGAGGGCCTCGGGGCTCGTCAGGTCGTTGACGGCAACGATCTCGAGGTCTGCACCCTGCTCGAGGGCCGCGCGGAAGTAGTTGCGACCGATGCGGCCGAAGCCATTGATTCCAACACGAGTAGTCACTGGTTTCCATCTCCTTCATAGGTGGTGCCGCCGTGATGACCCTTCTCGGGTGATGCCGGCGACGAATAAATCTGGTACCGGGCACACCTTCGTGCCGAAGTGAATCGGGTCCTGCTGGCTCCCTGCGGAGCGGTGTCCGTCGCCGGAGCCGTGCGGGGACGCGTCCCAGCACGGCTCCAACCTTACTCAGCGCGGCGTTCCGCACGCACTCCGGACGTGGATCGCCCCGGTTGCGCGGGGCGTGTGGTGGTGGCGGCCGGTCAGCGGCCGGGCTTGATGAGCACCGAGGCGCCGGTGCGTGCCGCCTGGAAGCGGGTCTGGACGTCGGCCCAGTTCACCAGGTTCCACCAGGCCTTGACGTAGTCGGGCTTGACGTTGACGTAGTCCAGGTAGAAGGCGTGCTCCCACATGTCCAGCATCAGCAGCGGCACGGTGCCCACGGGCACGTTGCCCTGCTGGTCGTAGAGCTGTTCGATCACGATGTTCTGGCCGAGCGGCTCGTACGCGAGCACGGCCCAGCCGGAGCCCTGCAGGGAGGTGGCGGCGGCCGTGAAGTGGGCGCGGAACGCGTCGAAGGACCCGAACGCGTCGTCCAGGGCCGCGGCCAGTTCACCCTCGGGCTTGTCGCCGCCCTCGGGGGACATGTTCTTCCAGAAGATGCTGTGGTTGATGACGCCGCCGACGTGGAAGGCGAGGTCCTTGGAGAGCTTGGGGATGGTCCCGAACTGCCCGGTCGCGCGGGCCTCGGCGAGCTGGGCGAGGGCGTCGTTGGCGCCCTTGACGTAGGTGGCCTGGTGCTTGGAGTGGTGCAGCTCCATGATCCGGCCCGAGATGTGCGGCTCCAGGGCCGCGTAGTCGTAATCGAGATCCGGCAGTACGTATTCGCTCACGTAGTCCTCCATGTAGTGGTCCCAGGTGCCGGCGCGCCCGTCGGCTCCAGCGGGAGCCCGGACGGCAGGCGGCCCACCTGATCAGAAGCGGGCTTGTCGTTCCATCCTATGCACTTCTTCACTCGTCGAGCATGTCCGCAGTCACATTCGCATCGGTCCCCGGGATCCCGATGTCCGACGCCCTCTTGTCCGCCATGGCGAGCAGGCGCCGGATGCGGCCGGCGATGGCGTCCTTGGTCATGGGCGGGTCCGCCAGGCGGCCGAGTTCGTCCAGGCTCGCCTGCTTGTGGGCCACCCGCAGCTCCCCCGCGTAGCGCAGGTGTTCGGGCACCGTCTCGCCGAGGATCTCGAGGGCACGCTCGACGCGCGCGCCCGCGGCCACGGCGGCCTGTGCCGACCGGCGCAGGTTGGCGTCGTCGAAGTTCGCGAGGCGGTTCGCCGTGGCCCGCACCTCCTTGCGCATCCGGCGCTCCTCCCACACCATGAGCGCGTCGTGCGCGCCCATGCGCGTCAGGAGGGCGGCGATGGTGTCGCCGTCGCGGATGACCACGCGGTCCACGCCGCGCACCTCCCGCGCCTTCGCGGCGATGTCGAGCCGCCGTGCTGCCCCGACGAGTGCCAGGGCGGACTCCGGACCGGGGCAGGTGACTTCGAGGGAGGAGGAGCGGCCGGGTTCCGTCAGCGAGCCGTGTGCGAGGAACGCGCCCCGCCAGACGGCCTCGGCGTCCGCCGTCGAGCCGTTGACGACGGCGGACGGCAATCCCCGGACGGGGCGGCCACGGCTGTCCAGGAGTCCGGTCTGGCGGGCGAGGGACTCCCCTTCGCGCACCACGCGCACCACATAGCGGTTGCCCCGCTTGAGGCCGCCGCCCGAGACGACGATGATCTCGCTGTTGTGCCCGTACACCTCGGCGATGGTCGCCCGGAGCCTGCGCGCCGTCGAGGCGAGGTCCACCTCGGCCTCGATGACGATCCTGCCGGAGATGATGTGGAGGCCCCCCGCGAATCTCAGCAGCGCGGACACCTCGGCCTTGCGGACCGAGGACTTCTTGACGTCGAGGTGGGACAGCTCCTCTTTGACATCGGCGGTCAGGGCCACAGATACACTCCTAGTTCTCCCCGAACATGTCGTTGTAGGACGTCGCCAGCCGCAGGGGATCATGTACGGGCTTACCGGTCGAAACTCCCACTGTACCGAAGACCGCCCGTCCGCCCATTCCTGCGACGGCCTGCTCGAACTCCTCGCGGTCTGTTACCACCGCGGGGTCGGCGAGCACCACGTCGACGGTGAAATCCGGTGCGTAGCGGGAGATCACGCTGAGGTGGTCGACCGCGCTCATGCCCTGGGTCTCCTTGGTGTCGTTCGTGAGGTTCATGGTGAGGCACCGCTTGGCGGAGGTCCGGCACAGGGCGTCCCGGAGCTCGGGAAGCAGCAGGTGCGGCAGCACCGAGGTGTACCAGGACCCCGGCCCGAGGACCACCCAGTCGGCCAGCTCGATGGCTTCCAGGGCGTCCCTGCAGGCCGGTGCTGCTGCCGGGAGGAGGCGCACGTTGCTCACGTTGCCGGTGTCGGCGGCCACGGCCAGTCGGGCCTGTCCCGTCACGGTGGTCACGCGCAGGGACCCCTGCACCTCGCTGAGCAGGTCGCCCTCGATCGTCAGGGGCACGCTGGCCATCGGCAGGACCCTGCCCCGCGCGCCGAGCAGGGCGCCGGCCCACTGCAGGCCGGCGACCGGATCACCGAGGAGCTCCCACAGCGTGACGATCAGGAGGTTGCCCATGGCGTGGTCGTCGAGTGAGCCCTCGACGCCGTCCCGGGAGGTGAAGCGGTGCTGCATCACGTCACGCCAGGTGCGCCCCCAGTCCGTGTCGTCGCAGAGCGCCGCGAGGGCCATCCGGAGGTCGCCCGGTGGCAGGACACCGAGTTCGCGGCGCAGCCGCCCCGAGGACCCGCCGTCGTCGGCCACGGTCACCACGGCGGTCAGTTCCTGGGTCAGGAGCCGCAGGGCGGACAGCGACGCCGACAGCCCGTGCCCGCCGCCGAGCGCGACGACGGACGGGCCGGGGCCCGGTCGGTCACCCTTCCTGCGGGCCGCGGGCGGGACGAGGGGGAGGGACCCGGAGAACAGGGCCACTACTCACGCCCGAGGTCTCGGTGGTGAGCAGCGACCTGCACGCCCGGCAGCTGGGCCAGGCGCTGTGCGATCTCCTCGGTCACGGCGACGGACCGGTGCTTGCCACCGGTGCAGCCGACCGCGATGGTGGCGTAGTGCTTGTTCTCGCGGCGGTAGCCGTCCAGGACCGGGACGAGGGCGTGGACGTACCGGTCGATGAAGTCACCGGCGCCCTGCGCGCCGAGCACGTAGTCGCGCACGGGCGCGTCGAGCCCGGTCTGGGGTCGCAGGACCGGCACCCAGTGCGGATTCGGGATGAAGCGGACGTCGGCCACGTAGTTGGCGTCCACCGGCAGGCCGTACTTGAAACCGAAGCTCATGACGTTGAGGCGGAGGACGATGGGGCCGGACTCGGAGAACAGCTCGGTCACACTCGTCGCGAGGGCGTGCACATTGAGCTCGCTCGTGTCGATCACGATGTCCGACGTGTGCTTCAGTTCCCTGAGCACGTCGCGCTCCGCCGCGATGCCGTCGAGGATCCGGCCGTCTGCCTGCAGCGGATGCGGCCGGCGACCCTGCTCGAACCGGCGCACCAGGACGGCGTCGTCGGCGTCGAGGAAGAGCACGCGGTAGCCGACCCCGGCCGCCCGCAGCCCGTCCAGCGATGCCTTGATGTCGTTGAAGAGCTCCTTGCCGCGGACGTCGATGACCACGGCGAGCTTGGGGATGGACTGCGGCGTCCGCGCCACGAGCTCCGTGAGCGTCGTGAGCATCTGCGGCGGGAGGTTCTCCACGACGTACCAGCCATGGTCCTCGAGCGCGTTCGCGGCCGTACTGCGTCCGGCCCCGGACATGCCGGTCACGACCAGCAGCTCGGACTGGGTGGGTTTGACCGGAGTCAGGCTCGTGGCCTCAGTCATCGTGGTGCGTCCGTTCCGGCTCGTCGGGGCGGCCCGGTATGGGGGCATGCCCTGGTGTGTGCGGTCTCAGCGGCGCGCCTGCGGCCGCGTCCTCAGCCTAGCTAATCTTCGATGATCTCGCCCGTGGTCATGTTCACGGCCGGGGCGGGCGCGTCGTCCGCGTCGACGGCGAGGGAGGTGCGGATGGTTTCGGCCAGGGCAGGGCCGACGCCCGGTACCTCCACGAGTTCCTCGATGCTCGCGGCCCGGATCTTCTTGACCGAGCCGAAGTGCTTGAGCAGCGCCTTGCGCTTGGCCGGGCCGAGGCCGGCGATGTCGTCGAGGGCCGAGGCCGTCATCGACTTCCCGCGCTTCTGGCGGTGGAACGTGATGGCGAAGCGGTGTGCCTCGTCGCGGATGCGCTGCAGGAGGAACAGTCCCTCCGACGCGCGGGGAAGGATGACGGGGAACTCGCTGTCCTGGATCCACACCTCCTCGAGCCGCTTGGCGAGACCGATCACGAAGACGTCGTCGATGCCGAGGTCCGCGAGGGCCCGGGACGCGGCCGCCACCTGGGGAGGTCCGCCGTCGACGACGACGAGGCTGGGCGGGTACGCGAACCGGCTGCGCGGGATCGCCGTCGTGGTGTCGCGGATCGGTGCGCCCTGCTCGTCGACGGCGGGGTGCTCGAGGACCGATGCGTCGTCGTCGACCGGCGCGCTCTCCGGGTCGGGGGCCGCGGCGTCCCGGGTGTCGCCGGCCTTGGACGCGAGGTAGTTGCGGAACCGCCGGTAGATGACGTCGTACATGGAGGCGGTGTCGTCCCGGGCGGCGTCGCCCGTGATGGAGAACTTGCGGTACTCGGACTTCCGGGGCAGGCCGTCCTCGACGACGACCATCGAGGCCACCACGTTGGTTCCCTGCACGTGCGAGATGTCGAAGCACTCGATGCGCATCAGCGGCTGGGGCAGGTCGAGGGCCTCCTGCAGTTCCTGCAGGGCGGCCGACCGGGTGGTGATGTCGCCGGCCCTGCGGCTCTTGTGGAGGCGCAGGGCGTCCGCGGCGTTCTGCTCCACGGTGCCCATGAGAGTGGCCTTGTCACCGCGCTGCGGGACCCGGACGTCGACCCGCGCGCCCCGGAGGCCGCGGAGCCATTCGAGCATCTGGTCGGAGTTGCTCGGCAGGACCGGGACGAGGACCTCTCGGGGGATCTGCTCGTTGCTGCTGTTACCCTCGCCGTACACCTGCTGCAGCAGGTGCTCCACGAGGTCGGGTGTCTCCATGTCCTCGACCTTCTCGACGACCCAGCCGCGCTGGCCGCGGATGCGGCCTCCCCGGACGTGGAAGACCTGGGCGGCGGCCTCCAGTTCGTCCTCCTTCAGCGCGAAGATGTCGGCGTCGGTGTCCTCGCTGAGGACCACCGTGTTGCGTTCGAACACGCGGCGCAGGGCTGCGATGTCGTCGCGCAGGCGGGCAGCCGACTCGTAGTCGAGCTCGGCGACGGCCTCCGCCATCTTCTTCTCGAGTCCGGAGATGAACTTCTTCGCCTCGCCGGACATGAAGTCGCAGAAGTCCTCCGCGAGGGCCCTGTGGTCCTCGGGGGTGATCCGGCCCACGCACGGCGCCGAGCACTTGTCGATGTAGCCGAGCAGGCACGGCCTGCCGGTCCGTTCGGCGCGCTTGAAGACACCGGCGCTGCAGGTCCGGACGGGGAAGACCCGGATCATGGTGTCGACCGTCTCGCGGATGGCCTTCGCCGGGTAGAACGGGCCGAAGTAGCGGGTGTCCTTCTTCTTGTCCCCCCGCAGGACCTGCACGCGCGGGTACTTCTCCCCCATGGTGACGGCCAGGTACGGGTACGACTTGTCGTCCCGGAACATGACGTTGAACCGTGGGTCGAACTCCTTGATCCACGTGTACTCGAGCTGGAGCGCCTCGAGCTCGCTGCCGACGACGGTCCATTCGACGCTCGCGGCGGTGAAGACCATGGTGCGGGTCTTCGCGAGCAGCCCCTGGGGGTTGGCGAAGTAGGAGTTCAGCCGCGACCTGAGGTTCTTGGCCTTGCCCACGTAGATGACCCGGCCGTGCTCGTCGCGGAAGCGGTACACACCGGGATCGAGCGGTATCTCGCCTGTCTTGGGCCGGTATGTCACTGGGTTCGCCACGCCATTCATCCTAGGGCTGGACGGTGACATGCCCCGACCCCGGAGCGTCCTTTCCGCTGACCGCTGACGGGCGGGCCTAGTCGGTCGCGGGGCTCTGGTTGTAGTGCGGGACGCGCTCCTGGCCGGTGAGGGCGGCGATGCTGTCCATGATCGTGTCCGTCGCGCTGCGGCGTGCGGGCAGGGGGTGTCCGGGTCCGGTCTTCGCGAACACCAGGGGCTCGCCGATCCGCAGGGTGAAGTGCTGCGGGCGGACGCCCTTCTTCCCCGCCGGCTGCAGGGCGTCGGTGCCGAGGAGCCCGACCGGCACCACGGGCGCACCGGTGGTGAGCGCGAGCCAGCCGACGCCCGTCCTCCCCCGGTAGAGCCGGCCGTCGCGTGAGCGCGTGCCCTCGGGATAGATGCCGACACCGTCGCCCTGCTCCAGCAGGTCGAGGAGCGTCCGGAGCGCCTGCACGCTGGCGGCCTGCTGCCCGCGCTCCACGGGGATGGAGCCGACGCCCTCGAAGAACGACTTCATCAGGACGCCCTTCACGCCCGAGCCGGTGAAGTACTCCGCCTTGGCGAAGAACGCGACCGGTCGTGGCATCAGCGCCTGGACCAGCACGCTGTCGAGGAAGGACAGGTGGTTGGGCGCGACGATGAAAGGGCCGTCCTTCGGCACGTTGCCGAGTCCCTCGACGGTGGGCCGGCACAGCGTGCTGATCAGGCCGCGGGTCGTGCTGCGCGTCAGGTCATAGACCCCCACGGAGCACCTCCAGCAGGTCGTCGGCGGTGTGCACGACCGCGGCAGCTCCCGCGTCCTCCAGTTCGCCGGGTGCGGCGAAGCCCCACCCGACGCCGATGCAGGCGATCCCGTTGGCGGCCGCACCCTCGACGTCGTGCCGGCGGTCGCCGACCATCACCGGCCGGAGGGCGTCGGACGCGTGTCGTTCGAGCGCCGCCCGGATGATCGGGGCCTTGCCGCCGACGGTCGCGGCCTCGTCGCGCGGGGATCCGTGGACGGAGGCGAAGAGATGGCGCAGGCCCTGCACATCGAGCAGTTCCTCGGCGAGCCACTCGGGCTTCTGGGTCGCCACGGCGACCACCGCTCCCCCGTCGGTCAGCGCCTCGACGCACCGTGCGATCCCCGGGTAGGGGCGGCTGCGCGCCATGCCGGTCGCGACGTAGCCCGCGCGGTAGGTCGCCATGACCGCCTGGACCCGGGACGCCGGGACCCCTGCGAGGGCGGTGAGGGAGTGGACGAGCGGCGGCCCGACCATGGCCTGGAGGTCGTCGTCGTCGGGCTCGGGGAACCCGTGGCTCACCAGGGCCGAGCTGATGCCTCCGGTGATGGCCCCTGCCGGGTCGACGAGGGTGCCGTCGAGGTCGAAGAGTATCAGCGAATGCATATTTGCCACCGGGCAAGCTTGCCATAGCACCGGGAGGGCATGCATCATGCATGCCCTCCCGGGTATATCAGGCGTGCGGCAGGGCCCTATCCGACCTTGTCGAAGATCTCCTTCAGGAACGTCCCCGTGTAGCTCCGCTCATTGGTCGCCACCTGCTCCGGCGTGCCCGTGGCGATGATCTGACCGCCGCCCGAGCCGCCGTCCGGGCCGAGGTCGATCACCCAGTCGGCGCTCTTGATGACGTCGAGGTTGTGCTCGATGGTGATGACCGTGTTGCCCTTGTCCACCAGGCCCTGCAGGACCAGCAGGAGCTTGCGGATGTCCTCGAAGTGCAGGCCGGTCGTCGGCTCGTCCAGGACGTAGATGCTGCGGCCGTTGGACCGCTTCTGCAGTTCGCTCGCGAGCTTGACGCGCTGCGCCTCGCCGCCGGACAGCGTGGTGGCCGGCTGGCCGAGGCGGACGTAGCCCAGTCCGACCTCCACGAGGGTGTTGAGGTGCCGCGCGATTGGGCTGAACGCCGCGAAGAACTCGGCCCCCTCCTCGATGGGCATGTCGAGCACGTCCGCGATGGTCTTGCCCTTGTAGTGCACCTCGAGCGTCTCGCGGTTGTACCGGGCCCCGTGGCAGACCTCGCACGGGACGTAGACGTCCGGCAGGAAGTTCATCTCGATCTTCAGTGTGCCGTCACCGGAGCACGCCTCGCAGCGGCCGCCCTTGACGTTGAACGAGAACCTGCCCGGCAGGTATCCGCGGACCTTCGCCTCCGTGGTCTCCGCGAAGAGCTTCCGGATGTTGTCGAACACGCCGGTGTACGTGGCCGGGTTCGAGCGCGGAGTGCGGCCGATGGGGCTCTGGTCGACGTGGATGACCTTGTCCAGGTGCTCCAGCCCGTCGATCCGCTTGTGCCGCCCTGCCACCTGCTTGGCGCCGTTCAGCTTGTTCGCCAGCACCTTGTAGAGGATGTCGTTGACGAGCGTGGACTTGCCGGATCCGCTCACACCGGTGACGGCGGTGAGCACGCCGAGCGGGATCGTCGCGTCGACGTTCGTGAGATTGTGCTCGCGAGCGCCGACGACCTTCAGCTGGCGGGAACGGTCGATCTTCCGGCGCTTCTTCGGGATCTCGATCCTGCGCCGTCCCGAGAGGTAGTCGCCGGTCAGGGACTTCTCGTTGGTGAGCAGGTCCTCGAGCAGGCCCGAGTGGACCACTTCGCCGCCGTGCTCGCCGGCACCCGGTCCGATGTCGACGATCCAGTCGGCCTCGGCGATGGTGTCCTCGTCGTGCTCGACGACGATGAGCGTGTTGCCGAGGTTGCGCAGCCGGGTGAGGGTCTCGATGAGGCGGCGGTTGTCACGCTGGTGCAGGCCGATCGACGGCTCGTCGAGCACGTAGAGGACGCCGACGAGACCGGACCCGATCTGGGTGGCGAGGCGGATGCGCTGGGCCTCGCCGCCGGAGAGGGTGCCCGAGGCGCGTTCGAGGTTGAGGTATTCGAGACCGACGTCGAGGAGGAACGTCAGGCGCGCCTGGATCTCCTTGAGCACCTGGTTGGCGATCTGGGCCTCGCGGCCGGTCAGCACGAGGTTGTCGAGGAACTCGGCGCAGTCGCGCATCGGCATGGCCGAGACCTCGGCGATGGAGCGCCCGTTGATCAGCACGGACAGCGACGCCGGGTTCAGGCGTGCCCCGCCGCAGGTGGGGCACGGGATCTCCCGCATGTACTCCTCGTAGCGGTCCCGCGCGTTGTCGGACTCCGTCTCCGCGTGCTTGCGCTGGATGTACTGGATGGCGCCCTCGAAGCCCGTGCTGTACTTGCGCTCCCGCCCGAAGCGGTTCTTGTACTGCACCACGACCTTGTGGTCCTTGCCGTACAGGGCGGCCTCGCGGGCACGGTCCGGGAGCTTGCGCCACGGCGTGGTGATGTCGAACGTCAGCTCGGACGCGAGCCCTTCGAGCAGGCGGGTCCAGTACTCGAGCGTCGCGGTACCGAGCGACCACGGCGCGATGGCGCCCTCCGCGAGGCTCAGGTCCGGATTGGGGACCACGAGCTCCTCGTCGACCTCGAGCTTCGTCCCGATCCCCGTGCAGGCCGGGCAGGCGCCGAAGGGGTTGTTGAACGAGAACGAGCGCGGCTCGATCTCGTCGATGGCGAGCGGGTGCTCGTTCGGGCAGGCGAGGTGCTCGGAGAAGGCGTGGAGGCGCTTCTCGTCGTCCTCCGGGAGGTCCACGAACTCCGCGAGCACGCGACCGTCGGCGAGCTTGAGGGCCGTCTCGACGGAGTCGGTGAGGCGCTGCTGGATGCCGCCCTTGACGACGAGGCGGTCGATGATGACCTCGATGGTGTGCTTGTACTGCTTGCCCAGCTTCGGCGGGTCGCTCAGCTGGATGAGCTTGCCGTCCACCCGGGCGCGCGAATAGCCCTTCGCGGTGAGCTCTTGGAACAGGTCGACGAACTCGCCCTTGCGCGCCCGCACGACGGGAGCGAGGATCTGGAAGCGTGTGCCCTCGTCGAGCTCGAGCAGCTGGTCCACGATCTGCTGGGGGGTCTGCTTCGCCACCGGCTCGCCGCAGACCGGGCAGTGGGGGCGGCCGACACGCGCCCAGAGGAGCCGCATGTAGTCGTAGATCTCGGTGATGGTGCCGACGGTGGAACGCGGATTCTTGCTCGTGGACTTCTGGTCGATCGAGACGGCCGGCGAGAGCCCCTCGATGAAGTCGACGTCCGGCTTGTCCACCTGGCCGAGGAACTGGCGTGCGTAGGCGGAGAGGGATTCGACGTAGCGTCGCTGGCCCTCCGCGAAGATGGTGTCGAAGGCGAGGGAGGACTTGCCCGAGCCGGAGAGGCCGGTGAAGACGATCATGGCGTCGCGCGGGAGGTCCAGGTCGACGTTCCGCAGGTTGTGCTCGCGGGCGCCCTTGACGATCAGCCGGGACAGGTCCTGGGGAGCGGGCTCCGGATTATGGGCGTGCTGCTCGAGGGAATTTGCTATAGACACTCATCCACTGTAGGGGAAAAGGGCTTCGAAGACATATTCGAATTCCTTGTTTTCCGCACGGTTGCCGCGGCCTGCGGCGTGCCGTTCACGCTCGGCGCAATGCCGCCCTCGCGATGGCGACCGCATCGGACTCGGACAGCCCGGCGGAGCGCACCACCGCGGCGAATACATCGGCGGCGGCACCCACCTTCTGTCGAGCGGCGTCGCCCCCGGCCGTGATGGTGGTCCCCGCCCGCCCCTTCGTCTCCACGACGCCGGCGTGCTCCAGCTCGCGGTAGGCCCGGGCGACGGTGTTGGCGGCGACGCCGAGGTGCGCTGCGAGCGCTCGGACCGGTGGCAGTCTCGTGCCGACGGCGGCCTCGCCCGAGTTGGCCGCGGCCAGGATGGCCTGCTTGATCTGCTCGAACGGCGGCACGGCGCTCTGTGGGTCCAGCGTCAGCCACCCGGGGATGCCCTGCTCCACGCCCTGTTCCTTCCACGATACGGTGCCGCGGGAGAACGCCTCGCGGTGTACTCGAACCCTACCCGTCGGGTCCGCGCGCCCGGCGCGCGCGAATGCCTACACTGTGCTCATGACCGGCCCCCTGCACGACCTCGACGCAATGACCATCCGCCGCATCTCCGTGTCGGAGATGGACAACAACGTGTACCTGCTGACGTCGAAGTCCAGCGGCGCACAGGTGCTCATCGATGCCGCCGACGACGTCCCGGCGATCCTCGGGCTCCTCGCGGACGCGCAGGAGGACACGGACGCCGAGGCCCGGGTGGCCCTGATCATCACCACCCACTCGCACTGGGACCACGTACGGGCGCTGGCAGAGGTCAAGGAGACCACGAAGGCCCGCACGGCTGCCGGCGAAGCGGACGTCCCGGACATCGCGGTACCGACCGAGGTGCCCCTCAGGCACGGCGATGTCGGGTCCTTCGAGGGATTCGACCTCGAGGCGATCTCCCTGCGCGGGCACACGCCCGGGTCCGTCGCGCTGCTCTACCGGGACCCCACCGGGCCTGCGCACCTCTTCACCGGCGACTCGCTGTTCCCCGGCGGGGTCGGGAACACGCAGGGCGATCCGCAGCGGTTCGCGTCGCTGTACGACGACGTCGTGACCCGCATCTTCGACCGCCTGCCGGACGACACCATCGTGCACCCCGGCCATGGCGGCGGGACGACCCTCGGGGCCGAGCGGGGCTCGCTGGCGGAGTGGAAGCAGCGCGGCTGGTAGCCGGCGGCAGGACGAGGTGGAGGACGAGGCGGGCGGCCCGTCAGCCGGTCCTGTGCCCGACGGCGAAGATCCGCCGGAAGCCGAACACCGTGCCGTGCTCGCCCCGGGGGTAGGCCTCCCGCAGGAGCGCGCCGTACCCGGCCTCGAACTCGGCGGCCTCATCCTCGGACAGTGCGTCCAGCACGGGCCGCAGGGCCGCGCCGCGCACCCAGTCGAGGACGGCGTCCTCCCCCGGGAGCACCTGCTCGTACGTCGTCTCCCACACGTCCGCCTCGAGTCCGGCGGACAGGAGGATGCCGAGGTAGTCGATCGGCTCGCCGACGGCGTCGTCGTGGCGGAGCACACCGCGCAGCCGTGACGCCCACTGCCCGCTGCCGGCATGGCTGCGCAGCAGGGCATGGGACGGCGCCGAGAAGTTACCGGGCACCTGCAGCGCGAGCCAGCCGCCGACCGGCAGCGCTGCGGCCCACCGGGCGAGAAGCCCCTGATGGCCCGGCACCCACTGGAGGGCGGCGTTCGTCACCAGGACATCGTCGGCACCGGGTTCGTAGTTCCGCAGGTCGCCGAGCTGGAACCGCAGGTTCGGGGGCGCCGTCCTCCGCCGTGCGGCACCGACCATCTCCGCGCTGGAGTCGATCCCGACCACCTGCGCGGTGGGCCAGCGGCGTGCGAGGACCTCGGTCAGCTCCCCGGGCCCGCATCCGAGGTCGACGACGGAGCGTGGGGCCTCATGACCCACCCGCGCCAGGAGGTCGAGGAACGGCCGGCCGCGGTGGCCCGCATGCCGACCGTAGAGTCCCGGGTCCCAGCGCATGATCCACCCTAACTCCGCGGGCGACTCCCCCACCGGTAGGCTGAACGGATCATGAGGATCCAAGAGCACCTGCCCCGGCACGACGACGGCGACCTTCCCGCGGACGCGGTCTACGAGGCCTTCACGGGCTGGGCGACGGCGCGGGGCCTGACGCTCTACCCGGCGCAGGACGAGGCGGCGATGGAGCTCGTCTCGGGGCACAACGTCATCCTCGCGACGCCCACCGGCTCGGGGAAGTCCCTCGTCGCGATCGCAGCACACCTGAAGTCGTTCGCCGACGGGCGTACGAGTTACTACACGGCGCCGATCAAGGCGCTCGTCTCCGAGAAGTTCTTCGCGCTCTGTGACATCTTCGGCCCGGAGAACGTCGGGATGATCACGGGCGACTCCGGCGTGAACCAGGATGCCCCGATCATCTGCTGCACGGCCGAGATCCTCGCGAACCTCGCCCTGCGCGAGGGCGCGGCGGCCGACGTCGACACGGTGGTGATGGACGAGTTCCACTTCTACTCCGATCCCCAGCGCGGCTGGGCGTGGCAGGTGCCGCTGCTCGAACTGCCGCAGGCGCAGTTCCTCCTCATGTCCGCGACGCTCGGAGACGTCACGCGCTTCGAGAAGGACCTCACCGAGCGCACGGGCCGGGCGACGGCGACCGTGACCTCCGTCGAACGACCCATCCCGCTCCACTTCTACTATGTCGAGACGCCGGTGCAGGAGTCCCTCGAGGAACTGCTCTCCACCCGCCAGGCTCCGGTGTACGTGGTGCACTTCAGTCAGGCCGAAGCGATCGAGCGGGCGCAGAACCTGATGAGCGTCAACATCTGCACGCGGGAGGAGAAGGACCGCATCGCCGAGCTGATCGCGACGTTCCGGTTCTCCGCCGGCTTCGGGAAGACACTCAACCGGCTCGTGCGCCACGGCATCGGCGTGCACCATGCCGGGATGCTGCCGAAGTACCGGCGCCTGGTCGAGCAACTCGCCCAGGCCGGCCTGCTGAAGGTGATCTGCGGGACGGACACCCTCGGGGTCGGCATCAACGTGCCGATCCGCACGGTCCTCCTGACGGCGCTCAGCAAGTACGACGGCGTGCGCACGCGCCTGCTCAACGCCCGCGAGTTCCACCAGATCTCGGGCCGTGCCGGCCGCGCGGGCTACGACACGGCGGGAACCGTGGTCGTCCAGGCGCCCGAGCACGTGGTCGAGAACGCCAAGGCCATGGCGAAGGCCGTCTCGAGGTTCGGCGACGACCAGAAGAAGCTGCGCCAGGTGGTCCGGAAGAAGCCGCAGCAGGGCTTCGTCTCGTGGGGGAAACCCACCTACGAGCGGCTCGTCGAGAGCATCCCGGACCCCCTGACGTCGTCCTTCTCGGTGAGCCATTCGATGCTGCTGAACCTGCTCGAGCGACCCGGAGATCCCTTCACGGCGACCAAACGGCTGCTGACCGAGAACCACGAGACGCGCGCTTCGCAGCTGCGGCTGATGCGCCGCGCGATCGGCGTCTACCGCGAGCTCGTCACGGCCGGCATCGTCGAGAGGCTGCCCGAACCCGAGCCTGACGGGCGCCAGGTGCGCCTCAAGGTGCACCTCCAGGCGAACTTCGCATTGAACCAGCCCCTCTCCCCGTTCGCCCTCGCGAGCCTGGAACTCCTCGACCCCGAGGCTCCGGGCTACGCGCTCGACGTCGTGTCCGTCATCGAGGCGACGCTCGAGAAGCCGCGCCAGGTCCTCAACGCGCAGGAGAAGAAGGCACGCGGCGAGGCGTTGGCGGCCATGAAGGCCGAGGGGATCGACTACGACGCCCGCATGGCGCGGCTCGAGGAGGTCACCTACCCGAAGCCGCTCGAGGAACTGCTGCAGCAGGCCTTCGACGTGTACCGGGCCTCGGCGCCCTGGCTCGGCGACTTCGAACTCGCGCCGAAGTCCGTGGTCCGCGACATGTACGAGAGGGCCATGAGCTTCGGCGAGTACGTCGCCTTCTACGCGCTCACGCGGTCGGAGGGCATCCTCCTGCGCTATCTCGCCGACTGCTACAAGGCCCTGCGTCACACCGTGCCGGTCGAGGCCCTCCGGGAGGACCTCAGCGACATCCTGGAGTGGCTCGGCGAACTGGTGCGCCAGGTGGACAGCAGCCTCCTCGACGAATGGACCCAGCTCGCCGCCGGGATCGACGCGGGTGCCGCTGCGGGTGCCGCCGTCGACCTGCCGGAGGAACCACCCTCGGTGACGTCCAACGAGCGGGCCTTCCGCGTCATGGTCCGCAACGAGATGTTCCAGCGCGTCAAGCTCTTCGCCGACGAGCAGGACGAGGCCCTCGCTGCGCTCGACGCCGACTCGGGCTGGACCGCGGACCGGTGGGCGGACGCCATGGACGGGTACTTCGGGGACTACGAGGACATCGACGACGGCCCCGAGGCACGTGGCCCCGATCTGCTCCTCATCACGAAGGTCCCGGGCGCCTGGAAGGTGCGGCAGATCCTCAAGGACCCGGAGGGGAACAGGGACTGGGGCATCAATGCCGAGATCGACCTCGCGGCGTCCGACGAGGCCGGCAGCCCCGTGGTCCGGATCCTCGGTGTCGGGGCGCCCGTCGCTGCCTGACCCCGTTCTCGCCGCCCCGGTCCGCATCGCACCGCGGACACGGTGGCCGCGGGCGGAGGGAGGCGGACGGATGGCTACGCTTGGAGCATGACTACCATTCGGGAGGCACGGCCGGCGGACGTCCCGGTCATCCTCCAGCTCATCCACGACCTCGCCCTCTACGAACGTGAGCCGGACGCGGTGAAGAACACGGCGGAGTCCCTCGACGCCGCGCTGTTCGGGGACGCCCCCACGATCTACGCCCACGTTGCCGAGGCCCGGGGGGAGGTCCAGGGCTTCGCCCTCTGGTTCCTCAACTACTCCACGTGGGAGGGGGTCAACGGGATCTACCTCGAGGACCTCTACGTGCGGCCCGAGGCCCGGGGTGCCGGTCACGGCAAGGCCCTCCTCACCAACCTCGCGAAGCTCGCCGCGGAGCGGGGCTACGCTCGCGTCGAGTGGTCGGTGCTGGACTGGAACGAGCCGTCCATCCGCTTCTACGAGAGCCTCGGCGCCCGGGTGCAGTCGGGATGGAGCACCTTCCGGCTGACGGGCGACGCCCTCGCCGCGGTCGCCGCGTCATGAGCGGGCGCGCCCTGCTGCACGACGACGACCACCGGGCCGGTCATGCAGCCGACCCGGCAGCCGGTCAAGCAACCGGTCATGCAGCCGGTCCTGCCGCCGAGCACACCGTCGGAAGGACGGCCGCCATGCGCGGGCTGCGCGCGACGGGCCACACATTCCGTGTGCCGCTCGACCACGCGGACCCGGCGTCGCCGTCCATCGAGGTGTTCGCGCGCGAGTACTCGTCCCTGGACCACGGCGACGACGAGGTCTCCCGCCTCCCCTGGCTGCTGTTCCTCCAGGGCGGACCCGGCGGGCGGGGGGTCCGCGCCACGCAACTGTCCGGGTGGCTGAAGTCCGCGGCCAGGGAGTTCCGGATCCTCATGCTGGACCAGCGGGGCACGGGGTTGTCCACCCCGGCCGACGCCATGACACTCGCGTCGCTGCCGACGCCCCAGGCCCGGGCGGACTACCTCACGCATTTCCGTGCCGACTCGATCGTCGCGGACGCCGAGCTGATCCGCCACCGCCTGGGCAGCCCGCCCTGGACGGTGTTCGGGCAGAGCTACGGGGGCTTCTGCACACTCACCTATCTGTCGATCGCTCCCGAGGGAATGGAGCGCGCACTCATCACGGGAGGCCTCGCACCCCTGTCCGGAGCGCCCGACGAGGTCTACCGGGCGACGTTCCGGCGGGTCGAGGAACGCAATGCCGAGTACTTCTCCTGGTACCCCGGGGACCGGGACCTCGTGACGCGGATCGCCCGCCACCTCGACGCCGTCGAGGAACACCTGCCGAGCGGCGAGCGGCTCACGGCGCGGCGCTTCCAGATGGTCGGTTCGTTCCTCGGTGGCAACACGCGGGTCCACGGCCTCCACTACCTGCTCGAGGACGCCTTCACACAGACCCCGGACGGGCCCCGCCTGTCCGCGACCTTCCTCGAGCAGGTCTCCGGCATCGTGAGCAGGGCGTCCCAGCCGCTTTACGCCCTCCTGCACGAATCGATCTACTGCCAGGGCGCCGCCTCCTCCTGGGCCGCGCAGCGCGTCCTCGAGGAGTACCCGCAGTTCCGCGAGGACGCCGACGCCACCCTCCTCACCGGCGAGATGATCTACGACTGGTACTTCGAGGAGGATCCCGCGCTGCGGCCGCTGCAGGCCGTGGCCGGGATCCTCGCGGAGAAGGATGACTGGGGCAGGCTCTACGACGCCGACGTCCTGGCGACCAACACGATCCCGGCCGCGGCCGCGGTCTACCGACACGACATCTACGTCGATCGGGAGCTCTCCCTGGCGACGGCAGCTGCCGTCCGGAACCTCGAGGTCTGGGAGACGGACGAGTTCCACCACGACGGGATCGCCGACGACGGCGAGGGCATCTTCGAGCGGCTGCTCTCGATGACCCGGCGGTAGCGCCGCCGGTCGACAACGAGCGACGCCGGACGCCGAGGGACCCCGCACATCGTGCGGGGTCCCTCGTCGTCCGGAGGCTCGAGGAGCCTCCGTCAGGCGGTGCTAGTGGCGGGGGTTCTTGGTCCCTGCCTCGTCGGCTGCCTCGTCGAGTCCCTCGTCGACCGCGGGAGAGGACTCTTCCTCGACACCGTCGCGCGCTTCGTTGCCCTCGATGACCCTCGAGCGGATGAGGCTCGCGATTACGGCGATGATGATCGTGGCCACGATGACGGCCAGCGACACGAACGTCGGGATCTCGGGCGCCCACTCGATGTGCTCACCGTTGTTGATGAACGGCAGCTCGTTGACGTGCATGGCGTGCAGGATGAGCTTCACGCCGATGAAGGCGAGGATCACGGACAGTGCGTGCTTCAGGTAGATGAGGCGCGTCATCAGGCCGCCGAGCAGGAAGTAGAGCTGACGCAGGCCCATGAGGGCGAAGATGTTCGCCGTGAAGACGATGAACGCGCTCTGCGTGAGGCCGAAGATGGCCGGGATGGAGTCGACGGCGAAGAGCAGGTCGGTCAGTCCGATCGTCACGAAGACGATGAGCATCGGGGTGAAGACCTTCTTGCCGTCGACGACGGTGCGCACCTTGTTGCCGTCGTAGGACTCGGACATCGGGAGGACGGACTTGAGCTTCGAGATCAGCTTGTTGTCGCCCGCGTGCTCCTCGTCCTCGCCGGAGTCGGTGGCCTGCTTGTAGGCCGTGTACAGCAGGAAGGCGCCGAAGATGTAGAAGATCCAGCTGAAGTTCTCGATGACGGCCGCGCCCAGGGCGATGAAGATGCCACGCAGGATCAGGGCGATGATGATGCCCACCATGAGCACTTCCTGCTGGTACTTCCTGGGTACGGAGAAGCGCGCCATGATGATGATGAAGACGAACAGGTTGTCGATACTCAGGCTGTACTCGGTGATCCAGCCGGCCACGAACTGGCCTCCGTACTCCGGCCCCGTGAAGACGAACATCAGCGCCGCGAACACGAGGGCGAGCCCCACGTAGAAGGCCACCCACAGTCCGGCCTCCTTCATGGAGGGCTCGTGCGGTCGCTTGACCACGAGCAGCAGATCGAACAGCAGGATGATCCCGAGCACGACGAACGTGCCGATCTCAAACCAGACGGGTAACGCGGGCATGGAGTACCTTCCGGAGGGTGCGGTGAATGGCCGTAAGTCTCTCCGCCGCGGCTCGACGCCGACCGACCGCTACGCCCGGCCGAGCGACGATGCTCAGCGTGTTGACGTCCGTAGCGCTTGGGATACTCCCCTACGTTCGGTCCATGGTACCCGCGGAGCGGGAAAGCCGACGACTGATCACCACAGGATGACCACTCGCCGGCTTCCTTGACGTGCCTCCGCCGCTCGTCCAGTGCCGTCCCGAGCGACTGCCCGCAGGATCAGGCGTGGCCTGCGGACTGCATCTGCCGGAGCTCCTTCTTCAGGTCACCCACCTCGTCGCGCAGGCGCCCGGCCAGTTCGAACTGCAGCTCGGCCGCAGCGGCATGCATCTGGTCGGTGAGCTGCTGGATCAGGTCCGTGAGGTCCTCGGCGGGGACCGAGGCCAGCCCCTCGTGGCGGCCCGCGCCCTTCTTCGGCTTCCGGTTCTTGCCCGCTTCCTCGAGCAGGGCGCGCGTATCGGCGTCCTCGCGGTTGATCGTGTCCGTGATGTCCGCGATCCGCTTCCGCAGCGGCGTCGGATCGATGCCGTGCTCGAGGTTGTGCGCGACCTGGATGGCCCGGCGCCGGTTCGTCTCGTCGATCGCGCGTTCCATGGAATCCGTGATGCGGTCGGCGTACATGTGGACCTCGCCGGACACGTTACGGGCAGCACGGCCGATGGTCTGGATCAGGGAGGTGGTGCTCCTCAGGAAGCCCTCCTTGTCGGCGTCGAGGATGCTCACGAGCGACACCTCCGGAAGATCGAGGCCTTCTCGGAGCAGATTGATGCCGACGAGCACGTCGAAGGTGCCCATGCGCAGTTCGCGCAGCAGTTCCACGCGCCGCAGGGTATCGACGTCGGAGTGCAGGTACTCCACCTTCACTCCGTGCTCCAGGAGGTACCCGGTGAGGTCCTCGGCCATGCGCTTCGTGAGGGTGGTGACGAGCACGCGCTCGTTGATCTCGACGCGCTTGCGGATCTCGCCGAGCAGATCGTCGATCTGTCCCTTGGTCGGCTTGACCACCACCTCGGGATCCACGAGGCCGGTAGGACGGATGATCTGCTGCACGAAGCCATCGGCCTTGCCGAGCTCGTACTTGCCCGGGGTGGCGGAGAGGTACACCGTCTGGCCGATGCGCTCCAGGAATTCGTCCCACTTCAAAGGCCGGTTGTCCATCGCCGACGGCAGGCGGAAGCCGTGATCGACGAGGGTCCGCTTGCGGGAGGAGTCGCCCTCGTACATGGCGCCGATCTGCGGGATGGTCACGTGCGACTCGTCGACGACCAGGAGGAAGTCGTCCGGGAAGTAGTCGAGCAGGCAGTGGGGCGCAGAGGCCGGGTCCCGGCCGTCGATGTGGCGCGAGTAGTTCTCGATGCCGTTGCAGAAGCCCATCTGCTGCATCATCTCGAGGTCGTAGGTGACGCGCATGCGGAGCCGCTGCGCCTCGACGAGCTTGTTCTGGGACTCGAGTTCCGCGAGCCGGACCTGCAGCTCGTCCTCGATGTCCTTGATGGCCCGCGTCATGCGGTCAGGGCCGGCGACGTAGTGCGAGGCGGGGAAGACGTACATCTCCTCCTCCTCGCGGATCACGTTGCCGGTCAGGGGATCGAGCGTGTAGATGTTCTCGACCTCGTCGCCGAAGAACTCGATCCGCAGCGCGTGCTCCTCGTACATCGGGATGATCTCGACCGTGTCGCCGCGCACCCGGAAGGTGCCCCGGTGGAAGTCCATGTCGTTGCGCGTGTACTGCATGCCGACGAACTGCCGCAGCAGTTCGTCACGGTTCATCTGGTCGCCCCGGCGCAGCGTGACCATCTTGTTGATGTATTCCTCGGGCGTTCCCAGGCCGTAGATGCAGGAGACGGTCGCGACCACGATCACGTCGCGGCGCGTCAGCAGCGCGTTGGTGGCGGAGTGACGGAGGCGCTCCACCTCCTCGTTGATGGAGGAGTCCTTCTCGATGAAGGTGTCCGTCTGCGGGACGTAGGCCTCGGGCTGGTAGTAGTCGTAGTAGGAGACGAAATACTCGACCGCGTTGTTCGGCAGGAGCTCCCGGAACTCGTTCGCGAGCTGTGCGGCGAGGGTCTTGTTCTGCACCATCACCAGCGTGGGGCGCTGCACCTGCTCGATGAGCCAGGCGGTGGTCGCACTCTTGCCGGTACCGGTGGCGCCGAGCAGGACCACGTCCTTCTCGCCCGCGTTGATGCGCTCGGCCAGTTCCCGGATGGCGGTGGGCTGGTCACCCGCCGGCTGGTACTCGCTGATGACCTCGAAGGGTGCCACGACACGCTTGATATCCTGCGCAAGACTCATGACTTAACGGTAGCCCCTTGCTGTGACACTTCTCCTCGGATCTGCTCGCGGCTGAACCCCGCCGACGGCTGGGCCGGAGGCTCAGGCGGGAGCGGGAGGAGCGGTCACGACCACCGTGACGTCGGTGGCCGGATCGGCCCAGCGGTGTGTCGCGAACGGACCGCCCGCGCCCGGCGGGGCAGCTGCTCCGACTCGCGGGAAGCCGGCGGCGGCGATGGCGCCGGAGACGGCGTCGAACTCCTCCCCCACCCCTGGCAGCACGGACACGGCGGCGGCGGAGACGTCGTCGGGCGGGTGGCGGGCAGCGCCACGGCGGGATTCCACGATCGAGGCGGCGGACGAGGCCGGGAGCGCGGCCCGGAGCTTCGCCGCGATCCGGCGGCCGAGGCCGCTCGTGCCGGGCAGCCCCGCTTCCGCGGGCTGGACGTTCGCTCCGGGCTCATGTGCGCCGGCGTCCAGGGTGTTCCGGAAGGGCAGGATGCGCTGGTGCCACAGGGTATCCGTGGCCGCGAGGAGGTCGGCGAGCCCGCGGTCGTTCGTCAGGACGGCGTCCGCCTCGCGGAGCCGGTCCGTGCGCGACACCTGCGCTTCCATGCGCTGTTCCGCGTCCTCGCGCCGCATGCCCCGCTGATCGACCATCCGCTGGAGCCGGAGCTCGTCCGGGGCGTCGACGACGACGACGAGGTGGAAGCGGGACGCCTGCCCCGTCTCCACGAGGAGCGGGATGTCCTCGACCACGACGGCACCGGCCGGCGCTCCGTCGATCAGCCTCGCCGCCCCCGCACGTACCCGCGGATGCACGATGGTATTGAGGCGTTCGCGCGCGCCGTCGTCGGCGAACACGAGGCGGCCCAGGGCGGGCCGGTCCAGTGCACCGTCGGGCGTCAGCAACCCCGTCCCGAAGGCGGCCACGATCTCGGCGAGGCCTTCGGAACCAGGTTCCACGGCAGCACGGGCGAGGAGGTCGGCGTCGACGACCACGGCACCGAGCTCCGCGAGGCGGCGGGCCACCACGGATTTCCCCGCGGCGATGCCCCCTGTCAGTCCGATGCGCAGCATGAGGCAAGACTAGTCGTGCCTCCCCGCCCAGCTGTCAAGAAGCAGCGGCGCACGCTTCCGGGGCGGAAGTGTCAGTGCCCCGAAATACGCTAAGGGGACTTACCTTTTCGAGGAGGACCGTGACCGTCACCCTGCAGGATCTCAAGGAAACCGCTGCTTCCACCTTCGGCTGGGACCTTCGCCCCGGCCAGAAGCGGGCCATGGAGGCGGTGCTCGATGGGCACAGCATTCTCTGCGTGATGCCGACAGGGAGCGGCAAATCGGCCATCTACCAGGTTCCGGCGCTCGCGATCCCGGGCGTCGCCGTCGTGGTCTCCCCCCTGATCGCATTGCAGCACGACCAGGCGGACGCAATCAACGAGAGCGCCGGCGCCACCCGCGCCCACGTGATCAACTCGGGGAGAAAGAAGAGCGAGATCGAGGCGGCCTGGGCGGCAGCGGCGGACGACGACGAGTCCTCGCGGGCGAAGTTCCTCTTCCTCGCACCGGAGCAGGTCGCACGCGACGAGGTGGCCGCCCGGCTGCGCTCGCTCGACGTCTCCCTCGTCGTCGTCGACGAGGCGCACTGCGTCTCGTCCTGGGGCCACGACTTCCGGCCCGACTATCTTCAACTCGGCCACCTCGTCCGGGACCTCGGTGTTCCCGTCGTCGCCCTGACCGCGACCGCCTCCCACCCCGTGCAGAGGGAGATCGTGGACAGGCTGCACCTGAAGGATCCGGTCGTCCTGGCGGAGGGGTTCGACCGCCCGAACCTCTTCCTCGACGTCGTGCACCACGTCGAGGGAGACGCCAAGCAGCGGGCCGTCCGCGATCAGGTCCTCGGGCTCGAGGGTCCGGGGCTCGTGTACGTCGCGACGAAGAAGGCCGCCGACAGGCTCTCCTCCGAGCTGCAGGAGCGAGGGCGGCGTGCGGACGTCTACCACGCCGGGCGGGTGAAGAAGGAGCGCGAAGCGGTGCACGAGGGATTCCTCGACGGGTCGGTCGACATCGTGGTGGCGACGACGGCCTTCGGGATGGGCATCGACAAACCCGACGTGCGCTTCGTCGTCCATGCGGACGTCTCGGATTCCCTGGACAGCTACTACCAGGAGATCGGCCGCGGCGGACGCGACGGACTCGACGCGCAGGCCATCCTGCACTACCGCCCGGAGGACCTGTCCCTGCGGCGTTTCTTCGCCGCGAAATCCGTCAACCGCAAGCAGCTCCGCGAATTGTTCCTGCTCCTCGCCGCGCAGGAGAAGCCGGTGAAGATGAAGAAACTGAAGGAGCTGTCGGACCTGTCCCCCCGGAAACTCAGCGGGCTCCTCAACCTGCTCGAAGGGTCCGAGAGCATTCGGGACGGCGTCAAGGGCTATCGCGCCAGGAGGGTGCCCGCCGATGACGCCGTCAGGAGGGCCGTCGAGTATGCGGAGAACCGTGAGCGGATCGACGAGTCCCGCATCGAGATGGCCCGTCGCTATGCCGAGACGAAGGGGTGCCGCCGCCAGTTCCTGCTCTCCTATTTCGGGGAGGAACTCCCCGGGCCGTGCGGCAACTGCGGCAACTGCGCCCGGGAGGATCTCACGGCGGATCCGGCGTCCACCGGGGAGAAGCCGATGCCCGACGTGGACGTGCCGTTCGACGTCGACACCGACGTGGAGCATCCCGAATGGGGTCACGGGACGGTGATGGGTTACGAGGAGGGCATCGTCACGGTGCTGTTCGACTCGGTGGGCTACAAGACCCTGTCGGTAGGGCTCGTGGAGGAGAAGGGCCTGCTGACCGCCGGGCCGGCCGCCGGATGACGCGGACGGTCCGGCGGCAGCAGCACTGCCGCCGGCTGTGCAGGGCGGTGGAGCGCCCCGCAGGGCTGCGACTAGCGGGGCTGGGCGGGGTTCGTCGGATCGCCCTGTGAGGGCGGGTTGATCGGCGGGCCGGACGTCGCCGGACTGACCGGCGATCCACCCGCCGTGCTGCTCACCTCGGGTGTCGAGGTGCCCGCTCCCTCGGACAGTTCGGCACCGCCCTGCACCGCCTCCAGGCGCTGCTGCAGGACGAGTTTCACGGGAAGGCGGTTCCCGTGCGCCTCCTCGTAGTCGATCAGCGCGCGCAGGCCTCCCTCGTCGAGGCCCGTAATGCGCGTGGGCAGGGTGCCGAGCGGGATGTGGTCGTAGCCGGGCAACGGTAGTGCGTCATGGCCTGATGATCCGGTCACGTCAACTCCTGGGCTCATTGGGAAGCATGCTTAGTAAAGCCACCCTAGGCACGGGAGCGACCGACGGGCAAGCAGCTCTTGGGTGCGTCGGAGCAGTGGCAGGACGCCACCGGTCGTCCTCCCTACGCCCTCCGCGGGCCGGTGGAACAGCGCATGGAGACCGGGCCGCCGTGTGTATCCTGATACTTTGTATCCCATCCGAACGACTGTGGTGCCGAGGCTGGAACTGTGACTTCTCCGATGGAAGAGCTGACTGTGGTCTTCGCCAGACTCAAGGGCCTCCTGCTCACCGAAGGCAAGGCCGGACGAGCGGTCGAGGACCTTGCCGAGGCCGTGAAGAAGTCGATCCCGGGTTCGCTCGGTGCGGGTGTGTCCCTGATGGACGACCAGGGCCGCAAGCGCAGCACCGGTTACACCGACGACGTGGTGGCCGCCGCCGATGCCCTGCAGTACGAACTGGGCCAGGGCCCCTGCCTGACGGCGTGGGCCGCGGAGACGACCGTGCAGATCGACGACGTCGTATCCGATGACCGATGGCCGCTCTGGCGGAAGGCGGTCGCGGACCTCCCGTTGCGTTCGACCCTCAGCACCGTCCTCGTGCACGACGGCAGGAGCATCGGCGCCCTCAAGGTCTATTCACCCCTCCCGTCCGCCTTCTCGGTCCAGGACCGCAAGCAGCTGGCCCTCCTCGCCTCCCCGGTGGCCACGCTGCTGGGCAGCGCCCAACCGGACAGCGCACCCGCGGCAGCGAGCAGGGCGCTGCAGGCCGCGCTCGGCACCCGGGATCTCATCCATACCGCCCGGGGCATCCTGATGGAACGGCACGGACTGGACGCCGACTCGGCTCTGCGCCGCATGCTGTCGGAAGCATCGACGACGAAGACGGACCTGCGGGCCGTAGCCCTCTCCGTCATCGACGGCACCGCCGGTAGCTCGCACTAAGGCGTAGCCCGTGGAGAACCATCCAGATCACGAATATCAGCGGATCCACCTCCTCCGGGCGATCCGCCATGCGCAGATCGAGGCCAGTGAGCTGTGGCTGCACTACTTCGGCCTGGGCGGAGACGCCGGCGAGTACGAGGTCGAGGCCTACCTCCATGGCTCCTTCACCCTGCCCCCGCTCCAGCGGGACCTCCTCGCCCACGCGGCCAACGAACTGATCGACCGCCTCCCTCCACCGCCCCGCGCCCCCTACAGCACCGATCCCGCCGAGGACGGGGAGCAGCCCGACGGGGACGCGCCCCTGCAGGCGGGCGGGGGTGGCCATGAGGGAACGGCTCTCGACTGGCTCTTCAAGCCGAGGGCCGGCACGGAACCGGAGGCGGACAGCAACGACTCCGACTCCGGTTCTGCCACCGAACCCTGAGCGGACCTAGGATGGTGCGGGTGACTCCGTTCAGCCCCGACCGCCTGCGCCGCCGCCCCGACATCGAGTCCGCGGAGCTGGTCGCCGTCGACGCGGCGGACCGCCTGCTGCTCGACACCGCTGCGGACCGTCTCGCGCTCGGGGGCGGCGTCGCGACGATCAACGACTCCTACGGGGCCCTCACCCTGGGTGCTGTCGGACTGTCGGGCGGAACGCCGATCCGGGTGTTCCAGGACGGCGTGGTCCACGAGCGGGCACTCGCCCTGAACGCCGCCGACGCCGGCATGGCGGACACCTACCGGCCCTGCCCCCTGGACGGCTCGCTGCTCGACGGCGTCGCGACCGTCCTCCTGCGCCTCCCGCGATCGCTCGACGAACTCGACGAGATCGCCTGGACCATCGCCACGCACGGAGCACCGGACGTACAGGTGATCGCCGGAGGCAGGCTCAAACACATGTCCGTCTCCATGAATGCCGTGCTCGGCCGGTACTTCGGGGACGTCACGGCCGGCCTGGCCCGCCAGAAGTCGCGTGTCCTCCGGGCAGCGGAGCCCCGCCCCACGTCCACGTCCACTTTCCCCCGGGCTGCGAGGTTCGACGTCGGCCTCGACCGTCCCCTGGAACTGCGCGCCTACGGCGCGACCTTCGGTGGAGCCGCGCTGGACCCGGGGACCCAGCTCCTGCTCCCCCACCTGCGCGGCCTGGCCGACGCCCTGCCGGACGATCTCCACGCCGGGAAGGTCATCGATCTGGGCTGCGGGAACGGCGCCATCTCGGCCTACCTCGCCCTGACCCACCCGGACCTCGTGGTGCACGCCACGGACCAGTCGGCCTCGGCGACCGCCTCGACGGCCGCAACCGCGGCGGCCAACGGTGTGGCCGACCGGGTCGGGGTGAGCAGGGACGACGCGCTGTCCGCCCTGCCCGACGCCTCGGCGGGCGTGATCGTCCTCAACCCGCCGTTCCATACCGGCAGCACGGTGCATACCGGCGTCGCCCATCGCCTCTTCGACGCCTGCGCCCGTGTCCTGGTCCCGGGGGGCGAGCTGTGGACCGTGTGGAACAGCCATCTCCGCTACCGCCCCGTCCTCGAACGGACCGTCGGCCCGACCCGGCAACTCGACCGCTCCCCCCGCTTCACGGTCACCCGGTCGACGCGGAGGGCATGACCGCTACCGGCGCGCGGATCTCCCGCGGCTGTCCACCGTCCCGCAACCTCCTGGCTGCCGCGGATGGGGGTGGCATGGGATGAAGGAAGGCCCCCGTCCGGTGGACGGGGGCCTTCCTCGGTCTCAGCTGTAGCGCGGCAGCTTACGCTCCGGTCAGCTTCTCACGCAGTGCTGCGAGTGCCTCGTCGGAGGCGAGCGTGCCGGATCCGGTGTCGGCGGCGACGGGCTCCGAGGAGTAGCTCGTCGCGTTCGACTCGACAGGCTCGTTCGCTGCAGCGGCGTCGTCGGACGCGTGCTGGACGACCTGCTTCTTGTGGGCCTCCCAGCGTGACTGGGCCTCCGCGTACTGGGCCTCCCAGGCCGCACGCTGCGTCTCGTAGCCCTCGAGCCATTCGTTCGACTCGGGGTCGAAGCCCTCGGGGTACTTGTAGTTGCCCTCTTCGTCGTACTCGGCGGCCATACCGTAGAGCGCCGGATCGAACTCGGTGCTGTCGGCGTCGACGCCCTCGTTGGCCTGCTTGAGGCTGAGGGAGATCCGGCGACGCTCGAGGTCGATGTCGATGACCTTGACGAAGAGCTCGTCGCCGACGGAGACGACCTGCTCGGCCAGTTCGACGTGGCGGACTGCGAGCTCCGAGATGTGCACGAGGCCTTCGATGCCGTCCTCGACGCGAACGAACGCACCGAAGGGAACGAGCTTGGTGACCTTGCCGGGAACGACCTGGCCCAGCGCGTGCGTACGGGCGAAGGTCTGCCAGGGATCTTCCTGCGTGGCCTTCAGCGAGAGTGAGACACGCTCGCGGTCCAGGTCGACCTCGAGGACCTCGACGGTGACTTCCTGGCCGACCTCGACAACCTCGGACGGGTGATCGATGTGCTTCCAGGAGAGCTCGGAGACGTGGACGAGACCGTCGACGCCGCCGAGGTCCACGAACGCACCGAAGTTGACGATCGAGGAGACGACGCCCGGACGGACCTGGCCCTTCTCGAGCTTGTTGAGGAACGTGGAACGGACCTCGGACTGGGTCTGCTCGAGCCAGGCACGACGCGACAGCACGACGTTGTTGCGGTTCTTGTCGAGCTCGATGATCTTCGCTTCGATCTGCTGGCCGATGTACGGAGCCAGGTCGCGGACGCGACGCATCTCGACGAGGGACGCGGGCAGGAAGCCGCGCAGGCCGATGTCCAGGATGAGGCCACCCTTGACGACCTCGATGACGGTACCGGTGACGACGCCGTCTTCTTCCTTGACCTTCTCGATGTCGCCCCAGGCACGCTCGTACTGAGCGCGCTTCTTGGAGAGGATCAGGCGGCCTTCTTTGTCTTCCTTGGTGAGAACCAGAGCCTCGACCTGATCGCCCACGGAGACGACGTCCCCGGGATCGACGTCGTGCTTGATGGAAAGCTCGCGGGAAGGAATGACACCCTCGGTCTTGTAACCGATGTCGAGCAGGACCTCGTCGCGGTCGACCTTGACGACCGTACCCTCGACGAGATCTCCGTCGTTGAAGTACTTGATGGTGGCGTCGATCGCTGCGAGGAAGTCCTCAGCGGTGCCGATGTCGTTGATGGCGACGACGGGGGCACCTTGCTTCTCGGTGGTGGTGATGGTCATGTAGTTGGGGCTCCGTTGTGGATGTTTACTTGCTCCGGTCAGGACGGACACCGCGATTCCAGCTGGGCCGGGCGCGGGTTCCGATGTCCGGATGTGGACGAAATGGAAAGAACCTCGGAAGGTTCAGGAGAGGTAGCACGCCGAATGGCCTCCGGCTCGTACCGGAAACCACGAGAGCGCACCACGCGCCTGTCCAGTCTAGCTTCGGGGTCCAACAGCGTCAAAGCAATGCGGTCGGGTCGGGGGTCTCCACCGATCGTCTGCGACCTCATCAGTGCGAGGCGGAATACCTCGAGTTTCTATCGACCTCAGGTAAGGCTAACCTAAAGAGTCCCCGCTTCACTTCCTGCCTCCGGGCAGCCCTTCAAGGTGGTCACCCGTGCGTTCGTCCTTCCCGTCCCGTGTCCTCGTGCCCGCGGTGGCCGCCCTCTTCCTCACCGGCTGCGGATTCAGTGGTGGTTCGGTTCCCTCCGATGGCAGCACCGCGGCGGCCGACACGAGCCAGCGCATCGTGGTCGACAACTTCCGGGCTCCGGTGGCCGACTGGGCGCTGGAATCCGATGCCGCCTACATCCTGTCGCTGTCCGGGTGCCTGGAGACGCTCACCCGGTACGACCAGAAGGAAGGGAAGGTCCAGCCCTTCCTCGCCACCGAGTGGAAGCAGGCTTCCCCCCTGGAGTGGGACTTCACCCTGCGCCAGGGAGTCTCCTTCCAGGACGGCACGGAACTGACCGCGGAGTCCGTGGTGTCCGCGCTGAACCACGTCCTGGACGCCGAGGTTCCGGCGCGGGCCTTCAACCGGACGGTGATCAGCTCCGTCAGCGCCGTCGACGCCGATACCGTCCGGGTGAGCACCCCGGAGGAGAATCCCCTGGTGCCGTACCGCCTGGCGAGCGTGAATACCGGCATCCTGGCTCCCGCGGCCTACGGGGACGGCCAGGTGGATCCGTTCGGGCACTGCACCGGCCCCTTCACGCCGGTGTCCGAGCAGCCCAAGCAGTCCCTGACCCTGGACCGCAACGAGAAGTACTGGGGCGGGGACGTGCAGCTCACCGGAGCGGAGATCCGCTTCATCACGAACGGCGCCACGCGGGCGGCACAGATCCAGACCGGGGAGGCGGACATCTCCCTGTCGATCCCCGTGTCCAGCCTGGCGACCCTGAAGGGCGCGCCCGGAGTCACCGTCCTCGAGGCGGACTCGCCGCGCACGGCGACGCTCTATCTGAACAACGGGCGCGCGCCGCTCGATGATGCGGACGTGCGCAGGGCGATACGGAAGGGCCTGGACCTGGACGCGCTCGCGGCCAGCGTGTACGAGGGTGCCGCCCTTCCGGCCACCGGTCCCTTCGCCTCCTCCGAGCCGTGGGCGGACGGCGTGGGCGAGGACCAGGAGCAGGACCTGGACGGGGCCCGCGATCTGCTCGCCGCCGCCGGTTACACCGCTGACCGACCCCTGGAGATCATCGCCATCGTGGAACGTGCGGAGTTCAGCGACGTCGCAGCCGTGATCCAGGAGAACCTGAAGAACATCGGCATCCCGGTGACCATCGAGGCCAAGGAGTACGCAGCGGCGGAACCGGACGTCCTGGCCGGCGACTACGACATGCTGCTGAGCCAGCGCAACCGACTGATCGACATCGCCGATCCCATCGGCTTCCTCACGGCGGACTACACCTGCGAGGGCACGTACAACCTGAGCCATTTCTGCAGTGCGGAGTACGACGGCGTCATCGCCGAGGCGGCAGCGACCGTGGACCAGACCGAGCGCTACGCGTTGTACGCCGAGGCCGGCCGTATCCTCCAGGACGAGGCCGTCAACGCCTGGCTCGTGAACGAACAGGCCACCGACGCTGTCCGCTCCAACGTCCTCTCCTACGTCCAGGACCCGCTCTCCCGCTATGTCCTGACGGCGAAGACCGCCAAGACCGCACCCTAGCCCTCCAGCAGACAGCCCCTCCATGCTGCACTCCATCACCAAACGCATGGCCACCCTGGTGGCCGCCGTCGCGGTGTCCTCCTTCGCGGTGTTCCTCATCCCCTACCTCACCCCGGGGGACCCGGTGCGGAAGATCATCCGGTCACGGGTGGCCGGGGACGCGGTGGACGAGGCCACCGTCCAGGGCCTGGCCGAGAGCCTGGGCCTGAATGACCCCCTTCCTG
Organism: Arthrobacter sp. TmT3-37; assembly: GCF_054510835.1. Classification (NCBI taxonomy): domain Bacteria; kingdom Bacillati; phylum Actinomycetota; class Actinomycetes; order Micrococcales; family Micrococcaceae; genus Arthrobacter; species Arthrobacter sp. TmT3-37. The sequence goes on along the minus strand of NZ_JBTNDU010000003.1, from coordinate 333,096 downwards.
CCCAGTACCTGCGGTGGGTGGGCGACGTCGCCGGCGGCAACATGGGGCTGTCCTATGTCAGCAGGACCCCGGTGGCGGAGCAGGTGCTGCCGGCACTGGCCGTCACCCTCAGCCTGGTGGTCCTGTCGCTCGGACTGGCGGTCTCGCTCGCCCTCCCGCTGGGCATCGTCTCCGGGCTCCGGCCGGGAAGTGCGGCGGACAAGGCCATCACCACTGTCACGCAGGCCCTCATCGCCATGCCCGAGTACTGGGTGGCGCCCGTGCTGGTCCTGGTCTTCGCCCTCGAACTGTCCGTGCTGCCCACCGCCGGCTGGAACGACCCGTCGTCCGCCGTGCTTCCCGCAGTGACACTGGCCCTGCGCCCCATCAGCTTCTTCACCTCGGCGGTCCGGGCAGGCATCATCGACAGCGCCGCGGCGGACCATGTCCTGGCCTCGCGTGCCCGGGGCCTGAGCCGGGCCCAGTCGGTGGTCCGCCATGTCATCCCGAACGGGCTGGTCCCCCTGTCCACGCTCTTCGCCGTGTGGTTCGCGGGGCTCCTGGGTGGCTCCGTCATCGTGGAGGTCATCTTCGCCGTCCCGGGAATGGGTCGGCTCCTCTTCGATGCCGTCGTCAACGGCGATATCCCGCTCGCGCAGGGCGGAGTGGTGGTGGTCGTGGTCCTCGCGGTCGGCGTCACCACAGCGGCCGACCTCGTCCACCGGTTCCTGAGCCCGGCGCTGGGAGCCTCCCTTGCGTAGCCGGATCACCGGAACGACCGTCGCCGCGTCCGTCCTCGTCCTCATCGTCCTCGTCGTCCTCTTCGCGCCCTGGCTCGCGCCCTATCAGCCCGCGGAGCAGAATCTGACCGAGCGCCTCGCTCCTCCGTCCGCCGGGCACTGGCTGGGCACCGACAACCTGGGCCGGGACACCCTGAGCCGCATCCTCGACGGCGGCCGCTTCTCCATGGCGGTGGCGGCGCTCGCCACCGTGTCGACCTGCCTGCTGGGGGTGGCCATCGGCGTCCTGAGCGCGCGGCGCCGGGGCTGGGTGGACGAGTTCCTGACCCGGACGAACGACGTCCTGCTCGCACTGCCGGAGATGGTGGTGGCGCTGTTCGTCGTGGCGGCGCTCGGGACGGGGTTCGGGCCGTTGCTGCTCGCCCTGACCGTCACGGGATGGACGCCCTTCGCACGGCTGGCACGAGCCCTCGCCTACGACGTCTCCGCCCGTGGCTTCGTCGAGGCAGCGCGCGTGGTGGGCTGCCGGTCGTCGTTCATCGTCCTCCGGCATGTCCTGCCGCACCTGGCAGCTCCCATCCTCGGTCAGGCGGCGCTGCGGTTCGGGCACCTGCTGATCAGTGTGGGAGCCCTGTCCTACCTCGGTCTGGGGGTGCAGCCCCCACAGGCCGACTGGGGGTCCATGATCGCTTCCGCCCAGCCCTTTGCGGACCGCGCTCCGATGGGGATCCTCGCCCCGGGCGTGGTCATCTTCACCGTGGCACTCTGTGTGACCCTGCTGGGCCAGCGTGCGGCGCGCAGAACGGCACCTCCCCTGCTCCTTCCCGCCCGGGCCGACTCGTGACCGCGGGCCTGGTCCTGGACGGTCTCGACGTCGGCACCGACTCCTCCGGGAGCCGGGGTGCGCCACTGCTCGACGGCGTCTCCCTCTCGGTCGGTCCCGGTGAGTTCGTGGCGCTGGTCGGTGGATCCGGCTCGGGGAAGACGCTCACCGCGATGTCCTGCCTGCGCCTGCTGCCGCCTCGGCTCGCCATCACCGGCGGGTCCATCCGGCTCGGTGACCTCGACCTGACCCGGGCCGCCGAGCAGGAACTGAACGGTGTACGTGGGGGCAGGCTGGGGATGCTGTTCCAGCAACCCGGGCGCATGTTCAATCCGAACCGGACCGTCGGACACCACCTCAGGGAACCGTTGCGCCTGCATGCGGGCCTCCGGGGAATGGGAGCGCGCAGCAGGGCCCTCGAGCTGCTCGCCGAGGTCGGGTTCCCGGATCCGGCCCGGGGCCTCAAGGCCTATCCGCACCAGCTCTCGGGCGGGATGGCCCAGCGCGCCATGACGGCCGTGGCGCTGGCGGGGCAACCGGAGATGCTCCTGGCCGACGAACCCACCTCCGCGCTGGACAAGGTCCTGGAACGGCAGATCCTCCAGTTGCTCGACCGGGAACGCCGGGAACGCGGACTGGGCATCCTGTACATCACCCACAACATCGCGTCCGTCGCCGCATACGCCGACCGCGTCCTGGTCATGAGTGCCGGATCCATCGTCGAGGAGGGCGTCACGAGCGAGCTGCTCGCCCGACCCCGGAACCCGTACACCCGGGAGCTGCTGACAGCCGCCCGCCTCGCGCCCGAGTCCCGACGCCGTCAGCCCTCCGCAGAACGCGAGATCCTGGTCCTGGACGGGGTGGGCAAGAGCTTTCCTGCGCCCCGGGGAAAACGCCATACCGCCCTCGAGGACGTCTCCCTCTCCCTCAGGCGCGGGGAGATCCTCGGGATCCTGGGCCAGTCGGGGTCGGGCAAGAGCACACTCGCGAAAGCCGTCGTGGGGCTCGAATCCGTCGATACCGGGTCCATCACCCGTTCTCCCGACGGCGCCGGTGGAGACCGGATCACCGCCGTGCAGCTCGTGTTCCAGGAGCCGCACAGCGCCTTCGACCCCCGCATGACCCTGCGGACCAGCCTCCGCGCACCGCTCCACGCACGCCGGGAACTGACGCCCACGGAACGGGACGACCGGATCAGCGCTGCGATGGAGGAGGTGGACCTGGATAAGAGCCTGCTGGAGCGGCATCCCGGCCAGTGCTCGGGCGGTCAGCTCCAGCGAGCCACCATCGCCCGGGCACTCCTCCTGGAGCCACGGATCCTGATCTGCGACGAGGCCACCTCCGCACTCGACGCGCTCTCGCAGCGCACCATCCTGAATCTGCTGCTCCGCCTGCAACGCGAGCACCACCTCTCCCTGGTCGTCATCTCCCATGACATGGACGTGGTGAGGTACATGTGCGACAGGGTTGCCGTCATCCTGCAGGGGCGGGTGGTCGAGGTGGCCCAGACCCGGGACTTCTTCGCCACGCCCCTGCACCCGCACAGCCGGACGCTCGTCGCCGCGTCGATCCCCTGTCGTGCCGAAGGACTCTGGGCGGCTCTGCATGCTCCCGGGCTGGTCCGGGCGCCGGACGGAAAGGCATCCCGTGACGAGGCCTGACGCGCCGCTACCGGGACCGGCTGCCCGCGCCACCCGTGCTCCCAGACCACCCCGGGTGACACGCTCCGCCTCCGGTGATCTCTCCCGATGATCCCTGCTCCCTCGACGACCCAGGGCGGCGCATCGGTGCTCCTGTCCACCCAACTGGTCTTCAACATCGGCTTCTACGCCGTCGTCCCCTTCCTGGCGCTCGTCATGTCCGAGGACCTCGGGCTGGGTGCCGCCGCCATCGGCGTCGTCCTCGGTGTGAGGACCTTCAGCCAGCAGGGCCTGTTCCTGCTCGGAGGGGTGCTTGCCGACCGGTGGGGCCCTCGCCGCAGCATCCTGTCCGGTTGCGTGCTCCGGGCAGCGGGCTATTACGGATTGGCCGCGGCCGACAGCTTCTGGCCGTTCCTTCTGGGCGCCGTACTGACCGGCATGGGTGGCGCTCTCTTCTCGCCCGCCGTCGAGGGGCTCGTCGGCGCACTCGATCGAGCCCGCGCAGTGGACGGCAGCCGGCGCCGGAGTCTGTTCGCGTGGCTCGTCCTGTTCGGCGAAGTGGGCGCCGTCACCGGGCCCCTGGTCGGTACCGGCCTCCTGCCACTCGGGTTCCCGATCGTCGCCGGGTCCGCCGCCTGCCTCTTCCTCACGGTGGGAGTGGTCCTCTGGCTGATCATGCCGCGGGGGCTTCCGACGACGGCCCCCTCGCCCCGAGCAGCAGCCGGGGGCCATGACACCTGGGCCTGCCTGCGGGAGCGTCGCTTCCTCGCGTTCTGCGCGTTCTTCGGCATCAACCTCCTCGCGTACAACCAGCTGTACTTCACGCTCCCTCTCGAACTCCAGCAGAGCGGGGCGGGCGCCGGACTTCTGGGCGTGCTGTTCACCATCGCCTCGATCCTGACGATCGCACTCCAACTACCGGCGTCGTCCGTGGCAGCGAGGATGGGGACGGTCGCGGCGCTACGGGCCGGGTTCTCGTGCATCGCCGTGGCCTTTCTGCTGATCACGCTGCTCGGTACCACCGGCATGCACCTCGTGCCCGGACTCCCGGCGGCCACTGGACCGGTGTGTCTCGTCGTCCTCCTCAGCCTCGGACGCATGCTCGTCGGGCCCGCCGGGCTGCAGCAGGTGCAAGGTTTCGCCGGGGCACGACCGCTGGGTGCCTACTACGGGCTCCTCGCCAGCTGCGGAGGCCTCGCCGTGGTCTGCGGCAACACGCTGATAGGTGCGCTCCGGGACACCGTGGGCAGCACCTCCGGTTGGGTGCTCCTGGTCCTCCTCAGCGGGGCTGCCGCTGTCTTCCTCCCCCGTTTCCTTCCCCTGCCGTCCACGGCGGCGTGACCTCCGACGGGCATCGGCTCATCACCCCTTCTTCCTGCACCCTCGGATCGGCCGTCGGCGCCGCGCTTCGCAGACACCCTCGATCCGATCCGACGCTCCGCCTGGAGGCGGATCTAGAAATGCGTGATGCAATACGGCTCCTCGGAGCGTCCGAACAGCGTGTCGAGGAGCTCGACAGCGTCCTCGGCTGCAGCGTCGAGAGCGCCGGCCGCTGCGAGTGCTGAAGCCGACACTCCCCCGAGGTACAGCGAACCGAGCGCATTGATGGTGAGGGTGGCGTCGGGTGCCGCCGCGGCCTCGACGTGCTCCACCTGGGCGACGCCGTCCACGACGGTCAGGACGTAGGAGCCTCCGGCGAGCCCGAGCGCGTCCAGGACCTCCAGGACGATCGTGCCGCTTCCACGGTACGAACGCCTGCCGAGCGCGGCCGGCACGTCGAGCAGGCGGACCCAGAGGACGTCCTCGGTCCCCTTCACGTCATAGCAGCGCCGGTCCCGCAGCGCCCAGGGCAGCGGGTCGTCCCGCCGCGCTCCGTCCCAGGTGACGACCTGCACGAGGTCGAGCGATCCCAGGTACCGCCACAGTTCGAGGTAGGCAGAGGGTGTCGCTGCCACCAGATCCACGATCTTCATCGTGTAGGGCGTCGTGTCCCAGCCTGCGAAGCGGTAGGACACGTACCCTGCCGGCGTCCCCTCGGCGTCGTAGTGCACCGCCATCCGCACGTTGCGGTCCTCGACCGGCCGTTCCCTGCCCCACTCGCCCGAGGCGCGGCGCGGGTAGGCGTACTGCCGGCCGACGGAGCCGAAGGTCACGGCGTGGAAGCCTGCGAAGATCTGCTCGGCGAGGCGCACTGCGTGCTCCCGGGCCACCAGCGTCGTCGTACCGGTTCTCGGTGCCGTCACCTCGAACCGCTCGCGGACGTCCACCTCGACGGCCTGTGTGAACGTGGCGCAGCCGAATCCGAAGCGCCCGTAGATCGTCGCCTCCGACGCGGTCAGGATGGCCAGCGGGAGCCCCCGTTCCGCGGCCTCCCGAAGGTCCCAGGTCATCATGGAGCGCAGGATGCCGTTGCGCCGGTGGCTCGGCCGGACAGTGACAGCTGTGATCTGGTGGGCTTCGATCTGTCCCGCTCCGACGTTGAGCGGATGCACCATCGTGCCGTAGGTGGCCACCGGATGGTCCGCACCGAGAGCCTCGGCGGGCTGGGCACGATCGTGGACGCCCCACAGGACCCGCTGGTCCGCCTGGTACGCCCCGAGGAATTTCGGGATGTCCTCCGGATCGAACGTGCCCTCGTGGAACCCGATCCCCTCCGCATCGAGCCACTTCGTGAAGCGGCCGTCCGCCGTGACGTCCTCGTCGGCGGCAGGGCTGAAGATCTCGGTGTGCAGGTCGGGTGCGGTGTTGTGGCTCACTCCACCACCCTAGCCGCGGCGGTCCGGCGTGGACCAGGGGCGCCGTCGGCGCCGACTTCAGGGGTGGCAGGACGACGCCCTCCGGCGGCGGGGGCGGGGCGCCTCTTAGCGCGCTCGCATCGGGAGGAGTACGACGACGGCGCCCGGCTCGAGGGCCGGAATGCCTTTCCAGGCTCCTGTGCCGAGCGCGGGAGGACGACGCCGTCCGGCGGAGGGACGGTGTGTGTCTTCGGGCGCTCGGGCCGGGCATGGTCCGACGACACCGTCCGACGGAGGGGCCGGGACGCCTCTTCGCGCGCTCGCGTCGGGAGAAGTACGACGACGGCGCCCCACCTCTGATCTCGTGAGCGATCGCACCCCGATTCCATGAAAATGGGGAGCGTCCTGTCGTTGTCCACATAGGCCGAGGAGCACGCGGAATAGTACGCGTGTTCGATAAAATTCAGGGTATGGCCATTGCCCCGCTCGAGTGTTCCGCGCAGACCCCGACTGCAGTGGGTACGCTGAACTCGGCCTTCGCTGCGCTCACGGAGTATGCCCGAGAGCTGGGCCGGCAAGGCCGTGTCCCCTCCCGGCCGGAGGCACTGCAGCTCATCATCGACATCGAACGTGTCTCGAGGGTCGTGGACCATCTGCAAGTCCTCGCCGCACGCCTCGCCGAGGAACACTACCGGGTCGACGAACCCGATCACGGCAGTACGTCCGGGAGTACGTCCGCACCCGGGTCGCTGCTGGCCCGGGCAGAACAGGCCATTCGCGCCGAGGCTCCGATTCCGGCCGCTTGCAGCACCGCCTCCGCGGGTACCGCTTCCTCGAGCACCGCTTCCTCGAGCACCGCTTCGTCGGCTACCGCTTCCTCGAGCACCGCTTCGTGGGGTACCGCGTCGTTGGGTGTCGGCAGCGCCACGGGATCCTTCTGGGGGTCGCGGGAGGGTGCAGCACCAGATGGATTCAGGGATTGCGCGGACTTCCTGCGCGGGACCCTGGGGATCAGCCGTGCCGAAGCCCGACGCCGGCTGGCCCTGGCGGACCTGGTGCTGTGCCGGATGTCGCCAACGGGTGCGGCGCTGCCTGCCCGGCTGGAGACCCTCAGTGCAGTGGTGGAGACGGGCCTGGTCAGCGGTCGGGCCGCGACGATCGTGTCCCAGGCAGTACAACGGGTGCAGTCCTTCGCGACCCCGGAAGAGGTCGAGTCGATGGAGGACCACCTGACCCGGCAGGCGGTCGAGTCCGACGAGGACATCCTGCGGGTCGTGGCCCGCCGCTGGGAAGGAGTCCTCGACCAGGACGGGCAGGAACCCACCGACAAGGTGCTCCGGGCTCGCCAGGGCGTCTTCCTCAGGGGCCGCCGCCATGGCCTGCACGTCCTCGAGATCGGCGCCACCGACGAGCAGTTCGAACACCTCGCCACCGTCATGAACACCGCCACCAATCCGCGCATGCACGCCGACCGCGCCAGTACGGCCGGTGCCGCTGCCGCTGCCGACGGCATCGTCGCTGCGGCCGAAAGCGCGGGCGAATCCGGTGCCTCCGGTGCTGCTGCCGAGAGCGGGCCAGGATCAGACATCGGCTACGGCGCAGAGTTGGGTACAGGGTTCAGTGCAAGCTCCGGTTGGGGTGAAGGATCAGATTCAGGCAGAAACACGGATTTGTACGGTGACCCGGAGGGAGCAACAAGGGCTCAGATGTTGCTCGAAGGATTGGTCTCCGCGTGCAAGATCGCCCTGAGCACGACGGGTCTTCCGGCAACCGGCGGCCACCGACCTCAGGTGATGGTCACCATCGATTATCAGGACCTCATCGACCAAACCCAGAACCTCACCCTGGACCTCCCCGGCAACCTCGCCAGGGGCCTCACCGGTCAGACGCAGCGGGCAAAGCAGCGGCCGGGTCACACGGTCTTCGCCGGCCAGGCCAGTGCCAGGACCATCCGGCGGATCGCCTGCGACGCGGACATCATCCCGATCATCCTCGGCGGTGCGGGTCAGGTCCTGGACCTCGGGAGAGCCCAACGCCTCTTCCCACCCCACCTGCGTCGAGCCCTGGTCGCCCGTGACAAGGGCTGTGCCTTCCCGGATTGCACCATCCCGGCGCCCTGGTGCGAAGCCCACCACATCGACCCCTGGTCCCGCGGCGGGAGAACGAGCATCAGCAACGGAGCACTGCTGTGCTCACGACACCACCACCTCATCCACCAGGGCACGTGGAGGATAGAGCCCCGAAGCGGCATTGCCTGGTTCCACGCGCCCGGATACCCTGGCCGGGCAGGCGCTCCCCGGACCAACACCTACTGGCACACCGGACGAATCGTTCGAGAGACGAACTACTGCACCACGAACAGCTGCACGACGAACCACACCACCACGAACAGCTGCACGACGAACCACACCACCAAGGACGACGGCCCCTCGAACCACTCCACGACATGACCCGGGGCATCCCCGCCACCCTTGCCTGGAACAGGGCGGAGCAGACGAGGTCAGGCTGGAGCCAACCGGAACAGACCACCCCTGGTTGGAACCGACCGGAACAGACCTACCCGGGCGGGAACAAAGAGGTACTGACCTGAACCGCTATGGTCCGACCTGACCCGACATGACTTAACTTGAACCGCCTGAACCGCCCTGATCGACCTGATCGACCGAATTGACTCGATTGACTCGATTGACTCGATTGACTCGATCGACCGGAACGGACGTGAGCAGATCAGCCCTGCTTCGGAAGAACCGATACGGATCCGACAAGACCGTCACAGGCCAGAACGGACCGGACCGGACCGGACCGGAGCACCGCAACACCTCGTTCTGGTCCGCGGGCGCTCAGGTCGTCCCCGGCGCACTACACCTAGTGGGCGGCGTCGTGCCAGCTTGCTCCTGTACCCACCGAGACGTCGAGCGGAACGGAGAGATCCGCCGCTGCGCCCATCTGCTGCCGCACAAGCGCCTCGACCTCCTCGGACTCACCCTCGGCGATCTCGAGCACGAGTTCGTCGTGCACCTGCAGCAGCATGCGCGACGCGAGGCCCCGCTGGGTCAGTGCGTCGTCGACGCCGAGCATGGCCTTCTTGATGATGTCCGCAGCCGAACCCTGGATGGGCGCGTTGAGGGCCGCCCGCTCTGCCATCTCGCGGAGCTGCCGGTTGTCGCTCGACAGGTCCGGCAGGTAGCGGCGCCGACCCTCGATGGTGGAGGTGAAGCCGTCCTTGCGGGCCTGCTCCACGATGCCGCGCAGGTAGTCACGCACCGCGCCGAAGCGCTCGAAGTAGTCACGCATGAGGGTGCGCGCCTCGTCGACTGAGATGTTGAGCTGCTTGGAGAGCCCGAACGAGCTCAGGCCGTAGACCAGCCCGTAGGACATCGCCTTCACCTTGGACCGCATGGCGCTGGTGACTTCCTCCGGCGCGACGCCGAAGATGTGCGAGCCGACGAAGCGGTGGAGGTCCTCGCCCTCCTGGAACGCCGAGATGAGTCCCTCGTCACCGGACAGGTGCGCCATGATGCGCATCTCGATCTGCGAGTAGTCGGCCGTCATCAGGCTCTCGAACTTCTCGCCGTTGCGTCCCTGCCCGACGACGAACACCTCGCGGATACGGCGGCCCTCGTCGGAACGGACGGGAATGTTCTGCAGGTTCGGATTGGTCGAGGAAAGCCGGCCTGTCGCCGCGATGGTCTGCAGGTACGTGGTGTGGATGCGGCCGTCGTCGTCCACCGCCTTCCGTAGCCCCTCGACCGTCTGGCGGAGCTTCAGTGCATCGCGGTAGGCGAGAAGCTGCTCGAGGAAGGGGTGCCCCGTCTTGGCGATCAGGTCCGTCAGGGCGTCGGCGTCGGTGGAATAGCCCGTCTTGATCTTCTTGGTCTTCGGCAGCTCGAGCTCGTCGAACAGGACGGTCTGCAGCTGCTTCGGCGAGCCGAGATTGATCTCCTTGCCGATGATCCGGTACGCCTCGGCTCCGGCGGCACTGATCGTCTTCGAGAAGTCGTCGAAGAGCCGGTCGAGCCCGTCGACGGAGACGGCCACGCCGGTGAGTTCCATGCGGGCGAGCACTTCCGCGAGCGGAAGCTCCAGCCCACCGAGCAGCTGGTTGGCCCCGCGCTCGACGAGCTGACCGGCGAAGTGCTCACTGAGGCGCAGTGCGGCATAGGCGGCGACCACGGCCGGCGATGCGACGTCGTTGCCGCCGAGGTCGAGCGCCTGCTGGCCCGACGAATCATTGGCAGACGCCGTGATGGACAGCCGCAGGTGGTACTGGGCGAGGTCGGCGAGATCGTAGCTCCGCCGGTCGGGCTGGATGAGGTACCCGGAGAGGGCTGTATCGTCGATCTCCCCCGCCAGCACGAGGCCCCGGGCGGACAGCAGCTTGAACACTGCCTTGAAGTCGTGGACGATCTTCGGCGCGTCGGTGTCGGACAGCCAGTCCCCCAGCACCTTCTCGGCCTCGGCATCGAGCGCTTCCAGCGGGATGAAGGCTGCGGAGAGCCCGGTGACCACGGCGACCCCGACGACGTCGGTCACCCCGGCCGTCGTCTCGGTGGCCAGCGCCACCGAGGCCTGCGCCTGGTTCGTGGCCCTGAACCATTGCTCGAGTCCGGCGGCGTCGTCGAGCAGCACGTGTGCGGGAGCACTCTGCTCATCGCCCTCGTCAGCGGTCTCCTCCTCGCCGAAGAGGTCGAACAGCCGTTTGCGCAGCGTGTTGAACTGCAGGGAATCGAAGAGGTCCTCGACCGCCGACCGGTCCGGGTGCTGCGAGACCATGGCGTCGAGGTCCACGGGTAGGTCCAGATCGGTGAGCAGCCGGTTCAGGCGCCGGTTCCGCTTGACGTCCTCGATGTTGGCGCGCAGCGAATCCCCGACCTTCCCGCCGATCTTGTCGAGGTTCTCGAGGATCCCCTCGAGCCCCCCGTACAGCTTGATCCACTTCGCCGCGGTCTTCGGGCCGACGCCGGGTACCCCCGGCAGGTTGTCGGCGCTCTCCCCCACCAGCGCAGCGAGGTCCGAGTACTGGTGCGGCGGTACGAAGTACTTCTCCTCGATGGCCTGCGCATCCATCTGCGGGATGTTGGTCACGCCCTGCTTCGGATAGAGCACGGTCACGCGGTCGTTGACGAGCTGGAAGGCGTCCCGGTCCCCGCTCACCACCTGCACGTCCCAATCGGCACTCGCCGCCTGGTACGCGAGGGTGGCCAGGATGTCGTCCGCCTCGTAGCCGTCGAGGGAGATGGTCGGGATGCGCATCGCCTCCATGACCTTGATGATCAGGTCCACCTGTCCGTGGAACTCCTCGGGCGTCTTGGAACGGCCGCCCTTGTACTCCGTGTACTCCTCGGAGCGGAAGGTCGGTGTGTCGAGGTCGAAAGCGACTGCCACGTGGCTCGGCTTCTGGTCCTTGATGAGGTTGATGAGCATCGCCGTGAAGCCGTAGACCGCATTCGTGTGCTGGCCGGTGTCGGTCGAGAAGTTCTCGGGCGGGAGCGCGTAGAAGGCACGGAAGGCCATGGAGTGCCCGTCGATGACGAGGAGCCGGTTGCGTGAACCGTCGCTGCGACGCGCCGGCGCCTGCCCGCCGGCCGGTGCCACAGAGCCGTCCGGAGTGCTCTCCGCGGGCGGTGCGATGGTCAGGGTGGCAGCTGGTTTGGTCGTTTCACTCACAGGTGCCAGCCTAGTTGCCATGACAGACAACCGCACCCGGCCCGACGCCGTCCACGCACCCTCCGAAGACCGGCTGGCCGAGCTCGTCGCAGCGGGCATCCCGCCCGAGATGCACAGCTGGCTCGGCCGCTACGGCGTCGGCGCCCTGACCGTGAAGATGGGCATCGTCTTCTCCGAGATGAGCGCCGAGCGCATGGTCGCCACCATGCCGGTCGAGGGCAACCAGCAGGTCGCGGGCATCCTCCACGGCGGCGCCCACGTGGTGCTCGCCGAGACCCTGGGGTCGTTCGCCGCGGGACTCCACGCCGGCCCGGGCAGGCAGGCCGTCGGCATCGAGGTGGGAGCGACGCACCACCGCAGCATCGATTCCGGCACGGTGACGGGCACCGCGACGGCCATCCACCTCGGCCGGACCCTCACGACGCACGAGGTGGTGATGACCGACGAGCAGGGTCGGCGCCTCTCCACGGCCCGCATCACGAACTTGATCCGGGAGATCAGGGACTGATCCGGCGTACCGGCCGCGGTGCAGCTCCTTCCGAGCCGGGAACGGGACACCGTACCCCGATGCGGAGCCGACCGGATCGGGCAACGATCCGGCCCGTCCGATGAGCACGACGGCGACCTACCGGGCGGGTGCGGGGTCGCGATTGCAAGCTCCGACTGAGCCGGGAACTCATGTTGCCCCGCCCGAGGGCGCTGCCTACCGTGAAAGAAGGGCGGCACCACCGCCGCCCCGGTAGGAACTCGAACGGAGACCCCGTGGCCGACAAGAAGACGAAGACCATCGCCGCCGTTCTCGCCGCCGGCGCCCTCTTCCTGGGCGGGTGCGATCTCGGCAACAAGGACAGCGACAACTCCGGCACCGACACCGGGAACTACGACGACAACAACGGGATCGACACCGACCTCGGGGACGACAGTCGCGGCAACGACCTCGACGACGCCCCGGACGGCGGGAACGACAAGTGACGGATCGCGGTCCCGTCCTCGCCCGGGCGGCGTTGCGCGGCGTGGCAGCGGGCCTGGTCGGGACGGCCGCGATGACGGTCGGAGAACTCGTGGAGCAACGCATCACGGGTCGTCCGGACTCGCACATCCCCGCCCGGACCCTCCGGATCCTGCTGGGTCGGCCCACCGACGACGCCGTCTGCTACCCCGTGTGGAACCACGCCATGCACTGGCTGACCGGAGCGACCCTGGGCGCGCTCCGCGGCCTGTGGTCGGTGACGGGGATCCGTGGGGGTTCCGCAACGGCGGCGCACGCCGTCGTCCGCCTCGCGTTCGACCAGACGCTGGAGAACGCCACGGGTGCGGGCGCAGCCCCCTCCCTTTGGCCTGCCGGCGAGAAGACCGCCGACTACCTGCACAAGGGGATCTTCGCCGTCGTGACGGGAGCGGTCTCCGACGCCCTCAACCGGCCCGTGCTCGTGAGCACGGCGGGGGCGCGCAGCCACTGAGCGACGCCCGCCAATGACACCCATCAGGCGTCCGCCGCCGCCATGCCTTCCTGGATGTGCCGGCGCAGCTCCGCCGGACGGAACGGCTTGCGGAGATAGCGGTCGGCGCCGGCCTCGAAGCCCCGTTTCTCGTCCGACGGATGGGCGCGCGCCGTGAGCATGACGATGAAGGTCGTCGAGAACCTGCGGATCCGCTCCGCCACTTCGAAGCCGTCGATGTCCGGCAGGCCGACGTCGAGCGTCACCACGTCCGGCATGAGGCGGCGGACCATCTCGACACCGGCGAGACCGGCCGGCGCGGTGTGCACACGGAAGCCCGCGCCGGTCAGCACGGTGTGCAGCAGATCGCGGACGTCATCGTCGTCTTCGATGACCACAGCAGTGCGGGTGTGCTCCTTGCTCGGCATAGCCTGAGTTTACTCCGCAGCGGTGTCCGGCCGGTCGTGCGAACCGGCTCAGGACTCCGGACGGACAGTCGCCTCCACCGGGTCGGCCCCGCCCGTCGGCTGGACCAGAACGCGCTGGACGGTCTCCGGTACGTCGGGGAACGCCCCGATCATGAGCAGTTCGCTCGTCTCCCCGGGCAACGCTCCCCCGCTGTACTGCTCCACCAGGTCGACGACCTCCGGGGAGGACTCCCCGGAGGTCGTCGCCGCACCCCATTCCTCGAGGACGGTCGCTGCCGGCCTCAGCTCGAGGTCCTGGCCTTCCGGAGTGGAGACGGTGATCGTCTCCAGGTCGAGGGTCACTCCCCCTTCGGGATTCTGCACGGTCACCAGTGAATAGGTCACCGCCTCCTGGCCCAGCTCCTCGCGCACCGCCTCGACATCCTCGGGCGCCTCGGCCGGCAGGACGACGTCGCCCCTGGCCTCATCGATCAGGAACGAGAACGTACCGCTGTTGGCATCCGCGAGGCCCTCGACGGACGGCGCATCCGATGGTGCTGCGGCCTGCTCGGTCGCCGTCTCGGCGGGGTCGGGCGTTGGACCGGGAGGCTCGGCATCGGTGGCGGGATTTCCGCCGCACCCGGTGACCAGGATGAGCAGGAGGGTCGAGAACAGCACGGTCTTCTTCATGGTTCTCCCGATGGCCGGGCAGCGGCCGGAGTCAGGCCCGGCTCCTGCCGGGCGCGGCAACGTTCCCTCCCGTTCTACCAGCGCGGGCAGGGGCTCGCGCCGGGAACTGCTCGTCCGGCCTTTCGTTGACAGGGCGGCTCAGGCGCGGTTACGTGCGCGGCTGGGCTGCACGCGCAGAGGTTCCCCTGGCATCTTCGGGAAGTCCGGCGGGAACGGCAGCTCGCCCAGTCCCGCCTCGACGTCGCGGTCCCACCATTCGCGGAGGACGTCGATGCTCCCGGGATCGGCATGCAGCCCCTCCCAGGGGTCGCCGGTCGTCGCCAGCCTCTGGGGCACGGTCGTGATGGTGAAGGCTGCCGGGTCGACGCCGGTCAGTTCGTCCCAGCTGAGTGGGCACGACACGGGGGCGTGGGGCAGGGCGCGCGGGCTGTACGCGCCGGCCATGGTGCGATCGCGGTTCGCCTGGTTGTAGTCCACGAAGATGCGGGCACCGCGTTCCTCCTTCCACCAGGCCGTCGTCACCCGGTCCGGCATGCGCCGCTCGAGTTCCCGTGCGGCGGCGATCACGGCCCGGCGGACCTCGAGGAACTCGTGGGTCGGCTCGATCGGCGCGAAGACGTGGAGCCCGCGGTTCCCCGACGTCTTCACGAAGCAGGTCAGTCCCGCCTCCCGCAGGACGGCCCGGAGTTCGTGGGCGGCCGCCACCACGTCCGCGAACGTCGTCCCGGGCTGCGGGTCGAGGTCGATCCGCAATTCGTCCGGCAGGTCGGGGGCATCCGCGCGGGACGCCCACGGATGGAAGACCACGGTGTTCATCTGCGCGGCCCACACGGCGGACGCCGGCTCGTCGAGGACGAGCTGAGGGTGTGCACGGCCACTGGGATAGACCACCGTCACACTCCGCACGTAGTCCGGCGCACCCTTCGGCGGATTCTTGCTGAAGAAGTACTCGCCGTCCACGTCGCCGCCGAAGCGCTGCAGGGAGACCGGGCGTCCGCCGTTGGCGCGCAGGAAGGCAGGCGCGACGGCGACGAGATAGCGCGCGAGGTCCAGCTTGGTCAGCCCGGCCTGCGGCCAGAGCACACGGGACGGGCTGGACAGGCGGACGGCCCGGGAACCGTTCGGACCGTCGACATCGAGGATCATCGCTTCGCTGGCCATGGACCCAATCTACCCCCGGCATCTTCGAGCGGGACTTCCCTGCTCCTGACCGTGCGACGCTTGGTACATGGATCTCGAGGTGACTCCCGCACTCACGATTCCCGCATCGGAACTGGGCTGGCGGTTCTCGCGTTCGTCCGGGCCGGGAGGCCAGCACGTCAACACCTCGGACAGCCGCACGGAACTCTCGTGGGATGTCGCGCGCTCGGCGGCGCTCTCGGACAGCCAGCGCCAGATACTGCTCACGCGTCTCGGACCCCGTCTCGTGTCCGGGGTGATCACTGTGACGGCCTCGGAGCGCCGATCACAGCTGCGCAATCGCGAGATTGCCCTGGCCAAACTCGCCGCCAAGGTGGCAGAGGCGCTCGCACCCGAGCCGGCAGCCCGCCGGGCGACGCGACCCACCAGGGGCTCGGTCCGCCGGCGACTGGCTGCCAAGGAACGACGGTCGGCCACGAAACGGCAGCGGCAGCGACCCGCGACCGAGCAGTGACGTCCCCGGACGTGCTGAGGACCGGTGCCCGAAGTGGGACTCGAACCCACACACCTCTCGATACTGCATTTTGAGTGCAGCGCGTCTGCCAATTCCGCCATTCGGGCCGTTCGCGCCCGGGCGGGGCGGAGGTACAGGGACTTCATTCGCCTCCGGTGCGCGAATCCACTCTACATGCCGATAGGCTGTTTCCGGGAACGGGAGCATGCCCTCTCCGGGCCCATCGGAACGCCACATCATCAAGGAGCAACAGTGTCTGAACCCACCGAATCCACGCCCGCCGGACCCGCACGCCGGGTCATCGTGGCCGAGGACGAGACGCTCATCCGACTCGACATCATCGAGATCCTGCGTGGGGAAGGGTACGAGGTCGTCGCGGAGGCCGACAACGGCGAGAAGGCCGTGGCCCTCGCCGAGGAGCACAAGCCGGACCTCGTCCTCATGGACGTGAAGATGCCCGTCATGGACGGCATCACCGCCGCGGAACAGATCGTCAAGGCACGTATCGCGCCGGTGGTCCTGCTGACGGCCTTCAGCCAGAAGGAACTCATCGAGCGCGCCCGCGACGCCGGTGCAATGGCCTACGTGGTCAAGCCCTTCACACCGGCCGACCTCATCCCCGCCATCGAGATCGCCATGTCGCGCCACGAGGAGATCAAGGCCCTCGAGGCAGAGGTGTCCGACCTCCAGGAGCAGTTCGCCACCCGCAAGCTGGTGGAGCGTGCCAAGAGCCTGCTGACCACCAAGATGGGCCTCACCGAGCCCGAGGCCTTCCGCTGGATCCAGAAGACGTCCATGGACCGCCGCCTCAGCATGCGCGAAGTCGCCGAGACGATCATCAACCAGGTCAACTGACCCCTGGCCGAGGACCCTCCGGTCCGCAGACGCGAAGAGCCCCATCCTCACGAATGGGGCTCTTCGCGTCTGACCGGTGGGTCGGCCTACTTCTTCTTGGTGGGCCAGGGGCCCACGTCCTCCTTGATGTAGGACGTGTGGCTGTCGGGAAGCTGGCCGGCGTCGGTGATGTCGCCGACACGGTGGACCTTGATCGAGTTGGTCGAACCGGCCTGTCCGGGAGGGGAACCGGCGGCGATGACCACGAGGTCGTCGACCTCGACGAGGCCCTGCTCGAAGAGGACACGGTCCACCTGCGAGGTCATCTGGTCGGTGTGCTCCACGAACTCGACGAGCTTGGGCTGGATACCCCAGATGAGCGACATCGTGTTGAGCGTCGACTGCACCGGGGTGAACGCGAAGACCGGCTTCTTCGGGCGGAGGCGCGAGAGACGCCGGGCGGAGTCACCGGACTGCGTGAAGGTGCAGATGTACTTGGCGTCGAGCTGGTCCGAGATCTCGACGGCGGCACGGGTGATCGCACCACCGCGGGTCTTCGGCCTGCTGCCCAGCGGCGGGACGCGCTCGAGGCCGTGGCGCTCGGTGGACTCGATGATGTCCGCCATGGTGCGGACGGTCTCGATCGGGTACTTGCCGACGCTCGTCTCGCCCGAGAGCATCACGGCGTCAGCACCGTCGAGGACGGCGTTGGCGCAGTCCGACGCCTCGGCGCGCGTGGGGCGGGGGTTGTCGATCATGGATTCGAGCACCTGCGTGGCGACGATGACCGGCTTGGCCCAGCGGCGGGCCAGCTCGACGGCGCGCTTCTGGACGATCGGGACGTCCTGCAGGGGAAGCTCGACGCCGAGATCGCCGCGGGCCACCATGATGGCGTCGAAGGCGTCGATGATCTCCTCGAGGGCGTCGACGGCCTGCGGCTTCTCGATCTTCGCGATGACGGGGACCCTGCGGCCTTCCTCGTCCATGATCTCGTGCACGCGCTTCACGTCACCGGCGTCGCGGACGAAGGACAGCGCCACCATGTCGACGCCGATCTGGATGGCCCAGCGGAGGTCCTCCTCGTCCTTGTCGCTGAGGGCGGGGACGTTGACGGCGACACCGGGCAGGTTGATGCCCTTGTTGTTCGACACCATGCCGCCCACGACGACCTCGGTGGTGACCTTGACGTCGTCGACCGCGGTGGCGCGGAGCGAGACCTTGCCGTCGTCGATCAGGAGCATGTCGCCCACGTTGACGTCCTGGGGCAGTCCCTTGAACGTGGTGGAGCAGATGTCCTGCGTGCCTTCGACGTCCTCGACGGTGATGGTGAAGACGTCCCCGGGGGCGAGGGCGTGGGGGCCGTCGGCGAACCGGCCGAGACGGATCTTGGGACCCTGGAGGTCCGCGAAGATGCCGACGGGCTTGCCGAGTTCCTCGGACGCGCGGCGCACGTTCTCGTAGGTGCTGCTGTGCACGGCGTAGTCGCCGTGGCTCATGTTCATCCGGGCTACGTCGACGCCCGCCTCGAGCACCGCGAGGGTGTTCTCATAGCTGGCGATTGCGGGGCCGAATGTTGCAACAATTTTTGCGCGTCTCATAAACCTAGCCTAGTCGTGTTTGGGTCGTGGGGATTCTGTGCGGAGCCGGTCAGAGCACGGCGATCGAGCGGTCGGTCGGCGCCACGGGCGCGGGGAGCTTGGTGGAACCCATGAGCCACTGGTCCACGGCGGCAGCGCAGGCGCGCCCTTCCGCGATGGCCCAGACGATCAGCGACTGGCCGCGGCCGGCGTCGCCCGCCGAGAAGACCCCCGGCGTGTTCGTCATGTAGTAGCCGTCCCGTGCCACGTTCCCGCGGTCGTCGAACTCGGCCTGGACCTGCTCGGTGATGCCGGCGGGCTCGGCCCCCGTGAAGCCCAGGGAGAGGAAGACGAGGTCCGCGGGGATCTCGCGCTCCGTGCCCTCCTTCGGCACCCGTCGGCCGTTCACGAACTCCGTCTCGGCGACCTTGATGCCGCGCAGTACGCCGTTGTCGCCGACGAACTCGACGGTGGAGGCCAGGTAGCGCCGCTCGCCGCCCTCCTCGTGGGCGCTCGCGATGTCGAACAGCGTGGGGAAGGTGGGCCAGGGCTGGTCCGGGCGGCGCTCGGTGGGCGGCTGCTGGCCGATGGCGAGCGTGGTGACCGATGCCGCGTGCTGCCGGTGGGCCGTGCCCAGGCAGTCGGCACCGGTGTCGCCGCCGCCGAGGATGACGACGTGCTTGCCCTCCGCATGGATCTGGTCCTCGATCGCCTCGCCGGCGACGACGCGGTTGGCCTGTACCAGGTAGTCCATGGCGAAGTGGACGCCCTCGAGGTCCCGGCCCGGGATGGGGAGGTCGCGCGGCACGGTGGCACCGGTGGCGACGACGACGGCGTCGTACCGCCGCTTCAGCTGGCCCCAGCTGATGTCCTTGCCGACGTCGACGCCGGTCCGGAAGCGCGTGCCCTCGGCCTTCATCTGGTCGAGGCGGCGCTCTAGGTGGATCTTCTCCATCTTGAAGTCGGGGATGCCGTAGCGGAGCAGTCCGCCGATGCGGTCGTCGCGCTCGTAGACGGCCACCGTGTGGCCCGCCCGCGTCAGCTGCTGCGCGGCGGCGAGCCCCGCAGGTCCCGAACCGACGACGGCGATGGTGCGGTCGGTCAGGCGCTCCGGCGGATGCGGTTCCACCCAGCCCTCGTCGAAGGCCAGGTCCGCGATGGACACCTCGACCTGCTTGATGGTCACGGGCGGCTGGTTGATGCCGAGCACGCACGAGGACTCGCACGGTGCGGGGCAGAGCCGGCCGGTGAACTCGGGGAAGTTGTTCGTGGCGTGCAGGCGATCGATCGCCTCACGTCCCTTGTCGCGGAACGTCAGGTCGTTCCACTCCGGGATCAGGTTCCCGAGCGGGCAGCCCTGGTGGCAGAACGGGATGCCGCAGTCCATGCAGCGGCCCGCCTGGCTCTTGAGGACGCCCTTCTCCTGCGCCTCGTACACTTCCTTCCAGTCCATGATGCGCACCGGAACGGGCCGGCGTGGCTGGGTCTGGCGCTCGCGCACCTTCATGAATCCGCGTGGGTCAGCCACCGGTTACCTCCAGGATCTTTGTCCACGCCTCTTCGCCGTCAGGGTCGAGGCCCTGCTCGACGGCGGTGGCGCGGGCGTCCAGTACCGCGGCGTAGTCGCGCGGCAGGACCTTGGTGAATCGGGGGACGGTGTCCTCGAAGGACGCCAGCAGGCTCTCGGCGAGGTTCGACTCGGTCTCCTCGACGTGCTGGATGAGCAGCCGCCGCACGATCTCGACGTCCTCGGCGTCCAGCCCGACGAGCAGCAGCTCACCGTTCTCGAGGCTCTGCTTGTTGACGCGCGCGCGGTCGAGGTCCAGCACGTAGGCCGTGCCACCCGACATGCCCGCACCGAAGTTGCGGCCCGTGCGGCCGAGGATCAGGGCCTGGCCGCCCGTCATGTACTCGCAGCCGTGGTCGCCGATCCCCTCGGCCACCGCCGTCGCCCCGGAGTTCCGGACGAGGAACCGCTCCCCCACCTGGCCGCGCAGGAACATCTCGCCGCTCGTGGCACCGTAGCCGATGACATTGCCCGCGATCACGTTGTGGTCCGCGCGGAACACGTTGGAGCGGTCCGGGCGCACGATGATGCGGCCGCCGGACAGTCCCTTGCCGACGTAGTCGTTCGAGTCGCCGAGCAGCCGCAGCGTGATCCCGGCGGGCAGGAACGCGCCGAGCGACTGCCCCGCCTGTCCCGTGAGGGTGACGTCGATGGTGTCGGTGGCCAGCGTGTCCAGTCCGAAGGTCCGGGTGACCTCGTGACCGAGCATGGTGCCCACCGACCGGTCCGTATTGACGACGTCGACGGAGATGCGTACCGGCGAGCGGTGGTGCAGTGCGTCGGCACTCATCTCGATGAGCTTGTTGTCGAAGTGCTGGTCCAGCTCGTGGTTCTGCGGGAGCATGTTCCGCATCGGCTCGCCGGAGTCGGACTCGTTGCCCCGCAGGATCGGGTCCAGGTCCAGGCCGTCGGCCTTCCAGTGCTCGATCGCCTCGCGGGCGTCGAGCAGCTCGCTGTGACCGATGGCCTCCTCGAGCGTCCGGAAGCCGAGCTCCGCGAGGATCTCGCGGACCTCCTCGGCGATGAACTCGAAGAAGTTGACCACGAACTCGGGCTTGCCCGTGAAACGGCTGCGCAGCTCCGGGTTCTGCGTGGCCACGCCGACGGGACACGTGTCGAGGTGGCAGACGCGCATCATGATGCAACCCGACACCACGAGCGGTGCCGTGGCGAAGCCGAACTCCTCACCACCGAGCAGTGCTGCGATGACGACGTCGCGCCCGGTCTTGAGCTGGCCGTCCACCTGGACCACCACGCGGTCGCGCAGCCCGTTGAGCATGAGGGTCTGCTGCGTCTCGGCGAGCCCGAGCTCCCACGGGATGCCCGCGTGCTTGAGCGAATTGAGCGGGCTCGCGCCGGTCCCGCCGTCGTGGCCCGACACGAGCACGACGTCGGCCTTGGCCTTCGTGACGCCCGCGGCGACCGTGCCGATACCCACCTCGGAGACCAGCTTCACGTGGACCCGTGCGCTCGGGTTGGACCTCTTGAGGTCGTAGATGAGCTGTGCGAGGTCCTCGATGGAGTAGATGTCGTGGTGCGGCGGCGGCGAGATGAGCGCGACGCCCGGCGTGGAGTGCCGGGTGCGCGCGATCCAGGGGTACACCTTCTGGCTCATGAGCTGGCCGCCCTCGCCGGGCTTGGCTCCCTGGGCCATCTTGATCTGGATGTCGTCGGCGTTCGTCAGGTACAGGCTCGTGACGCCGAACCGGCCCGAGGCGACCTGCTTGATGGCCGACCGACGCTCGGGATCGAGCAGGCGCTCGACGTCCTCGCCGCCCTCACCCGTGTTGGACTTCGCACCGAGGCGGTTCATCGCGATGGCGAGCGTCTCGTGGGCTTCCTTCGAGATGGAGCCGTAGCTCATCGCGCCCGTGGAGAAACGCTTGACGATGGACGAGACCGGCTCGACCTCGTCGATGCCGATGGGTTCGCGTGCGTCGCCGCGCAGCCTGAGCAGCCCGCGGAGCGTCATCAGGTCCCGCGACTGGTCGTCCACGCCCTGGGTGTACGCCTTGAAGATGTCGTAGCGGCGCTCGCGCGTGGCGTGCTGCAGCCGGAAGACGGTCTCGGGGTTGAAGAGGTGAGGCGGCCCCTCGCGGCGCCACTGGTACTCGCCGCCGTTGTCGAGGCCGCGATGAGGATCCTCGATGCCGTCCTGCGGGTACGCGCTCTCATGGCGAGCGGCGGTCTCGGCCGCGACGACGTCCAGCCCGACGCCGCCGAGCTGGGTCTGCGTGCCGTGGAAGTATTCGTCGACGAGCTCCTGCGACAGCCCGAGCGCCTCGAAGGTCTGGGCACCGCAGTAGGAGCTGACCGTCGAGATGCCCATCTTGGACATGATCTTCAGAACACCCTTGCCGAGGCCCTTGATGAGATGCGCGACGGCGGCTTCGGCCGTGACGCCGGTGATGTCGCCGTTGCGGACGAGTTCCTCGCAGCTCTCCATGGCCAGGTAGGGGTTGACCGCGGAGGCTCCGTAGCCGATGAGCACCGCCACGTGGTGGACCTCGCGCACGTCGCCGGCCTCGACCACGAGCGAGGTCTTGGTGCGGTTGGCGCTCTTGAGGAGGTGGTGGTGCACGGCGCTGGTCAGGAGCAGGGACGGGATGGGGGCCCACTGTGCGTTCGAGTCGCGGTCGGACAGCACCACGTACTCGACGCCGCGGTTCAGCGCGCTGGACACCTGCTCGCAGATCTCCGCGAGGCGTGCCCGCAGGGCGGCCTCGCCACCGTCGTGCCGGTACAGGCCGCGCACCCGGACCGTGAGCCGGTCGCCGTCGTCGGTCTCGAGGTTGGCGATCTTCGCCAGCTCGTCGTTGGTGATGACGGGGAACTTCAGGGCGATCTGCTTGGATCGCACCTGCCCGGTGGAGAGCAGGTTGCCGTCCGGTCCGATGGTGACGCCCATCGAGGTCACGAGCTCCTCGCGGATCGAGTCCAGCGGCGGGTTGGTCACCTGCGCGAAGGACTGCACGAAGTAGTCGAACAGGAGGCGCGGACGCTTGGACAGCACGGCGATCGGGGTGTCCGAGCCCATGGCTCCGAGCGGCTCGGCGCCGCTCTTCGCCATGGGGCCGAGCAGGATGCGCAGTTCCTCCTGCGTGTACCCGAAGGTGCGCTGGCGGCGGTTGATCGACGCCTTGGTGTGGATGACGTGCTCGCGCTCCGGGAGGTCCTCGAGCTGGATCAGGTTCTCCTTGACCCACTCCCCCCACGGGTTGGCGGCGGCGACCTCGGCCTTGATCTCTTGGTCCTCGATCAGGCGGCCTTCCTCCGTGTCGACGAGGAACATCTTGCCCGGCGAGACACGGCCCTTGCGGACCACGCGGGAGGGCTCGACGTCGAGAACACCCACCTCGGAGGCGAGGATGACGAGGCCGTCCTCGGTCACCCAGTAGCGGGCGGGGCGCAGTCCGTTGCGGTCCAGCACGGCACCGACGAGGCGGCCGTCGGTGAAGGACACGGCCGCCGGTCCGTCCCAGGGCTCCATGAGCATGGAGTGGTACTGGTAGAACGCGCGGCGGGCGGGGTCCATGGTGGCGTGGTTCTCCCACGCCTCCGGGATCATCATCATGATCGAGTGCGTGATCGGGCGGCCCGAGAGCGTCAGCAGCTCCGCGACCTCGTCGAACGACGCCGAGTCCGAGGCGCCCGGGGTGCAGATCGGGTACAGCTCCTCCGGCGAGTCCCCGAGCAGCGGGTTGGACAGCTGCGACTGCCGGGCACGCATCCAGTTGCGGTTGCCCTTGACCGTGTTGATCTCGCCGTTGTGGGCGATGGTCCGGAAGGGCTGCGCGAGCGGCCAGGACGGGAAGGTGTTGGTGGAGAACCGGGAGTGCACGATGCCGAGGCGCGTCTTGAAACGCTCGTCGGACAGATCCGGGTAGAAGGGCTCGAGCTGCGCCGTGGTGAGCATGCCCTTGTAGACGATGGTCTTCGAGGACAGCGAGGGGAAGTAGACGCCGTACTTGTTCTGGGCACGCTTCCGCACCCGGAACGCGCGTCCGTCGAGATCGGCCGTGCTGCCGTCCGCCGGGGCCAGGAAGAGCTGCACGAAGTGCGGCATGCACGCACGGGCCATGGCACCCACGAGGTCGGCGACGACGGGGACGACCCGCCAGCCCAGTACCTCGAGACCTTCGGACTCGGCGATGGACTCCAGCCCGGCACGCGCCGTCTCCTCCTCCTTCGCCTCGGCCGGCAGGAACGCGGTGCCGACGACGTAGGAGCCGGCGGGCGGCAACGGGAAGTCGACCACGGCGCGGAAGAACTCGTCGGGGACCTGGGTCAGCAGGCCCGCACCGTCCCCGGTGCCCTCGTCCGCGCCCACGGCACCTCTGTGCTCGAGGTTGCGCAGCGCTGTCAGGGCGGCGTCGACGATGTCGTGGCCGGGCTCACCCCGCAGGGTCGCGATCACGGCGAGGCCGCACGCGTCCTTCTCGTTCTCCGGGTTGTAGAGGCCGGTCGCCTCCGGCAGGGAGGCGAACCGCGTGAAGGGGGATTGCACGGTCGCAGCCGTGGATGGTGTCGTTCCGGAGTCCGTCCCGGTCGACTTTCCTGGCGTCAAAGCAGTCATAGAAAGGATCCTTCCCCCATGATGGAGCGTCGGGAGGGGACAGCCCTGGCCCCGGGGGCACCGCTGTCGGGAAGCGGGCACCGTCTATCGATCTCGTGCACATCGTCCGGCCGACGTTGCCCGGCGCTCTTGGCGGGCAATCGCAGAAGTGGTCCTGCGCCGGCTGGGGACGGTGTCGGTGCGGGCAGGAAGGTGATCCGGCCGTCGCACCTGGAGTCCACAACTGTGTGGTGTTGCGTCCTTTAGGGGCGGTGGCCCGGGGACTGCTATCGGGAGCCGGAGACCGCGGCCCCGCTTGCGCGGAGTCCTGGAACGGTACTCAGGCGCCGTTTGTTTCGGAAAGATTACCACGATCGTTCCGCGTGCCCAGCCCGGTGTCCGCTGCGTGGGCACCTGTGGCTGAAGCGTTATCGGATGCACCCGACCGGCCTGCCACAGGAGCCTCAGCCGGCCCCGTGCCGTCGCCTCCTGGGACGGGACCCGCCGCTGCGACACGCCGGGTCCCGGCCTCGGATGCCGCAGGTGCATCGGCCTTCACCGCTCCACCGGCCTTGCCCGTGTCACCGGCCTCGCCTGTGTCGGCAGCCTTCGCTCTGGCGGCGGCCTTCACCGCGTCGGCGGCCTGTGCCTCGGCACCGGTCCTGCCCGTGTCGGCCGCGTTCGATCCGGCCCCCGGATCGTCTGTGCCTGCGGTCTTGGCCGTGCCACCGGCCGTAGCGCCGGGCGCGGTGCCGTCCTGCAGCCCGGTGCCGTCCTGCGGCTCGGGCTCGCGACCGGGGAGATACACGGACGGGTCGTCGGCGGGACGGCGCTTGACCGCGAGGAACACGAGCACGGCGAGCGACACGAGGAACACCGCGATGCTCGTCCAGACGTTGAGCCGCTGCGTCACGCCGAACAGGGTGACCATCTCGGCGTCGTCGATGCGCAGCGTCTCGATCCAGACGCGTCCGAGCGTGTAGTACGCGGCGTAGAGCCAGAACATGCGCCCGCCGCGGAGCCGGAAACGCCGCGCGAGCAGGAGCAGGAGCGCGACGCCTGCGAGGTTCCACAGGAGTTCGTAGAGGAACGTCGGGTGGAACAGGGTGCCCGGTTCCTGGTCGAGCGGGAAGTTCGCGTTGTCGGCGTCGATCTCGAGGCCCCACGGAAGGGTGGTGGGCGCACCGAAGAGTTCCTGGTTGAACCAGTTGCCCAGGCGGCCGACGGCCTGCGCGAGGAGGACGCCCGGGGCTGCCGCATCGGCGAAGGCCGAGAGCCTCACTCCTGCGCGTCGGGCACCGATCCACGCTCCGACGGCGCCGAGAGCGATCGCACCCCAGATCCCGAGGCCGCCCTGCCAGATCTGCGGGATCCGGGCGAGGTCCCCCTCGGGCCCGAAGTAGGCGTCGGGCGAGGAGAACACGTGGTAGAGCCGGCCGCCGATGATACCGAACGGGATGGCCCAGATCGCGATGTCCCACACGGTGTCGGCGGAGCCGCCGAACGACACGAAGCGCCTCTGCGTCAGGATGAGCGCCAGGATGATGCCGGCGAGGATGCACAGCGCGTAGGCATGGATGGTCAGCGGTCCGAGGTCGAAACTGGCCCAGGCTGCGGGTGGGCTCGGGATCGAGGCCGCGAGGCCGCCGCCGATCATGCCGGAGCCTTCGCCGTGCCGGTGCTGAGCTCCCGGGTGAGTTCGGCGACGGCTTCCACGCCGCCGTCGCGCAGTGCGGCGACGAGGGCCGTACCGACGATGACGCCGTCCGCATAGGCACCGATCTCGCGCACCTGGGCCGAGGTCGAGACCCCGAGGCCCACGCAGGCACGCTCCGCGCCGGCAGCATGGGCGGCATCCACCACGGCGCGGGCGGCGGCGCCGACCGAGGTACGGGCGCCGGTCACGCCCATGACGGACACGGCGTAGACGAAGCCGCGGCTCGCGTCGACGGTGTCCTGCATGCGCTGCGGAGACGTGGAGGGGGCGACCAGGAAGACGCGGTCGAGGCCGAATTCCTCGGATGCCTCGAGCCACTCGGAAGCTTCGTCGGGAATGAGGTCCGGGGTGATGAGTCCGGCGCCGCCTGCTGCGGCGAGGCGCTCGGCGAATGCACGGACTCCCATCCGCATGACGGGGTTCCAGTAGGTCATGACCAGGACGGCGGCGTCCGTGCTGCGGGTGATGCCCTCGACGACGTCGAAGATCCGGGGCACGGTGAAGCCGTTGGCGAGAGCCTCGACGGTCGCTTCCTGGATGACGTGGCCGTCCATGACGGGATCCGAGTAGGGGATGCCGATCTCGATGAGGTCCACGCCGTTCTGGGCCATGGCGATGCCGGCGTCGATGGTGGTCTGGACATCGGGGAACCCTGCGGGCAGGTAGCCGATGAGTGCTGCGCGGCCCTCGCTGCGCGCCTTCTCGATCGCGGCGGCGGCCTTGGAACCGCCGGCGGCCGATCCGGCCGCGGAGCGAGCGGGATCAGGGACGTCCACGGGAGGCGTCGGTCCGGTCGAATGCGTCATCACAGTTGTTCACCCTCCTGGGCGATCTCCTGCTCGGCGCTGTCGTCCGGCAGCAGGTCGAAATAGCCCGCGGCGGTCGCCACGTCCTTGTCCCCGCGACCGGAGAGGTTCACGACGACGATCTTGTCCGACGCCTGCTCCCCCGGCCCGAGGTCCGCAGCGAGGCGCCGACCCACCTTCATGGCACCGGCGAGGGCGTGCGCCGTCTCGATGGCGGGGATGATGCCCTCGGTCTGGCTGAGGAGGCGGAACGCCTCCATGGCCTCCGCGTCGGTGATGGGTTCGTAGTGCGCCCGTCCGATGTCGGCGAGGTACGCGTGCTCCGGTCCGACGCCGGGGTAGTCGAGGCCCGCGGAGATGGAGTGGGACTCCATCGTCTGGCCGTCCTCGTCCTGCATGAGGTAGGACCGCGCGCCGTGCAGGACGCCGGGGCGTCCCAGGGTGATGGTGGCCGCGTGGCGGCCGGTCTCGACGCCGTCGCCGCCCGCCTCGAAGCCGTAGAGTGCGACGTCGCGGTCGTCGAGGAAGCCGTGGAACATGCCGATGGCGTTCGACCCGCCACCGACGCAGGCGCAGATCGCGTCGGGGAGCCTGCCGGCCTGGTCGAGGATCTGCTCGCGAGCCTCCTCCCCGATGACCTCGTGGAAGTAGCGCACCATCGCGGGGAACGGGTGCGCTCCGGCTGCCGTCCCGAGGAGGTAGTGCGTGGTCTCGACGTTGGCCACCCAGTCGCGGAGGGCGTCGTTGATGGCGTCCTTCAACGTCTGCGAACCGTTGGTGACGGGGATGACCGTCGCCCCGAGCAGCTGCATGCGCGCGACATTGAGGGCCTGGCGCCGCGTGTCCTCGGCGCCCATGTAGACGACGCACTCGAGGCCGAGCAGGGCCGCCGCGGTGGCGCTCGCGACGCCGTGCTGGCCGGCACCGGTCTCCGCGATCACGCGGGTCTTGCCCATGCGCTTGGCGATCAGGGCCTGGCCCAGCACGTTGTTGATCTTGTGCGAGCCGGTGTGGTTCAGGTCCTCGCGCTTGAGGAACACGCGGACGCCCCCGCAGTGCTCGGCGAAACGCTGCGCCTCGGTGAGGAGCGACGGCCTGCCGGCGTAGTTCCGGTTCAGGTCGGCGACCTGCGCGGTGAATTCGGGATCAGCCTTGGCCTTGTCGAACGTGTCCTGCAGTTCGTCGAGCGCGGCGATCAGTGATTCCGGCATCCAGCGTCCGCCGTAGGCGCCGAAGTAGGGGCCGGGAGCATTGCGGAGGCTCTGGTCGTGGCTGAGGAAGGCCTCGGCCGTCCCCGCGTCGATGGCGTCCGCTGCTCCGTCGCCGGCTCCGGGGTTGCCCGTGTCCTGGTGCGTGTCGGTCATGACTTCAGCTGTCCCGTCCTGTTGGTCCTGACCCGGGTGGCTCTGCCGTCCGGGTCCGTCTCGGACCGGCGATGGCCGGCCCCTGTTTCGTGCTCGCTGTACTGCTGCCGGTTGAACTGCCGGCCGCGTCGGCGCCGGATTCCGGGCCTGCCCGTGTGCCCGGCCGGCCGCGGGTCCCGGCGTCGGTCAGGTGTGCGCTGCGGCCCTGTCCTGCAAGGCCGTGCGGCCTGACTCCTTGAACGCGTCGATCGTGCCGGCCGGATCGTTGTGCCGGACGAGTGCCTCCCCCACCAGGACGGCGTGCGCGCCGTGTCCTGCGTAGTCGGCGACATCGGCGGCGTCCCGCACGCCCGACTCGGCGATGACGACCGCGCCGGCGGGGACGAGGTGCGCGAGTTCCGCGAAGACCCCGCGGTCGATGTCGAGCGTCTTGAGGTTCCGGACGTTCACGCCGATGATGCGGGCCTCCGCGGCCGCGGCACGCCGCACCTCCTCCGCCGTGTGCGTCTCCACGATCGCGTTCATCCCGAGCCGGTGCGTCAGGGCCAGGAACGAGGTGAGCTCCTCGTCGGAGAGGGCCGCGACGATCAGGAGGACGACGTCGGCTCCGTGGGCGCGGGCCTCCCAGATCTGGTACTCGTCCACCGTGAAGTCCTTGCGGAGCACGGGGAGGCCCACGGCGGCGCGGACGGCGTCGAGGTCGGCGAGCGATCCACCGAAACGCCGCTGCTCCGTCAGCACGGAGATGACGGCGGCACCGCCCTGTTCGTAGGACGCGGCGAGGGCCGCCGGATCGGCGATGTCGGCCAGGGCACCCTTGGACGGGCTGCTCCGCTTCACCTCGGCGATGACCGCCAGGGCATCGCCCCGGCCTGCCCCGAGCGCCTCGAAGGCGTCGAGCGGAGCGGGTGCGGCGAGGGCTGCGGCCCGGACGTCCTCGAGGGGAAGGCTACGGCGACGCTCCGCGAGGTCCTCGCGGACGCCGACGATGATGTCGTCGAGGACCGTCATCTAGTGGCCGTTGTTCTTGAGCTTCGATCCGCCCACGCCGTAGCCGATCCTGCGCATGATGAAGCCGACGATCAGGCCGACGAACATGATGCCGATGCCGACCCAGAAGAGCAGCGTGCCGAAATCGTGATTGCCCTCGGTGCTGGCGAGGATGTAGGCGAAGGAGGCGAGTGCGGCTCCGGCCAGCATGATGAACACGCAGGTCCACGCCGCGGGGCTGTTGCCGTGACCGATCGTCTCGTCGCCCATCTGGGCGTGGTTCGCGGGGGTGTTGCGGGTAGCGGAGGTGCGGGTCTCGGATGCCATGGAAATCTCCTTCGAACGGGTTCCGTTCCATTCTGCCATTGATGGCGTGACCCGGCGGAACGTGGATGGTGGAGCCGGTGGACGGCGGCTCCGGGAGGCGCGGCCGGGGAAGAGGTCAGCGCGTCGGATCGTTGCCGCGCGAGAGCTCGTCCCAGCTGTCGATCTCGTCCGCGTGGGAGCTGGTGCGCCCTGTCGGCGTGCGGGCGGAGCCGGGGGCCTCGACCGGGCCGGTGCCCGGTACCGGCGGAGCGTCCTCGGTGCCGCTGCCGGAGCCGTCGGACACAGCACTGCCGGAACTGCCGGAACTGCCGGAACCGTCGTCGCGCCCTGCATCCTGCTCCGCCGTGGGCACCGACGGGGTAGGCGGGGTGGGCGGGGTCGACACCCCCGGCCCAGCCGTCCGCGCGGCGTCGTCGGAGACGGCGCCGGGGGCGACGTCACCCGTGGACGGGACCGGCGCGCCGGGTCGGAGGCCGCCTCCAGGAGTCCGCCCGCCCCGGGACGCGCCGGCGTCGTACCGCCGGTTCACCCCCCAGGTCCGGCCTGCCAGGACCACCCAGGCGGCGGCGAGTGCCAGCAGGATCCCGGCCACGACGGCGAGCCAGGGCATGCCGGTGGCGCTCGCCTCGGCTCCGGTCAGACCGCTGACACCGATGGCGGTGCCGATGGCCGGCTCTGCCGCTCCGGCGGGATCGAGGGCCACGGATGCGCTGGACAGCGCGATCCCGACGCCGGACAGCACGAGGATGACGGCGATGATCCAGCGCGCCACCCGGCCGGCGATCGAGACGGCGAGGGCCGCGGCCAGCGCCACGAGCGCGAACGCCGTCACGGGGGTCGCCGCGTCGCTGCCCGCGATGGCGAGGTCGGGCATCTGGACGGCATCCTGCGGCAGGCGCACCGAGAGCCAGGTCCGGGTCGTCGAGCCGAAGGCGAGCAGTGCGAGGACCACGATCCCCATCACCACGATCCCGCGGCGCGCGAAGCGGCGCGGTGCCGGTCCCTCCGCGGCGCTCACGGCACGTCCGCCGTCGCCGGGCGCAGGCCGGCCGCCGTGAGTGCCGCGCGCAGTGGCGCTGCTGCCTTGTTGACCGTCTCGAGTGCCTCGGCCTCGAGGACGGAGTCGGCGACGATCCCGCCGCCGGACTGCACATAGGCCTTCCCGTTCCGCAGGAGCGCGGAGCGGATGGCGATCGCCATGTCCATGTCCCCGGCGAAGTCCAGGTAGCCCACCACTCCCCCGTAGATGCCCCGCCGGTGGGGTTCCACCTCGTCGATGAGGCGCAGCGCGCGTGGCTTGGGTGCGCCGGAGAGCGTGCCGGCCGGGAAGGTCGCCGCCAGGACGTCGTAGGCGCTCCTGGCGGGCGAGAGCCTGCCGACCACGGTGGAGACGAGGTGCATGATGTGGCTGAACTTCTCGACCTCCATGAACTGCGTGACGTCGACGCTGCCCGGTACGCAGACCTTCGAGAGGTCGTTGCGCGCGAGGTCGACGAGCATGAGGTGCTCCGCCTTCTCCTTGGTGTCGGCGCGGAGCTCGACGGCGAGGTCGCGGTCCTCCTCGGTGGTCCTCCCGCGGGGGCGGGAACCGGCGATGGGGTGCGTGATGACCTCGTCGCCCGTGACCGTCACGAGGGCTTCGGGCGAACTGCCCACGATCGAGTAGCCCTGCCCCTCTGCGTCCTCGAGGCTGAACAGGTACATGTAGGGGCTCGGGTTCATGGTGCGGAGGATGCGGTAGACGTCGAGGGCCGAGGCGTCGCACTCGATCTCGAAGCGGCGGCTGATGACCACCTGGAAGACGTCGCCGTCCACGATGGCCCGCTTGCCGCGCTCGATCGCCTTCAGGTAGTCGGGCTCGAACCAGGACTCACGCACGCGGTCCATGGACGCCTCGGCTGTCGGCGCGTCCGGTGCCATGACGGACACGGCGAGCTCGGCGGGAGCCACGAGCGTGGCGAGCATCGCGCGGACCCGCGCAACGGCGTCGTGCCAGGCCTCGTCGACGCGCTCGTCCGTGCCGTCGAAGTTGATCGCATTCGCCACGAGGGTCAGGGAGCCCTCGGCGTTGTCGTGGATGGCCAGGTCGGAGACGAGGCACATCGCCAGCTCGGGCAGCAGCAGGTCGTCCTCGGGCGGGCTGGTGAGCCGCTCCCAGTGCCGGACGGCCTCCCAGCCCACGAAGCCGACCATGCCGGACGTGAACGGGGGCAACTCCTCGAAGCGCTCCGTGCGGAGCGCCTCGACCGTGAGGCGCAGGGCCTCGACGGGGTCACCGCCCACCGGGACCCCCGCCGGCGGTTCACCCAGCCAGTGCGCCTCGCCGTCGCGGGTGGTCAGCGTGGCACGGGACCGCGCGCCGATGAAGGAGTAGCGCGACCACACCCCGCCCACGGCCGCGGACTCCATCAGGAACGTCCCGGGCTGCCCGGCTGCCAGCTTCCGGTAGATGCCGATGGGCGTGTGGGAGTCCGCGAGGACCTTGAGGTGCACGGGGACCACACGGCGGCCCTGGGCCAGCTCGCGGAATTCCTCGAGGGTGGGGCGGATCGTGCCCAGCTGCTCCATGGCGTCAGGGTCCTTTCACATCGGGACGGCCGGCGGTCACCGCGGGCAAGGCCCGGCCGTCGAAGCAGGTGCGCGTGCCGGTGTGGCAGGCCGCACCCTCCTGGTCGACCGTGACGAGCAGGGCATCGCCGTCGCAGTCCAGCGCGACGCCCCTGACCCACTGCCGGTGGCCGGAGGTGTCACCCTTGCGCCAGTACTCCGAGCGGGACCGCGAGTAGAAGGTCACACGGCCGCTCGTGAGCGTGCGGTGCAGCGCCTCCTCGTCCATCCACCCGAGCATCAGCACCTCGAGTGTGTCGTACTGCTGGACGACGGCGGCGACCAGGCCGGCGTCGTCCTTCTTCAGCGCCGCGGCGATGGCCGGGTCGAGGAGCGGACGCTCCTCCCCGGCGACGTCGGTCGGGGCAGCGGCGGGATTGTCCGGGGAGGAGGTGGAGGAAGGCATCACCTGTGATTCTAGTGCGGTCGACGGCGGGGCGCGGCGCAACTGCCCCGGCCGGTGTCCCCCGTGCTACTTTCAGCTGTGATGCACTACGTAACCCCGTCCCGCGAGGTCCTGGCCGAGACGCTGCTGGCAGCCGGCCCCGACGCACCGACACTGTGCGAGGGCTGGCGGACACGCGACCTGGCCGCACACCTCTACCTCCGCGAGCACAAGCCTGCTCTGGGCGTCGGGATGGTGGTCCCGAGGCTGGCGGCCCTCACCGAGCGTGCGACGCGGGACATGGCCGAACGTGCCGCATCACCTGCCGGATTCCAAGCGCTGGTGAACCGGTTCCTGGCGGGACCGCCCGCCCTCTCGCCGATGCGCATCAACCCGATCGACAAGAGCGTCAATCTCATCGAGTACTTCGTCCATACGGAGGACGTCCGCCGCGCCGGCACCCGATGGGCTCCGCGCGCGCTCGACGAGGACTACGCGGAGGCGCTCTGGGAGGAGCTCGTCAAGCGTGCTGCGATCCTGTACCGCGGCGCGGACCTCGGCATCGTGCTGGTACGCCCGGGCGGTCCGCGGCACGTGGCCAAGCGCGCACCGGTCTCGGTGGCCATCGTCGGGGACCCCGGAGAACTCCTCCTGCACGCCCACGGCCGGCGCCGGCAGGCCCTGGTCACCTTCGAGGGTCAGCCGGACGCGGTCGCCCTGCTCGAGAGCGCCGACGTCGGCATCTGAAGCCGCCGCGCGGCTCCTGCGGCCACCGGCGCCTGGAGTGCGCACCGACCGCGCAGAGACTGCGGGCCGCGCTCCAATCGCGAGTACCCACCGACGGCGCACCAGTACACCGGCCTGACACCGACTTCACACCGCCACCGCTCCGCCCCTGACCGGGGGCGGAGGATGGTCCGGTCCGTCAGCGGACGGGGAACCCAGCAGCGCGGATGGCGGCCTTGACCTGCGCGATGGCGTCCACCGGGCCGAAGTGGAAGACGGACGCCGCGAGGACCGCGTCGGCGCCTGCCTCGACCGCCGGCGGGAAGTGCTCCGGCCTGCCGGCCCCGCCCGAGGCGATGAGCGGCACCCCGACGGCGGCACGGACGGCGCGGATGAGTTCCAGGTCGAAACCCTCCTTGGTGCCGTCGGCATCGATGGAGTTGAGCAGGATCTCGCCGACACCGCGGTCCGCCGCTTCCTTCGCCCACGCGACGGCGTCGATCCCGGTCCCCTTGCGGCCTCCGTAGGTGGTGACCTCGAAGCCCGACGGGGTGCTCGCGTCCCGGGTGCGCCGCGCGTCGAGCGAGAGCACGAGGACCTGCGCACCGAAGTGGCCCGTGATCTCGTCGATGACGGAGGGGCGTGCGACGGCGGCCGTGTTGATGGACGCCTTGTCCGCGCCGAAGCGCAGGAGGCGGTCGACGTCGGAGATCTCGCGCACGCCTCCGCCCACGGTCAGCGGGATGAAGACCTCCTCGGCGGTCCGGGCGACCACGTCGAAGGTCGTCTCGCGGTTGCCGGAGGACGCGGTGACGTCGAGGAAGGTCAGCTCGTCCGCGCCGGCGCGGTCGTAGCGGTGCGCGAGCTCGACGGGGTCACCGGCGTCGCGCAAGTCCTCGAAGTTGACGCCCTTGACGACGCGCCCGGCGTCGACGTCGAGGCAGGGGATGACGCGGACGGCGACGGTCATGGCTGTGCTCCCCTAGATCCGGCAGGCGTGGATGGTGCTGACGAGGATGGCGCGCGCGCCGAGTTCGTACAGCTCGTCCATGATGCGGTTGGTCTGGTTCCGCCGGACCATGGACCGCACGGCGACCCACTCGGAGTCGCGCAGCGGCGAGACCGTCGGGGACTCGAGTCCCGGCGTCAGGGCGGCGGCCTCGTCGACGAGGTCCTTGCGGATGTCGTAGTCCATCATCACGTACTGGCGTGCCACGAGGACGCCCTGCAGGCGCCGCAGGAGCACGTCGAGTCCTGCGGGGGCCTCGACGCCCGCGCGGCCGATCAGCACGGCCTCGCTCCGGAGGATGGGGTCCCCGAAGATCTCCATCCCCGCGGCACGGAGTGTGTTGCCGGTCTCGACGACGTCGGCGATCGCGTCGGCCACGCCGAGGCGTACCGAGGACTCCACGGCACCGTCGAGCCTCACCACGGCGGCGCTGATGCCGCGCTCGGCGAGGTAGTCCTTGAGCAGGCCCTCGTAGCTCGTGGCGAGGCGCTTGCCCTCGAGCTGCTCCACGGTGGCGAAATCGCCCACCGGACCGGCGAAGCGGAAGGTCGACGCGCCGAACCCGAGCTGCAGGAGCTCCTCGGCCTGCACCTGCGCGTCGAGGAAGAGGTCCCGGCCGGTGATGCCGACGTCGAGCGTGCCCGAGCCGACGTACACGGCGATGTCACGGGGACGGAGGAAGAAGAACTCGATCTCGTTCTCGGGATCGACGAGCACGAGCTCCCGGGAATCACGGCGCTGGCGGTAGCCGGCCTCGGCGAGCATGGACGAGGCGGCCTCGGAGAGGGCGCCCTTGTTGGGGACTGCTACACGGAGCATTGGGGGGTCTTTCGCTGGATCGGAGGGGTGGCACGCGGGAGCCGCGGGCGGGGTACGCCGGCGCGGCTAGAGATGCTTGTAGACGTCCTCCAGGGTGAGTCCCTTCGCCAGCATGAGGACCTGCAGGTGGTACAGCAGCTGGGAGATCTCCTCGGCGGCATCCTCGGCGGACTCGTACTCGGCGGCCATCCACACCTCGGCGGCCTCTTCGACGACCTTCTTGCCGATGCCGTGCACGCCTGAATCGAGCTCCGCGACGGTCCGCGATCCGGCGGGCCGCTCGGCGGCCTTCGCACTCAGTTCCTCGAACAGGGAATCAAAGGTTTTCACGTCCCCTAGGCTATCGGCTCGGCGGGCCGACCCGTTCCTCCGGCTCCCCGGTGTGACGGACGCCTCCGCGCTCACCGCGTCCACGATCGCAGGACGGCGGCCGTCGCCAGCGCCGCGGAGACCGCCTCGTACCCCTTGTCCTCGGAAGAACCCGGCAGGCCGGCGCGGTCGAGCCCCTGCTGTTCGGTGTCGCAGGTCAGCACACCGAAGCCCACCGGTACGCCCGTGCTGACGCTCACGTCCGTGAGGCCGGACGTCGCCGCCTGGCAGACGTACTCGAAGTGGGGGGTGCCGCCCCGGATGACGACGCCGAGCGCTGCCACGGCGTCCACGTGCGGAGCGAGGCGCGCGGCGGCGACAGGCAGTTCGAAACTGCCGGGGACGCGGATCTCGGTCACCTCGGCTCCCGCCTCGGCTGCGGCACGGCGGGCGCCGTCGAGCAGACCGTCCATGATCTGCGTGTGCCAGCTGGCCGCGATGATCGCGAGACGCAGGGGGGCGCCCTCCTGCGTGGTCAGTCCGCTGATGTCGATGCTGGGTGCTCCGTGGCCGCTCATGGTTCTCCTTCGGTGGTGCTGATGCTGGGTGGTGTGGTTCGTCGGGTCGTGGTGGGGTGCCGCCGGCTCAGGCGCCGGCCGCGTCCGGCTGCTCGTCGACGTCGTCGCGGCCGTCGCGCTCCCCCAGGTACGCGACGAGGTCCTCGATGGAGACGAGCGGGATGCCGTGGTCGTCGGCGAAACGGCGCAGCGCGGGCAGACGCATCATGTCACCGTGGTCGTGCACCAGTTCCGCGATCACCGCGGCGGGCCGCTTGCCGGCGAGCCTGCTCAGTTCGACGCCGGCCTCGGTGTGTCCCTGCCGCTCGCGGACGCCGCCGGGGGCGGCGCGCAGCGGGAAGACGTGACCCGGCCGGGTGAGGTCCGAGGGGACGCTGGCCGGATCCGCGAGCACCGTCACGGTGCGGGCGCGGTCCGCGGCGCTGATCCCGGTGCTGACACCGGTCGCGGCGTCGCACGAGACCGTGTAGGCCGTGCCCTTCGAGTCCTCGTTAACGGCGGTCATCGGCGGCAGGAGGAGACGGTCCGCGTCCTCGGCCGGCAGCGGCACGCACAGGACGCCCGACGTCCAGCGCACGGTCCAGCCCACCAGTTCGGGTGTGGCGTCCTGGGCGGCGAACACGATGTCGCCCTCGTTCTCACGGTCCTCGTCGTCGACGACGACGACGGCGCGTCCCGCGGCGATGGCCTCGACGGCGTCCCCGATGGGGTCCAGCCGGATGCCTCCTGCAGCGCTCACTGCCCGCCTCCGGCGTCCGTGCCCGACCGCGCATCCACGGCGGCGAAGCCGAGGAGCCGTTCGGCGTACTTCGCGAGCACGTCCATCTCGAGGTTGACGGGGTCGCCGAGGGACTTGGCCCCGAGGCCGGTCTCCTTGAGGGTGGTCGGGATCAGCCCGACCTCGAACCACTGCTCCGGTTCGTCGGGTGCGCTGACGGCGGTGACGGTCAGCGAGACACCGTCGATGGCCACCGAGCCCTTCTCCGCCGCGTACCGGCCGAGTTTCGCCGGGAGGCCGAAGCGGAGCCGGTGCCAGGCGCCCAGGTCCTCGCGTTCCAGCAGCACCCCGAGGCCGTCCACGTGGCCCTGCACGACATGCCCATCGAGGCGGCCTCCGGCCGGGACGCAGCGCTCGAGGTTGACGGGAGCCCCGGGCCGCAGCTCGCCGGTGGTGGTCCGGCGGAGGGTCTCCCCCATGACGTCGACGCCGACTCGCCCGCCGTCGAGCGTCACGGCCGTCAGGCACACGCCGTTGACGGCGATGGACGCGCCGGGGGTGAGGTCCTGGCCGGTCTGCGGCGCCTCGAAGACGAGGAGGCCGCTCTCGCCGTCGGGCGCGAGCTCGAGTGAGACCACGCTGCCCTGCTCGGACACGATTCCTGTGAACACTGGTACTTCCTTCGGCTGGAGGTCGGGACTGGAGATGGGGCTGGGGATGGGGCTGGAGATGGGACGGGAGATGGGGCTGGCCGTCCCGGAGAGGTCAGGGGCCGGTGGACGGTGGCCGCAGATGCATCCGGACGTCCGGGCCCAGCTGCTGGATGCCCGGCCCCCCGGCATCGTCGAGGGCCCACCGGGCGGCGGCTTCGAGGGTGCCCACGCCCAGGTCGGGGAACGCCGGTGCGCCGTCACCGAGGACCAGCGGGGCGACGTAGCTGAACAGCTCGTCCACCACACCCTCCCGGAGGAAGGCGGAGGCGACGCGGGGTCCGCCCTCGACCAGGAGGTGGCGGACTCCCCTGCCGAACAGCTCGTCGAGCACCTCCCGCACGTCCCGCGTCGGCAGGTGGAGGAAGCCCGGCCCCCTGATCGCGGCGTCTTCGGGTACGGCGGTGCGGCCCATCACGACGCGCAGGCCCTTCCCCGGGGTCGGGGTCGCTGCGGGGGCGCCGCGGGGCGTGAGGCGGGGGTCGTCGGCGAGGAGGGTACCCGTGCCCACCAGGACGGCGTCGGCGAGGGCACGGATCCGGTGGCCGTCCGCGCGCGCCTGCGGACCGGTGATCCACTGGCTCGTGCCGTCCACGGCCGCGACCCGGCCGTCGAGCGACTGCGCGGATTTGAGCGTGACGAACGGCCGGGCTCCGGCGAGGGCTGCGGCCCAGCGTGCGTTGAGCCGGCGGGAGCGGTCGGCGTCGAGACCGCCGACGCAGTCGACGCCCGCTCCGCGGAGCCGCTGCGCTCCCCCCGCAGCCGGCCCGTTGACGTCGGCGGCGGCGTACACGACGCGTGCGACACCCGCGTCGATGAGGGCCTCGCTGCAGGGGCCCGTCCGGCCGGTGTGGTTGCACGGTTCGAGGGTGACCACCACGGTGGCGCCGCGCGGGTCGCCGCCCCGACGACGGACGTCGGCGAGGGCGGCCGGTTCGGCGTGCGGCGTGCCCGCGCCCCTGTGGTGGCCCTCGCCGAGGAGTGCGCCGTCGGCCGAGAGCACGACGGCGCCGACGAGGGGGTTCGCGCCCCGCACGCCCTGCGCTGCGAGGTCCAGGGCGCGGCCCATCGCCTCCGACTCTGCCGTGGTCACGGCCGGCGTCGTCGTGCTCATCGCAGGGTCGGATCCGGCAGGAGTGTCTCGATGGCCGGCTTGGCAGTGCGCTGGGCGCGCGCCCAGACGAAGAAGCCGACCAGGGTGAAGGCACCGTAGAAGATGTACATGAAGGCGCTCGCGTAGTAGCCGGCGCTGAAGAGGAGGGGCACGCCGACGATGTCGACGGCGACCCAGACGAGCCAGAACTCGACCCAGCCCTTCGCCATGCCGTAGGTGGCGAGCAGGGAGCCGACGAAGGTCCAGGCATCGGCCCAGACCGGCTCGTAGGAGCCGAGCACGCGGAAGAGCGGCGTCAGCGCGAACGTGCCGACCACCAGGAAGGTGACCATGCCAAGGCGCGCCCGGGTGCCGGCCCACTGAGGCGTGACGGCCTGCCCGCCGCTGTGCCTGCTGGCCTGCCACTGACGCCAGCCGTAGATCGAGACGGCGATGAACATGACCTGGCGTCCCGCCTGTCCGAGGAGGTTCGCTGCACTGGCGGCACCGAAGAGGGAGCCGAGGAACACCGTCAGGAGGAGGAGGTTGCCGACGATGCCGACGGGCCATGCCCAGACCCTGCGGCGCATCCCGCCGAGGGCGCTGAGGAGGCCGAACACATTGCCGACCACTTCACGCGCCAGGAGGGAACCGTCGCCTACCGGGATGCGGGCTTCGAAGAGCCACTGCAGAAAGTCCATGCCGATCCTTCGCCGATACGACGGCTCCGGGCAATGGCAGCAGGAGGGCACCCTCCCGCGGGCGATGCCGCCGAAGGCGCTGCGGCCCGTGGTGCGGGCAGCGGCGAGCCCCTGCTGTTCGTGCTTCTCCCATCCAGACTTTGACTGTCGGTCCCGGAATTCCACCGGCTCAACCGCCGCCGTCCCGCGGGTGCGGAACGAGGAACGGGTCGCGGACTATCACCGCCGGTTCGGACTCACACCGACCCCGGAGCACGTACTGCTCCCAGTATTTCACAGGCGGGCCGCAGGTCCGGGCCCGTTGTCACAATTCTTCCGACAGCGATCGGACGGCAGGACGCGGTGCGGACACGACAGGGCACCCCGTGCGGAGTGCCCTGTCCCGGTGCTGCCAGACCCCGCCGTCGGATCAGCCCTCGGCGGCGGCCTTCGGCTTGGCGTCGACGCCGGCCTCCCTGCGCTGCTGCGGCGTGATCGGCGCGGGCGCAGCCGTCAGCGGGTCGTACCCGCCGCCGGACTTCGGGAACGCGATGACGTCGCGGATCGAATCCGTGCCTGCCAGCAGGGAGACCACGCGGTCCCAGCCGAGCGCGATGCCGCCGTGGGGAGGCGCACCGTACTTGAAGCCCTCGAGCAGGAAGCCGAACTTCTCCTGGGCTTCCTCGGCGCCGAGGCCCATGACGGCGAACACGCGCTCCTGCACGTCGCGCTGGTGGATACGGATGGATCCGCCGCCGAGCTCGTTGCCGTTGCAGACGATGTCGTAGGCGTACGCCAGGGCATTCTCGGGGTCGGTGTCGAAGCTGTCGAGGAACTCCGGCTTCGGGGACGTGAACGCGTGGTGGACGGCCGTCCACGCTCCTCCGCCGACGGCGACGTCGCCTGCGGCGACCGCAGCCGAGGCGGGCTCGAACATGGGTGCGTCGACCACCCACACGAAGGCCCAGTCGCCCTCCTTGATGAGCCCCGTGCG
The DNA here is from genome assembly GCF_054510835.1 of Arthrobacter sp. TmT3-37. Lineage (NCBI taxonomy): Bacteria > Bacillati > Actinomycetota > Actinomycetes > Micrococcales > Micrococcaceae > Arthrobacter > Arthrobacter sp. TmT3-37. The sequence goes on along the minus strand of NZ_JBTNDU010000003.1, from coordinate 292,957 downwards.
TCGCCCGATCTCGACGCGCGCAGCGCCGAGGATGGCGCGCGAGGACGTCCTGTCCCCCGCGGCGAAGAAGATGCAGTCGCCGGGGGCCGCACCGACGGCGGCCGCGAGGCCGTCCCGCTCGGTGTCCGTCAGGTTCTTGGCGACCGGGCCCCGGAGGCTGCCGTCGTCGTCGATCAGGACGTAGGCGAGGCCCTTGGCGCCGCGCTGCTTCGCCCACTCCTGCCAGGCGTCGAGCTGGCGGCGGGGCTGGGATCCCCCGCCGGGCATGACCACGGCGCCGACGTAGGGCGCCTTGAAGACGCCGAACCCGGTGTCCTTGAAGAACTCGGTCAGCTCGGTCAGTTCGAGGCCGAAACGGAGGTCCGGCTTGTCCGAGCCGTACTTCGCCATCGCGTCCGCGTAGGTCATGCGGCGGATCGGGAGCGGGATCTCGACGTCGATGAGCTTCCACAGGGCGGACACCAGCTGCTCGCCGAGGGCGATGATGTCGTCCTGCTCGACGAAGCTCGCCTCGATGTCGAGCTGCGTGAACTCGGGCTGGCGGTCGGCGCGGAAGTCCTCGTCCCGGTAGCAGCGCGCGAGCTGGTAGTACTTCTCGAACCCGCCGACCTGCAGCAGCTGCTTGAACAGCTGGGGCGACTGGGGCAGGGCGTACCAGGAGCCGGGTGCGAGCCGGGCGGGCACCAGGAAGTCGCGGGCACCCTCGGGCGTGGAGCGTGTCAGCGTCGGCGTCTCGATCTCCACGAAGCCGTCGCCGTGCAGCAGTTCGCGTGCCACGCGGCTGGCCTCGGAGCGCAGGCGCAGGTTGGCCTGGGGGCCGGGACGGCGGAGGTCGAGGTAGCGGTGGCGCAGGCGCGCCTCCTCGCCGACCTCGACGTGCTCGTCGATCTGGAACGGCAGCGGGTCGGAGGTGTTGAGGATGGTCACGGTGTCCGCGATGACCTCGATCGCCCCCGTGGGCAGTGCGGGGTTCTCGTTGCCCTCGGGGCGCTGCTGGACACTGCCGGCGATCTGGAGGACGTACTCGTTGCGCAGGCTGGAGAACACATCCTCCTCGCGCACCACCACCTGGGCGACGCCTGAAGCGTCACGGAGGTCGAGGAACGCCACCCCGCCGTGGTCGCGGCGGCGGGCCACCCAGCCCGCCAGGGTGACCGTCTGTCCTACGTGCTCGGGCCGAAGGGAGCCCAGTTCATGCGTGCGGAGCACAGCATTCCTTCCCACAGATCTGTTTCGATGAGTCGCAGGCCAGCTGCACCTGCCTAGAGTTGGTTCAAGCCCGACCAACTTTACCGGTCCGGTCCGGCGGGTCGGACCGTCGCCCCCGACGGCGGCGTCCGGCCCTCGTACCGCCGGTGCTCCGACGCCGCGTACCGCGTCCGACCCCGAGGAGAACCGTGTCCCAGCCCCCGGAACTGCGCCGAGCCATGGGCGGCTTCGACGCCACCACCGTCGGGATCGGCGCGATGATCGGCGCCGGCGCCTTCGTGGTCTTCGCCCCGGCAGCAGCCGCCGCCGGCTCGCTCCTGCCCCTCGCCGTGGTCCTCGCGGGTCTCGTCGCCTACTGCAACGCGTCGGCGACGGCCGCCCTGGCTGTCCGGTACCCCTCGAGCGGTGGGGTCTATCTGTACGGACGGGAGCGCCTGGGACCCTGGCCCGGCTTCCTCGCCGGCTGGGGCTTCGTCACGGGCAAGCTCGCCTCCTGCGCCGCCATGGCGCTGACCTTCGGCCTCTATGCCGCGCCGGGCGCGGAGAAGGCCGCCGCGGTGGCCGCCGTCGTCGCACTGACGACGGTGAACCTCTTCGGGATCACGCGGACGGCCCTCGCCACACGCGTCATCGTCTCGCTCGTGCTGCCGGTGCTCGCCTTCGTGATCGTCGTCGGATTCACGTCCCCGGCGGCGACGGTGGACGCCGTGCCGGCAGGGGCAGGGGGCGTGCTCCAGGCCTCGGCGCTGCTCTTCTTCGCCTTCGCGGGGTACGCCCGGATCGCGACGATGGGCGAGGAGGTCCGGGAACCGCGCAGGAACATCCCTGCAGCGATCCTCGGCGCGCTCGGGGTGACGCTGGTGCTGTACCTGCTGCTGGCGCTCTCCCTCCTGCACGCTCTCGGGCCCGAGGGCCTGGCCGGCACGACCACGCCGCTCCGGGACGTCATGGACGTCGGGGTCCCCGGCGAAGGATCGATGGGGCGGGGCGGTGCCGTCGTGACCCTCGCGGCGGCACTCGCCAGCCTCGGCGCACTGCTCGCCCTCATCGCGGGGGTCGGCCGCACGAGCCTCGCCATGGCCCGCGGCGGCGACCTGCCGAGGGTCCTCGCCCGCATCTCGGTCCGGCACTCCGTACCCTGGGTGGCCGACCTCGCGACGGCCGTCGTCGTCGGAGCCCTCCTGCTCGCCACGGATGTGCTGACCGTGGTCGGGTTCTCCAGTTTCGGCGTCCTGCTGTACTACGCGATCGCGAACATCTCGGCGCTCACGCTCCGCGAACGCCCGTGGTACTCCCCGCGCTGGCTCAACGGTGTGGGTGCGGTCGGCTGCCTCGTCCTCGCGTTCACGCTGCCGGCGGCGTCGGTGCTGACCATGGTCGCGGTGCTCGCCGCGGGGGTGGCCGTCCGCGCCGTCGTCCTGGCCGCGCGGCGGCGGGCTGCCTGAACGGCATCTGAGGAGCGCCGCCCGACGGCACGATGGGGACCTGGGACCTGGGACCGCGGCGGCACCGGCGAAGTGCCGGGCGGGCTCAGGCGGTGGCGACCACCGGGCGCAGGTCCGCGGCCGGCGGGGACCACGACGCGGGGTCGGCGGACACCTGCTCGCCGGACCGGATGTCCTTCACCTCGTGCGCGCCGTCGGGCGAGGTGAACCACACGAAGGGGATGCCGCGGCGGTCGGCGAACTTGATCTGCTTCCCGAACTTCTCGGCGCTCGCGGCGACCTCGGCGGAGATCCCCCGGCTCCTCAGTGCAGCGGCGACGTCCTGTGCCTCGGACCACGAGTCGTCGTCCGCGAGCGTCACCAGCACAGCCGTGGGGACGGGACGGGAGACCGTGGCGAAACCCTGGCTGAGGATCCGCGACACGATGCGGGTCACGCCGATGGACAGCCCGACGCCGGGGAACGTGCGGTTGCCCTTGCGTGCCAGGGCGTCATAGCGCCCGCCGGAGCAGATCGAGCCGAGGCCCTCGTGTCCGTTCAGGACCGTCTCGTAGACGGTGCCCGTGTAGTAGTCGAGACCGCGGGCGATGCTGAGGTCCGCGACGACCCGGCCCGGCGCACGCCGCGACGCCTCGCCGACGACCTGCCGGAGTTCCTCGAGGCCCTCCTCGAGCAGCTCGCCGGAGATGCCGAGGCTGCGGACGCGATCCACGAAGGAGGTGTCGGCGGTGCGGATGCCGGCGAGTTCGAGTGCAAGCCTCACCTGCTCGTCGTCGGCGCCGACCTCCTCGCGCAGCAGGGCACCCACCTTCTCCGCGCCGATCTTCTCGAGCTTGTCGATGCTCCGCAGGACGGCGGCCGTGTCCTCGAGTCCGATACCGCGATAGAACCCCTCGGTGAGCTTGCGGTTGTTGACGCGCAGCGTGAAGTCGGGGATCGGAAGCGCACCGAGGGCCTCGACGACGGCGAGGGCGAGTTCGACGTCGTACCGGAACGGCAGCACGCCGTCACCCACGACGTCGATGTCCGCCTGGGTGAACTCGCGGGCGCGGCCCTCCTGCGGCCGCTCCCCGCGCCAGCACTTCTGGATCTGGAACCGCCGGAAGGGGAAGGCGAGGTGGCCGGCGTTCTCGACGACGTAGCGGGCGAACGGAACCGTCAGGTCGTAGTGCAGCGCGAGTCCGCTCTCGGAGGCGGACGCCTCGTCGGCCTGGAGGCGGGACACGGCGTACACCTCCTTGTCGATCTCACCCTTGCGCAGCAGGTGCTCCACTGTCTCGACGGCACGCGTCTCGATGCTCGAGAAGCCGTGGAGCTCGAAGGTCCGCTGGAGCACCTCGAGGACGTGGAGCTCGATCAGGCGCTCCTCCGGCAGCCATTCGGGAAAGCCTGACAGTGATGCCTTGCGGGCCATGGGGTGGGTCTCCTCCGGGGCGGGGTGTGCCGGCCGGCGCCCGGGCAGGGCGGCCGGCCGGTTCTGCGGCCTCAATCCTAGGTGCCGCGGGTGGTTCGCGGGAAAAGCACCGAGCGGGGACGCCGCCCGCCGTCCAGCGGGAGGCTCCTCTACCCGCTCCGGGACGCGGGTGGAGGACCAGTGGGTAAAGTAACCTCAGGGCAGGTTCCGTGATGTTCCTGGATCCTGCAGAAAATGGCCCCGGCGTTGCTCACGGCCATCCGACGAGCGAAAGACTTCTAGCGGTGACAGACAGTCAGCAATCCGACGAAACGACCATCAGCGGAGCTCCCCAGCAGGACGGCGGGACGGACGACGGTATTCATGCCCCGTCCGCCGGCGATGGTTCGGACACCTCCACGGACGGGTCCCCCGCCGCCGTGACCGGAGCCGCGCCGCAGGACGGACCCGACGCAGGGCCCTCCGCCGACGAGGTGGATGCCCCCGCTGTCGATCCGTCCGGCATGGCGGATGCCCTCGCAGCCGATCCAGCGGACGCGGCCGACGCCGCCGTGGCGGATCCCGTAGCCGACGCCGCCGTGGCGGATCCCGTAGCCGACGCCGACGCCGCCGTGGCGGATTCAGCAGGCAAGGCCGACGCCGCCGTGGCGGACCCAGCAGGCAAGGCCGATGCCGCCGTGTCAGATGCCGCCGTGTCGGATCCCGTAGCCGACGCCGACGCCGCCGTGGCGGATGCCGCCGGCACCGCGGAAGCGGAGGCCTCTGCGCCTCCGGCGGAAGGATCCGCGGACCCCGTGGAGTCCTCCGACGACGACATGCGCTCACCGGAGGACGCGGACGTGCCGGCAGAGGGGACGACCGGGACGACCGAGCAGACTGTGCCCCTGGCGCCCGAGCCTGCCCCGCTGAGCACGCCGTCGCCCCGCCTGACCGCTCCCCGCCCGCCGCTGCCGACGGCGATGGCCCCGCGTCCGGCGAAGAAGGCCGCACAGCCCGTGGCAGCACCCCCGGCCCACAGCACCTCCCTCGAGGAGGCGGGCAGATTCGCGCGCGTGGAGGAGGACGGCCACGTCTTCCTCCTCGTGGAGGGGGACGAGCACGCCGTCGGCCAGTACCCGGACGCCACGCGTGAAGAGGCGCTGGCCTACTTCGTCAGGAAGTACGACGACGTCGTCAGCCAGGTCGCCCTGCTCGAGCAGCGCGTGCATGCAAAGGCGCCGTCCTCGGACATGGCGAAGACGGCCAAGCACCTGCGTGCGCAGGTCGGCGAACGGAAGATGGTCGGAGACGTCCTGGCCCTCGAGGCGCGGATCGATGCGCTGCTCGGCGCCATCAGCGGGCTCGAGAAGGCCGAACGCGCGGTGCAGGACGAGCTGAAGGCGAAGGAGCTCGCGGCCCGCGAGGCGATCGTCGCCGAAGCCGAGGAACTCGCCGGCAGGGACCCCTCCACCGTGCAGTGGAAGGCGAGCAGCACCCGCATGAACGAGTTGTTCGAGCTGTGGAAGGCGGCGCAGAAGAACGGGCCGAGGCTGGGCCGCGGCACGGAGGATGCGCTCTGGAAGCGGTTCCGGTCGGCACGCACGGTCTTCGACCGGCACCGGCGCGCCTACTTCTCCCAGCTCGACAGCGACAACGCCGAGGCGAAGCAGGCGAAGGAAGCCCTCATCAAGCGCGCCGAGCAGCTCGCGGACTCGACGGACTGGGGCCACACCGCCGCCGAGTACCGGCGCCTGATGGACGAGTGGAAGGCATCCAAGCGCGCCAGCCGCAAGGACGACGACGCCCTCTGGGCCCGTTTCCGCGCGGCGCAGGACCGCTTCTTCGAGGCCCGGAAGGCAGCCAACGAAGCCGTCGACGAGGAGTACGCGGGCAACCTGACGGCCAAGGAGGCACTGCTGAAGGAAGCCCAGCAGATCCTGCCCATCAGGGACCTCGCTGCAGCCAAGAAGGCACTGCAGTCCGTGCGTGACCGCTGGGACGAGGCAGGCAAGGTCCCCCGCGCCGACATGGGGCGCATCGACGGTGCCCTGCGGCAGGTCGAGGACGCCGTGAAGGCTGCCGACGACGAGCACTGGACGAAGACGAACCCCGAGACGAAGGCACGCACCAACAGTGCGCTCGCCCAGCTCGAGGCGACGATCGCGCAGCTCAGGGACGACCTCGCCGATGCCGAGCGCGCGGGGAACGCCAAGAAGATCGCCTCCGCGCGGGAAGCGCTGGCGGCACGCGAGCAGTGGCTCGAGATGCTGCAGAAGTCGGCGCAGGACTTCTCCTGAGCCCATCCCTCCCGTCCGTCCGCGGACAGGTCCGAGCCCCCCGGCACCGTTGTCCACATCGGTGCCGGGGGGCTTTTCCGTGCGCAGCGCAGTGGCGATGCTGGAGCGATGCCTCCCCTGGACAGCGCCGGCGCCGCAGCTCCACCCGAACGCACCCTCGGCACATCGAATCCGGTGACGTCCACCGGCGGAGCGCTCTTCCATGCGGGTGAGATCTTCACCTCGGCAGAGCTGCAGGCCATGCGGCTCGACGGGCTCGTGCAGCTGGTCATCGGCGACTCCTATCTCCGCAGCGATTTCCGGGAGGATGCGGCCGCGCGGTCGCAGGCAGCGGCACGGAGCGTCCCCTCCTCCCTCCGCCCGCGCGTCGCGCTCGGCCGCACCTGCGCCGCCTGGGTCTACGGCTGTGCTCCCCGGCCGTCGCTGATCAGCCTCGTGACGGATCACCGCCGCCGCACCACGGCCCTACCGCCGTTCACACCCGCAGTCCTGCATCAGGTGGCGCTCGGGCCCTTCGACGTCAACCTGGTGGGAGGGGTCTCGGTGACGACACCGCTCCGGACGGCGCTGGACATCGCCGTGCACGGGGAGGACACCGGCGCCGTCGAGATCCTGCGTGCGATCGGGACGGCACGGGAGCTCGCGTGTCCGCTGCGGCTCGTGGAAGCAGCACTGGTCAACACCTCGCGGGTGCCGGGCAAGACGCGGGCCCTCGCGAGGCTGCGCCTCGCCCGTAACCCGGGGCAGTCCCGGGCGTGAGCGGGCCGGTCAGGAGCGGCGCTGGGAACCGGTGGTCCGGTACACGTCGAAGACGCCGTCGATCCGGCGCACGGCGCTCAGGATGTGGTTCAGGTACTTCGGATCGCCCATCTCGAAGGCGAAGCGCGACATCGCCACGCGGTCCGACGACGTGTTGACGTTCGCGGCCAGGATGTTCACGTGGTTCTCGGCGAGCACGCTCGTCACGTCCGAGAGCAGGCTCTTGCGGTCCAGCGCCTCCACCTGGATCTCCACGAGGAACACACTGGACTGGGTGGGAGCCCAGTCCACGGGGACGATACGGTCCGGCTGGTCACGCAGTTCCTGCACGTTGCGGCAGTCGCTGCGGTGGACCGAGACGCCGGACCCCCGTGTGACGAACCCGATGATCGGGTCCGGCGGGACCGGGGTGCAGCAGCGAGCCAGCTTCACCCACACGTCCCCGACCCCACGCACGGTCACACCCGAGTCGGAGAACTTCGGGCGGCGGGGCTGCGTGGCGACCGCCGTCTCCGCGATGTTCTCCTCCGCCCCCTCGTGTCCGCCCATGAGCGCCACGAGGTGCTCGATCACGTTCTGGGCCGACGTGTGGCCGTCACCGACCGCGGCGTACAGGGCCGAGATGTCTTGGTGGCGCAGATCCTGCGCGACCGTCAGCAGCGCGCTGTGCGTCATCATCCGCTGCAGCGGCAGGTTCTGCTTGCGCATCGCGCGCGTCAGCAGTTCCTTGCCCTTGTCGATCGCCTCTTCGCGGCGCTCCTTGGTGAACCACTGGCGGATCTTGTTCCGGGCACGTGGGCTCTTGACGAAGCCCTGCCAGTCCTGGCTCGGCCCCGCCCCCTCGGCCTTCGAGGTGAAGATCTCCACCCAGTCGCCGTGGTTCAGCTCGCTGTTCAGCGGCACGAGCTTGCCGTTGACCCTCGCGCCGATGGTCCTGTGGCCCACCTCGGTGTGCACGGCGTAGGCGAAGTCGACCGGCGTCGAGCCGGCGGGCAATGCCATGACCTCACCCTTCGGGGTGAAGACGAAGACCTCGCGCGCGTTGATCTCGAACCGCAGCGAGTCGAGGAACTCGTCCGGGTCCGACGTCTCCTGCTGCCAGTCGACGAGGCTGCGGAGCCAGCCCATGTCGCCGTTGTCCGAGGCCTCCAGCTGCCGGCCGCCGCTCTTGTACTTCCAGTGCGCCGCGACGCCGTACTCGGCGCGCCGGTGCATGTCGTGCGTCCGGATCTGGATCTCGACGGGCTTCCCGCCGGGGCCGATCACGGTGGTGTGCAGGGACTGGTACATGTTGAACTTCGGCATCGCGATGTAGTCCTTGAACCGCCCCGGCAGGGGGTTCCAGCGCGAATGCAGCGATCCGAGGGTCGCATAGCAGTCGCGGACACTGTCCACCAGGACACGCACGCCCATCAGGTCGTGGATGTCGTCGAAGTCCTTGCCCCGCACGATCATCTTCTGGTAGATCGAGTAGTAGTGCTTCGGCCTGCCGGTGATCGTCGCCTTGATCTTGACTGCCCGGAGGTCTTCCTCGATCTGGTTCCGGACGAGGCCGAGGTGCTTCTCGCGCTCCGGGGTCCGGTCCCCCACCATCCGCACGATCTCCTCGTACACCTTGGGGTGGAGCGCCGCGAAGGAGAGGTCCTCGAGTTCCCACTTGATGGTGTTCATGCCGAGGCGGTGGGCGAGCGGCGCGAAGATCTCGAGCGTCTCCCGCGCCTTCTTCGCCGACGAGGCGGGCGAGACGAAGCGCCACGTCCGCGCGTTGTGCAGCCGGTCCGCCAGCTTGATGACGAGGACACGGATGTCCTTGGCCATCGCGACGACCATCTTGCGCACGGTCTCGGCCTGCGCGGCGTCCCCGAAGGACACCTTGTCGAGCTTCGTGACGCCGTCGACGAGCATCGCGACCTCCGGCCCGAAGTCGCGCTTGAGTTCGTCGAGCGTGTAGGAGGTGTCCTCGACGGTGTCGTGCAGCAGGGCGGCCGCCAGGGTGGTGCCGGTCATGCCGAGCTCGGCGAGGATCGTGGCGACGGCCACGGGGTGCGTGATGTACGGGTCGCCGCTCTTGCGGGTCTGGCCGTCGTGGCTGCGTTCCGCGACGAGGTAGGCACGCTGGATGAGGTCGAGGTCCTCCCTGGGATTGTTCGCACGGACGGTGCGCAGGAGGGGCTCGAGGACGGGTGAGTAGCCGGAGGAGCCGCGGCCGGTGAGGCGGGCGATGCGCGCCCGTGTGCGGCCCCGCCGCCCGGGCGCCACCTGGTCGGCACTCGTGGCCGACGGTGCGGAGGCTGCCGAGGCCGGCTGCACCAGCCCGCGTGGGGCCGGCGCCGCGGGCTGCACGAGTCCGCGGGAAGGGGCAGGTCGTGGGTCATCGGTGGCGATCGGAGCAGGAACTCCTGGCGCCGTAACGCCCTGGTCCTCGCCGGACCGTACCGCAGGGTTCACCGCTTCAGCCATATGCAGTCCCTCAATCTCGATCTCGGATCCGGCAAGGACTCAAGATGCCACACGTTCGCGACAACTCCAAGTCTAGCTGGGCTTTGAATGGCATCGGCCGCAGGGATGCCCGGACGGGCTCCCTGCGGCCGATGGTCGTGCTGCGGTCGGCAGCGGTGCGTGGATCAGGCCGACGCCGTTTCGAGCGACCGCCGGTTCAGGACCTTCTTCTCCTGCTTCTTCAGCTCGGGCTCGTTGAGCCGCAGGGCCGCGTACAGCGGCGCCGCGATGAAGATGGTGCCGAGGGTGCCGAGGATGATGCCGATGAACAGTGCCAGCGACAGGTCCTGCAGGGTGCCGGCGCCCAGCAGGAAGGCGCCGATGAACAGGATCGACGCGACCGGCAGGATCGCGACCACCGAGGTGTTGATCGAGCGGACGAGCGTCTGGTTCACCGCGAGGTTGACCTGCTCGGCGAAGGTGCGCTTCGTGGAGATCGTGACGTCGGCCGTGTTCTCGCGGATCTTGTCGAACACCACCACCGTGTCGTACAGGGCGTAGCTGAGGATCGTGAGGAAGCCGATGATCGCCGAGGGTGTCACCTCGAAGTCGCTGAGCGAGTACAGTCCCGCGGTCACGACCATGACCACCACGAGGGCTGCCATCGCAGCGAGGGCCATTTTCCACGTGCGGAAGTAGATGGCCATGAGTACCGCGGCCAGGAAGACGAACACACCGAAGCCGATCAGGGCCTGGCGGCTGACGTCCTCACCCCAGGTCGGGCCGACGAAGCTCGAGGTCACCTGGTCCTCGCCCACCCCGTACCCGCTGATGAGGTTGTCGCGGACGCTGAGGGTCTCGTCGTCCGAGAGGCGCTCGGTCTGGACACGCATGGTGTCGGCCGCGATGTTGGTGACCCGCGGGACGGCGTCGGGCACGACGTCCGTCACGGCGGCCTCCCCGATCGCGGTGTCGGTGTTCTCGGTGGCGGACACCGTGAACTCGGATCCGCCGCGGAAGTCGATGCCGAGGTTGAAGCCGCCCTTGACCACCGGGATGATGATCGAGATCAGCACGGCGAGACCGGCGATGAGGAACCAGAGGTTCCGCTTGGCGACGAAGGGATAGGAGCGCTTCCCCGAGTACAGCTCGTTGCCGAACGTGGCAAAGCTTGTGCGGCTCATTCGTTGTTCTCTTTCTGGGACGAACCGGTGCGCCCGGCAAGGGCCTTCTGCTGCTCCGCGCGGCGGCGCTCGGCGATGGTCATGCGGCGGTCGGCTTCGGCCGCGGCGCCCTTGTTCCTGGTCCGGGCCACGGCGACGGACTGCTCCCCCTTCTCGGTCCTCTCGCCCGGCTCGCGCAGCCTGCCTGCTCCGCGGTAGAGCGGGATGCCTCCGAGCCTGCTCGGGTCCAGCCCCGACCAGGGGTGTCCCTCGCCGAAGAACTTGGTCCTGGCCAGCAGGCGGAGCACCGGATGGGTGAAGAGGAAGACGACCACGAGGTCGGCGATGGCCGTCAGGCCGAGCGTGAAGGCGAAGCCACGGACGTTGCCGACGGCCACGAAGTACAGCACGAGTGCGGCCAGCAGGTTCACGGCCTTCGACGCGAGCACGGTGCGCTTGGCACGGCGCCAGCCGTTCTCGACGGCGGAGATGAGCCCGCGCCCGTCACGGAGCTCGTCCCGGATGCGCTCGAAGTAGACGATGAACGAGTCGGCGGTCTGACCGATGGCGACGATCAGCCCGGCGACACCGGCCAGGGACAGCCGGTAGTTCTCCGTCCAGCCGAGGATGCAGATGGCCAGGTAGGTGAGGACGCCGGCGACCACCAGCGATGCGATGGTGACGAGGCCCAGCAACCGGTACTGGAACATCGAGTACACGGCGACGAGGAGGAGTCCGATCAGGCCGGCGACGAGACCGAGCCGGAGCTGGTCGGCACCGAGGGTCGCGGAGATCTGCTGCTCGCTCTGGATCTCGAAGCTGATCGGCAGTGCGCCGTACTTCAGCTGCTCGGACAGTGCGGCGGCGGATTCCTCCGTGAAGTTGCCACTGATCTGGGGGTTGCCGTCGGGGATCACGGCGTTGGTGGTCGGCGCCGAGACGATCCGGCCGTCGAGCACGATGGCGAACTGGTTGCGGGGGTCTCCCGAGCCGATGGCGTAGAGGCGCTCGGTGACCTCCCGGAAGGTCTGCGTGCCCTCGTCGTTGAAGTCGATGTTCACGGCCCAGGTGTTCAGTGCCTGGCCCTGCGCTCCGCGCTGCAGCCCGTAGCTCGCGGTCGAGATGTCCGTCCCGGGGACCTCGACGGGTCCCAGGATGTACTTGCCCTGCGTGTCGGGCTCGCAGGCGACCATCGGCTGGTCGGCCGGCGCGGGCTCCTCGGCGGGCTCGAGCGCGGCGGGATCGAGGCAGTCCAGTGCCTCGAACTGCTTGTAGAGCTCCGGGGTGATCCAGTTCGGATCGCTCGCGTCCTGCGGCTCGGCCGCCGGCTGCGGCAGCTGGTCGTCGGGTGTCGGGGTCTCCGCGGGCGGCGCCTGGCCCGGTCCTCCGGCGAGGACCGGTCGGAACTCCATCTGGGCCGAGGCCTGGATGAGGTCGCGCGTCTCGGGATCCGGGGTGCCGGGCAGCGACACGATGACGTTCTGCCCGGACTGGGTGTTGATCTCGGCCTCGGCGACGCCGGAGCCGTCCACGCGCTGGCGGATGATCTCGACGGCCTGGTCGAGCTGTTCGGGAGTGATCTCCGTGCCGCCCTGGACCCGTGGGGCGAGGATCATCTGTGTTCCGCCCTCGAGGTCGAGGGCCAGCCGGGGACTCCAGCTCGCGGTGCTCCAGTAGGAACCCGCTCCCAGCAGGATCGCGAGCAGTGCTGTCAATGCGCCCAGCCAGACTAGTGTCCGCTTGGCTGCCGTCCCGGGACCGGTACGAGGCATGGTGGGTGTCCTTATTCAGTGGCGCGGCTCTCGCGCCGGGTTGATCCAGAGAGGGCGCGGCTGAGTACCGCGCCCCAGAAGATGCTAGTTGTCGGGGTTCACTTTGGGGTCGCGCGCATCCCGCGCGTCGCGGTTCTCCCGGGTGGACTGCTCGCGGTCCAGCCGCTCCAGCGTCTCCTCCGGGGTCTCGACACCCGATACCGCGCCGGGAGTTCCCGCGGCGGTCGAACCGGCCGTCGGCGTCCGATCGAGCGACGACGCGTCGTCGGGCACCGCGGCGCCGTCGTAGGCGTCGAGATCGCCGCGGTCCGCCGTGGCGTCCGCGTCATGGGCGACGGTCGGTTCCTGCGTGACGACCTTGGAGAGGGCCTGGGTGTGCACCGTGGCGGTGTTCCCGGGCGACAGTTCGAGGACGGCCTTGTTGTTCTCCTGGTCGATCGAGACGATCGTCCCGTAGAGGCCGAACTGGGTCATGACCTCGGTGCCGGGCTCCATCTGCGTCCGCATCTCCTTCACCTGCTGCTGCGTCTTCCGCTGCCTGCGGAACATGGTGAAGATCAGGAATGCCAGCGCCAGCGGCAGCAGGAGGGAGAAGATGTCGAAGGGAGGGGCATCTCCGGAGGTGGTCTGGGCGACTACATGTGCGAGCACTGGGAATTTCCGTTCCTGGGACTGGAGGTGTGGGCGGCAGGACTGTGCCCCGGCACACATTCGAAGACACCAGTGTAAAGGGGAAAGCTGGGCGTCTCCTCGTCAGGAGTCCGGCCGGCTCCAGCCGTCAAGGCCCGATTCCGCTCCGAGGAGGGTGTCCGGCGCCACGGAGAACAGGTCCTCCGGCATGGCCGCGGCCACGTTCGCGGGCATCTCCAGGCCCAGATGCTTCCACGCTGCCGCCGTCGCGATCCTGCCCCGCGGAGTGCGCCCCAGCATGCCCTCACGGACCAGGTACGGCTCGGCGACGGTCTCCACCGTCTCCGGTTCCTCCCCCACCGCGATGGCGAGGGTCGACAGCCCCACGGGACCGCCGTTGAACTTGGTGATCAGCGCTGTCAGGACGGACCGGTCCAGCCGGTCCAGGCCCCTGGCGTCCACCTCGTACATGTCGAGGGCTGCACTGGCTGACCGCGCGTCGATGAGGTCGATGCCATGAACGAGCGCCCAGTCCCGCACGCGTCGGAGCAACCGGTTCGCGATACGGGGCGTCCCCCGTGAACGCCCGGCGATCTCGGCGAAGGCGGCGGAGTTCACCTTCATGTCCATGAGCATCGCCGAGCGGCGGAGCACCAGCTCGAGCTCCCCGGTCGAGTAGAACTCGAGGTGGCCGGTGAATCCGAACCGGTCGCGGAGGGGTCCGGGCAGCAGCCCGGCGCGGGTGGTCGCGCCGACGAGCGTGAACGGCGGCAGCTCCAGCGGGATCGCGGTGGCCCCGGGGCCCTTGCCCACGATGATGTCCACGCGGAAGTCCTCCATGGCCATGTAGAGCATCTCCTCGGCGGGCCGCGACATGCGGTGGATCTCGTCGAGGAACAGGACCTCCCCGTCCGTCAGGGACGAGAGGATCGCGGCGAGGTCACCGGCGTGCTGGATCGCGGGCCCGGAGGTGATGCGCAGCGGTGCGTTCATCTCCGCGGCGATGATCATGGCGAGCGTCGTCTTCCCGAGTCCGGGAGGGCCGGAGAGCAGGACGTGGTCGGCGCTGCGCCCGCGCAGGCGCGAGGCCTCCAGGACGAGCGAGAGTTGCCGCCGTACCCGCTTCTGACCGACGAAGTCGTCGAGGTTCTTCGGCCGCAGGGCCGCCTCCACCGCCCTGTCCTCGGGGTCGGCCGCCGGCGCGACGAGCGGGGCGTCCTCGGGGTGGCTGTCCGTCATGACCCGACCTTCGTCCGGGCCGAGCTGCGCGCGCCGTCCTGGCCGAGGCGACGCAGGGTGAGTTTCAGGATCTGGCCCACGTCACCCGTCTCGGCGACCTCCGGTGCCTCCGCGACGGCCGCGTCGATGGCGGCCCCGGCGTCCTTCTCGGACCAGCCGAGCCCCATCATGGCCGTGAGCACCTGGCCCTGCCACGTCTGCTGGGAGACGCCCGGCTTCGACTCCAGGGGTACGAGCTTCCCGGCGAGTTCGAGCACGATGCGCCGCGCACCCTTGGGGCCGATGCCGGGCACCTTGCTGAACGCCTTGTCGTCGCCCGAGGACGCAGCCACCCGGATCGCGTCCGGTGCGTGGACGGCGAGGACGGCGAGGGCGAGGCGGGGGCCCACGCCGCTGACCGCCAGGAGGGTCTCGAAGACCTCGCGCTGATCGGCGTCCTCGAAACCGAAGAGCGTCATGGAATCCTCGCGCACGATCATCGCGGTGGCGACCGTCGCCTCGGCCCCGACGCGCAGCCCGGCAAGGGTCTGCGGCGTGGCCTGGACCTGCATGCCGAAGCCGTTGACGTCGATAACGGCGGAGTGCAGGCCCACGTGGGTCACTGTCCCGCGCAGGGAACTGATCATGAGGGTCTCCAGGGGCACGAGTGGGAAGGGGCAGGCCGGGCTGTCACCCGGCGTCGAACATACGTTCTAATCGTCAACCGTACCGGCCTCTCCGCGCAGGGGCGACCCCGCCACACCGGGAAGGGCGTATCCGCTCCGGTGCGGAGCGGCTGCAGGGCCGGTCGACGGCGATCGAGGCACCGTGCCGGGGTTCGGGCAGCGTAGGCCCGGACCGGCTAGCGACGTCGGGCGCGGGCTTCCGCCTCGGCCCAGATCCGCTGGGCGGGCGTGACGGACCCGCCGGACGCCGCAGCACCCTGCAGGCCCACTCCCCTCCGCCAGGCGTGCGTGATCGCGAGCGCGAGCGCGTCGGCGGCGTCGGCCGGCTTCGGCGCGGTCTCCAGGCGCAGGATCTTGGTCACCATCTTCGTGACGGCGACCTTGTCCGCCTGCCCGTTCCCCGTGACGGCGGCCTTGACCTCGGTGGGCGTGTGGAGGGCCACCGGGATGCCCCGGCGCGCGGCGGCCACGATGACGACCCCGGACGCCTGCGCGGTACCCATGACGGTACTGATGTTGGTTCCGCTGAACACGCGCTCGACGGCGAGGGCCTGCGGTTCGTGCAGGTCCAGCCACGAGTCGACGGCCTCCGAGATGACCAGGAGCCGCTCGTCGAGGCTCCTGCCCGCCTCCGTACCGACGACGCCGACGGCGACGAGCGTCGAGCGCCGGTTCGGCTCGATGTCGACGACGGCGAGGCCGCAGCGCGTCAGCCCCGGGTCCACGCCCATGACGCGGTACGTCACGGTGTCACCGGTCCTGCGATGCCGAGCGGTGCGATGTCAGTCGTCGTTCTCGAGCTCACCCAGGACGTCGTCCGAGAGGTTGGCGTTCGAGTAGACGTTCTGGACGTCGTCGAGCTCCTCCAGGGCGTCCACGAGCTTGAGGAACTTGCGGCCGCCGTCGGCGTCGAGGTCCACCTGCATCGACGGCACGAACTCGACCTCGTCGGTCTCGTACTCGATGCCGCTCTCATCGAGCGCCGCCACCACGGCCCGGAGGTCCTGCGGGTCGGAGACGATCTCGAAGGTGTCGGTGGACTCCTTGACCTCGTCCGCTCCCGCGTCGAGGACCGACAGCAGCAGCTCGTCCTCGGTGAGTCCGTTCTTCGGCAGCGTGACGACGCCCTTGCGCGCGAACAGGTACGCCACGGAACCGGGATCCGCGATGGTCCCGCCGTTGCGGCTGATCCCGAGGCGCACCTCGGAGGCCGCGCGGTTCTTGTTGTCCGTGAGGCACTCGATGAGCAGGGCCGAGCCCTGGGGCCCACGGGCCTCGTACATGATGGTCTGGTAGTCGACGGCCTCGCCGAGCAGGCCGGCGCCGCGCTTCACGGCACGGTTGATGTTGTCGATCGGCACGGAGGTCTTCTTCGCCTTCGACACGGCCAGCTCGAGGCCGGGGTTACCCGCGACGTCGGCCCCGCCGGCCCGCGCGGCGACCTCGATGTTCTTGATCAGCTTGGCGAAGGACTTCGCGCGCTTGGCGTCGATCGCCGCCTTCTTGTGCTTGGTGGTTGCCCACTTGGAGTGCCCCGACATGCTTATGCTTCTCCTCTGATCATCCGAATAAACAGTTCGTGGACCCGCCGCTCCCCCGTGACCTCCGGATGGAAGCTCGTGGCCAGCAGGTTCCCTGAACGCACTGCGACAATTCTAGCGACCGGCTCCAACTCGGACGCCCCGCCGGCACCATCGTCCCCCGCCGCCCCGCCCGGGCTGGTGGACGTGCCGGCGGCCGGGCCCGGCTGTGGAGCCTGCCCGGCGGGCACCTGCGCGAGCACCTCGACGCCGTCGCCCACCTTCTCCACCCACGGCGCGCGGATGAAGACGGCCCGCACGGGGTCGCCTCCCGCAGCACTGCCGGTCGTTGCGAGGCCCGCGAAGGCGAGGTCGGTCTCGAAGGACTCCCGCTGGCGGCCGAAGGCGTTGCGCCGCACCACCATGTCGAGCCCGCCGAGCGTCTGCTGCGGATTGCCGAGCCGGTCCACCGATGGATCGGCGATGACGTCGGACAGCAGGATCATGCCGGCGCACGAGCCGTAGACGGGCAGGCCGCCGGCGATGAGGTCCCGCAGCGGGTCCGCCAGGCCGAAGGTGCGGGTGAGCTTGTCCATCGTCGTGGACTCGCCGCCGGGGATGATCAGGCCGTCGATCGCTGCGAGTTCCGAGGGCCGCCGGACGGGCACGGCGCGCCCGCCCAGCGAGGTGACGGTCGCGATGTGCTCGCGCACGTCACCCTGGACCGCGAGCACTCCGACGACGACGTCCGTGCGGACCGTCGTCGTACCGGCGGCAGCGCGGACCGTGGCGTGGTCGGAGGCGGCGGACGGAGCGGCGCCCGACGTGGGCAGGGGGGCCGAGAAGGACGGGGAGGTCATCCCTCAATTCTAGGTCGCCGGCACCGTCCTGCCGCCGCCGGAGGGCCGGCGTGAGCAGCGCCTCCCCGCCGCGTCCCGGGAAGGCGGGCCGGCCTGCGATAATTTGTAGCCATGAATCCCCTTCCAGTCCTCGTGGGCAAGGCCGTGCGCGTCGCTTCGCGCCTGCGCGGCGGCGGCTCCGCGTTCCCCGGCCTCGTGGTCGAGCGCCTCGACCCCGGCTTCATGGGCCGGGCGCTCTCCGGCCTCCCCCACGGCGTCGTCGTCGTGAGCGGGACGAACGGCAAGACCACCACCACCAAGATGGTCGTCGAGCTGCTCGAGGGCCAGGGCCTGAGCGTCTTCACCAACCGGACGGGCAGCAACTTCACCCGCGGCGTCGCCGCCGCGCTGCTCGGCGAAGTCGACTGGCGTGGACGCCTGAAGGCCGACGTCGCCGTGCTCGAGCTCGACGAGGCGCACGCCGTGCACTTCGTGAAGCTCGTCCCACCCCGGCACTCGCTGCTCCTGAACGTCCTCCGCGACCAGCTCGACCGCTTCGGCGAGATCGATGCCACGACACGCCTGCTCGAGCGCATCGCCCTCGCCACCACGGGGACCGTCGTCCTCAACCGTGAGGACCCCCGCGTCGCGGGCCTCGCCTCGTCCGTACCGGCGACCGAGGTCGTCTACTTCGGCCTCGACGCGTCGCTGAGGAGCACCTTTCCCAACGACGACGAACTGCGCGGTGCCGAGTGCACCGCGCCGGCGTCGGCCCTGCCCGCGGACGTGGTGCTGCGCTCGGTGGACGGGAACTCGGCGGAGTTCGAGGTCGCGGGTACGACCACCCGGACCGACCTCCGCCTCCGCGGCGTCTACAACATCTTCAACGCTGCGGCGGCCCTCGCGGCGGCCCGGGCGGTCCTGGGCGGGACGGCCGACACCGCGAGATTGTTCTCGTCGCTGGCCGCCGTCGAACCCGCCTTCGGTCGCGGGGAGAGCCTCGTGGTCGACGGGCAGGCGCTCGAACTGGTGCTCGTCAAGAACCCGAGCGGTTTCCGGCTGGGGCTGAAGTCCTTCGACCCCGCCGGCTGCGCGACCATGATCGCCATCAACGACAACTACGCCGACGGCCGCGACATGTCCTGGCTGTGGGACGTCGACTTCGACTCCCTGGGCCTCGGCGGCGTGGACGTCGTCAGCGGCGTCCGCGCCTACGACATGGCGCTCCGGCTCAAGTACGACGACGTCCGGGTCGGCGCCGTCGAGCCCGACATCACCGACGCGCTCAGGGAGTTCGTCCGGATGTCGGCAGGGCGCCCGAAGCGTATCTTCTGCACCTACACCGCCATGCTCGCGGTCCGCCGCGAACTGTCCAAGATCACGAAGGTCGAGGTGGTCTCCTGATGAGTGACGCCCCATCCGCGAGCTCGCTGACGGAGGCCCCTGCCGATCCGTCGAAGGGCTCCCTGCGCATCCTGCAGCTGTACCCGCGGGAGATGAACATCTACGGCGACTACGGGAACGTCCTCGTCCTCAAGCAGCGCCTCGCGTGGCGAGGCTACGGGGCCGAGATCCTCGAGCACAACGCCGGGGACGCCTTCCCGGAGGACGTCGACATCATCGTCGGCGGCGGCGGCCAGGACAGCGGGCAGGTCGTGATCCAGGACGATCTGCAGGCCATCGCCCCCCGCCTGCGGGAGCTGGCCGAGGACGGCACCCCGATGCTCCTCATCTGCGGCCTCTACCAGCTCTTCGGCAACGTCTTCCGCACGCACGACGGCACCGTCATCCCCGGCATCGGCGTCCTCGACCTGGAGACACGCGGCGGGACCGAACGGTTGATCGGCAACGTCGTCGCGCGGAGCGACGAGTTCGGGGAGATCCACGGCTACGAGAACCACAGCGGGCAGACCTTCCTCGGGAGCGGACTGAGGCCCCTGGCGACAGTGGTCAAGGGGGCGGGCAACAATGCGGAGGAGAACCACGAGGGCGCCCGCCATCGGAACATCGTGGCGAGCTACCTCCACGGTTCCCTGCTGCCGAAGAATCCCGCGATCGCCGACTTCCTGCTGCGCACCGCCGCGGAACGCCGGTTCGGCTCGTTCCAGGACGACGGCGTCGACGACTCCCTGGCCGAGCTCGCCCGGCAGCACGCCGGCGCGAGACCGCGGTAGCCGGGACAGCATCCCGGCGGGCCCGTCAAGGCCCCGGGCCGACCGGGAAGCCCGGCGGGTGGTGCCGGTAACGTTCGGTGCGACGGGCCCGGTCAGGGCCCGCGAGCCGTCGGACCGCCGCACGCGGTCCGCGAAAGGAGCGCCATGGCACAGGGAATTGCAGCAGTCTGGGTACCCGTCGAGGACATGGACAGGGCCGTCGCCTTCTACCGCGACACCCTCGGTCTCAGCGTGACGATGCAGGACACCGACTGGACGGAGATAGACGCCGGTGGCCTGACCATCGGTCTCAACGCCCGGGAGAACACCCACGGCGGATCGGGCGGTGGCGCCGTCATCAGCTTCTCGCCCGAGGGTTCCATCGAGGACGAGGTGCAGCGCATCGCCGCGCGCGGTGGCGCGTCGATCGAAGGGGAGATCAGCGAGTACCCCTGGGGCCGGATCCTGCCGTTCAAGGACAGCGAGGGCAACGACCTCCAGCTGTACAGCCCGCCGGCCTGACCGGCGGCCTGACCGGCGAGGTCCCGGAGGTGCGGGGAAGGGTCCGGTGCGTCGCCCGGGCGGAGGGCCGAGGACCTACGAGGGGAGCCAGTCCCCTCGGTTCCGGATCTCCTGCACGGCCCAGCCGTTGCCGTCCGGGTCCGAGAAGTAGATGAAGGCGGACGCGTCACCCTCACCCATCCGGGTGACGGGATCGACGGCGACGCCGCGCTCCACCAGTTCCGCGCGGGCCAGTTCGACGTCACGCACCACGAGCTGCAGGCCGGAGACGGGTCGGCCGGCGTCGGACCCCATGCCCTCGGTCAGGACCACCGAACACGAGGATCCCCGGGGCGTGAGCTGGACGATCCTGACGCCCGGCGCAGGCTTCACGTCGTGATCCAGGACGAAGCCGACCCGGTCGCGGTAGAACGCGAGCGAGCGGTCGAGGTCGGCGCTCGGGAGCACGACGACTTCCAGTTTCCATTCCAGTGCTGTTTCCGGCATAGGCGAACACTACAGGCACTCCTGCCCGGCGACCCGGCGTCCGGGAGCGGTTCCCGGGACGCTCTGCCGTCCCGGCCGTCCTCGCCGTCCCGGTCCCCATCGCTCTCGGCTGGTGCCGGTCACCTGCCGTCCCAGGACCGGTCGGGGCACGAACGACACCCCCGCCCGACGGCGCGACCAGCCGCCTGCCGGCCGACCCGCAGGAACCCGCCGGAACGCGCCGGAACTCGCCGGAATTCGCGGGAATTCGCGGGAATTCGCCGACGACCGGTTATCAGGTGTGCGGTCGTTCGCGTCCCGCCGACTTGTGGCCGGCGATGGCGGCGCGGAGGTCGCCCTCTTCGTGGCCGCCCTTCTTCCTGCTCGAGGGCAGCAGTCCCAGCAGGGGGTGCACGACGACGAGGACCAGGGCACCCCAGGCCAGTCCGAGGACGGCCGAGCAGAGGGTGTTCACCAGCCATGCAAGGAGACCGCCGACCACGGGGACACCGACGAACGGGTGCTCGAGCACGTGGACCAGGTCGTACGGCGCATGCCAGCCGAGGTCGTAGGCACCCTGCAGCATGATGTGGCCGCCCACCCACAGCATCGCGACCGTCCCGACGAGGGTGATCGCCGCCAGCACTCCGGGCATGCCCTTCACGAGCATCCGGCCGAGGCGCTGCGAGCCCTCCGAGTCCTTGGTGGTCAGGTGCAGGCCGATGTCGTCCATCTTGACGATCAGCGCCACCGCGCCGTACACGAGCACCGTGATGGCGAGCGCGACGACGATCAGGATGAGCGCCCGGGCCACCAGGGACTCGTCGGACACCTCGTTCATCGAGATGACCATGATCTCGCAGGAGAGGATGAAGTCGGTGGTGATGGCGCCCTTGGTGACCCTGGCCTCCGCCTCCGGCCCCCGCTCCACCGCCGGCGCCTGCTTGGACTCGTGGTGGCCGCGGATCTTGTGCCAGACCTTCTCCGCACCCTCGTAGCAGAGGTAGGTGCCGCCGAGCATGAGGATGAACGGGATGATGCCCGGGATGAACGCACTGACGAGCAGCAGGGCGGGCAGGATGATCAGCAGCTTGTTCCGCAGCGAGCCCCAGAAGATCCGCTTGATCATCGGCAGCTCGCGGGAGGGATCGGCGCCGGAGACGTACTGCGGGGTGACGGCGGCGTCGTCGATCACCACGCCGGCGGCCTTCGCCCCCGCTTTGGCGGCGCCGGCGGCGACGTCGTCCACCGAGGCGGCTGCGATGCGGGCGAGGGCTGCGACGTCGTCCAGCAGGGCGACGAGACCGCCGCTCACAGAGCGCGTCCGCTCTGCTCGCGGGCGGGCTGCTGGGCAGGACTGCTGCGGTCGAGGCACGGATTCGGCATGTTCGGAGTATATGGGAGCGCCGGCCGGTGGGCCGCGTGGCGCGGGCGCAGGACCGGCGGCAGCGTCCGGGCGCAGGACCGGCGGCAGCGTCCGGGCGGCGAAGATGAAGAAGTCCTCATGCAGTATTCACGACGACCTCACCTGCGTGCGCCAGAGTAGGTACGGCGACGGGGATTCCGACGCCGGCGGCCCGGTACCGTCCCGATCCGCCCCCGTTCCGACCCATCCGCACGACCACAAGGAGAACCCCATGGCTCTTGGCCCCCGCATCCTCGCTGCAGCAGGGCTGCTCGCGGTGCCGGCACTCCTCGCGGTCGGGAGCCAGGAACTGAGCCGCCCCGCCGACATCCCTTCGGTGGATCCGCAGACCGTCGTCGTGGAGCTCGCTCCGACCGGGGGGAAGGACACCCGGACGACCGCGACCGATGAGCCCTCAGGGTCCGTGCCGACCCCGGAACCGCCGGCCGCACCGGCGCCCTCTGCCAGCCCGGCCCCCACGCTCCAGCCCGCGCCCGAGCCTGCCCCTGTCCCCGCACCAGCAGCCCCACCGGCGCCTGCACCCGTACCCGCCGCCCCACCGGCGCCTGCACCCGCGCCGGGCCAGGGCACCCCCGGGCTGGTGGAGCGCGAGGTGTTCGACGACGACGGGGAGGACGAAGGACCCGACGAAATCGACGACGACGCCACGAGCCAGGACGGCCAGGACTGATGGGGCTGCAACCACTTGCTCCGGGCTCGAGGCCCGCCGCGGGATCAGCGACCGCGGGGCGGACGATCCGGCCCGTGGGTGGCTCGGCCGTCTCCGCACGATGGCGCATCGTGGGCTGGATCGTGCTCACCACGGCCCTGGCCCTCCTGGCGCTGCTCGTCACCGTCCGCTCCCTGCTGATCGCCGGCGTCGATCGGGATGCCAACGACGACGTCGTCCAGGAAGCGCAGGAGTTCACCACCTTCGCGGCGGAGGCCGTGGATCCACTCACGGCGCAGCCGTACTCGTCGGTCAGCGAGCTGCTGGAACGCTATCTGTCCCGCCAGAACGCCTCCGCCGGCGAGGTGATCCTCGGAGTGACCGGGGGCGAGGTGCTGTACCTGGGGTCCGATGGACGCGGCAACAACGACGAATACCGGCTGCCCTCCGACACGGCGCTGCTGGAGGAGCTGCGGACGGACCCGGCCGCGTCCGGCGTACGCGAGACGGCGGCGGGGCCCATGCGGTGGGGGAAGGTCGAGGTACAGGCCGGTACCGAGTCCGGGACACTCGTGGTCGCCGCGTTCCCGCGCGGAGGGTACGAGCAGGTGCAGGAGACCGTGACCGTGATCTTCTTCGTCGCGCTCGGCGGTCTGCTGTTCACCGCCGGGATCGCGTGGCTGGTGGCAGGCCAGATCCTGCGGCCCGTCCGGGACGTGAGGCGCGTGGCCACCGAGATCACCGAGTCCGATCTCACCGCACGCGTGCCGGTCCAGGGCCGCGACGACGTCGCCGCGCTCGCGGTCACGTTCAACGACATGCTGGATCGCCTCGAGCAGGCGTACGTCACGCAGCGACGCTTCATCGACGACGCCAGCCACGAACTGAGGACGCCGATCACCGTGATCCGCGGGCACCTGGAACTGATCGACGACGACCCGGAGGGCCGTGCGGCCACCCTGACCCTCGTGGACGGCGAGCTGTCCCGGATGGCGAGGATCGTCTCCGACCTCCTTCTGCTGGTCAAGGCAGAGCGCCCCGACTTCGTCCAGCCCGCCCCGACCGACGTCGCCGAGCTGATGCTCGACCTCGAAGCGAAGATGCAGGCACTCGGCGACCGGCGATGGCTCCTCATGGAGGTCGCCGAAGGGACGGTCGCGCTGGACAGCCAGCGCGTCACCCAGGCGGTGCTCCAGCTGGGAGCCAATGCCGTGCAGTACACGCCCGACGGCACCGACATCAGCCTCGGTTCCGCGTTCGAAGGTGCCGGTACCGACCGGCGGCTGCGTATCTGGGTGAAGGACTCCGGCCCCGGCGTGACCGAGGACGAGGCCGCGGTGATCTTCGAACGCTTCGAGCACGGTTCGGCGAACGCGCTGCCGGCCGACAGGCTGCGGACCGGCGGAGCGCGCGGGGGTGCGGGACTGGGGCTGTCCATCGTGCGGGCCATCGCGGACGGGCACGACGGCTCCGCCTGGGTGCGCAGCGAACCGGGCCGCGGTGCCACGTTCGGGCTCCTCCTGCCGGCACCCGCGAGGCTCCGGGTCGATCCTGCGTCGGGACCGCCCCTCCAGCCGCCGGGGACCCTCCCCCCGGGCAGGGGCACGACGACCGGCCGGCAGACCACAGGGAACAAGCCGTCGACCATCTCCCAGCCCGCTCCGCCCCCGCGGGCCATCCTACGACCGACACCGCAGGAGACACCATGAGCCGCATCCTGATCGCCGAGGACGACCCCCGCGTCGCCTCCTTCATCCAGAAGGGCCTGCACGCGGCCGGCTACTCCACGGAACATGCCGCGGACGGCGAGACGGCGCTCTTCCTCGCCCGTGCCGCCGGTTTCGACCTCATCATCCTCGACATCGGACTCCCCCTGATGGACGGGTTCGAGGTCCTCGCCCAGATCAGGGGGGAGGGCGTGCCGACACCCGTGATCGTCCTGACCGCGAGGGACAGCGTCCCGGACACGGTGGCGGGGCTCGAGGGCGGTGCCGACGACTACGTCACGAAACCGTTCCACG
The DNA here is from genome assembly GCF_054510835.1 of Arthrobacter sp. TmT3-37. Taxonomy (NCBI): domain Bacteria; kingdom Bacillati; phylum Actinomycetota; class Actinomycetes; order Micrococcales; family Micrococcaceae; genus Arthrobacter; species Arthrobacter sp. TmT3-37. Next base: position 268,351 of record NZ_JBTNDU010000003.1, on the reverse strand, counting down.
TCGCGGAACTCCTCGCGCGTATCCGCCTGCGCCTCACGGACCGTGCACCCATGACAGCCGGCACCGTCATCGAGCATCAGGGCCTGTCGCTGGACCTCCACTCCAGGCGGGCACGCATCGGGGACGACGCCGTCGAGCTGACGTCGCGCGAATTCGCGATCCTGGAGGTCTTCCTGAGGCACCCCGACCGCGTCATCTCCCGCGAGCAGCTCCTCAACCAGGTGTGGGGCTACGGATTCGATCCGGGCTCGAACGTCGTCGACGTCTACGTCCGTGCCCTGCGCCGGAAGATCGGCGCAGAGCGGATCGAGACGATCCGCGGAGCAGGATACCGGCTGCCATGACCCTGGTCGAGCACTCCACCGCGCCGCCACGGACGGCGAAGGCGCCCGGCACCCCGCCCGTCACCGATGCCGGCGCACGGGCCGCTGCCCGACGCTCCCTCGTCATCCGGTCGGTGGCCGCCACCGTCGGACTCACGATCGCCGCCGCCGTCGTCCTCGCCGCCCGGCAACCCGACGCAGGCCTGTCCCCGCAGGGCGCGGTCACGCTCATGGTCTTCGTGCTGGCGGTGTGGCTCTGGATCTTCACCTCGATCGACGACACGTACATCGCGCTCGGCGCGGCGACCGTCCTGGTCCTCACCGGGACGATGGAGACCGGGGAGCTCTTCTCCACCCTGGGCGAGGAGACCATCTGGCTGCTCCTCGCCGCGTTCGTCATCGCCGCAGGTGTCCGCGCCTCGGGACTGGCCAACCGCGGGGCAGCGTTCATCATCACGGGCGCGACGACACCGCGGCAACTCGCACACCTGACGACCCTCGCCCTCGTCGTCACCACCTTCGCCGTCCCCTCGACGTCCGGGCGCGCCGCGCTGGCCCTGCCGGTGTTCCTGGCACTGAGGCAGGCACTCGCCGGCCGCGTCGCGCTCGTCAAAACCCTGGCGATCCTCTTCCCGTCGGTGATCCTCCTCTCCGCGGTCGGGTCCTTCCTCGGGGCCGGCGCCCACCTCATCACCAGCCAGATCCTCGAGACCGCGACGGGCAGCAGTTTCGACTTCGCCACGTGGCTCCTTCTCGGCCTGCCCCTCGCCCTGGTCGCATCCCACCTCTGCGCCGAGATCGTGCTGCGCATGTTCACCACCGCCGCCGAGCGCGGCGAACGCCTGCGGATCCATGTCGCCGCCCTCGAGGAGCACTCCGACACCCCCGTCACCGGTCCGCTGACTGTCGCCGAGTCCCGTGCCGCGCTCCTGCTGGGCGCCGTCGTCGTCCTGTGGTGCACCGAGCCGCTGCACGGGCTCCATCCCGCCCTCGTCGCGCTGATCGGCGCCCTCGTCGCGGCGTCGCCGAGCTACGGCTCGGTGGACCTCGCCAAGGGACTGAAATCGGTGCCGTGGTCCCTGCTGCTCTTCATGGCCGCGACGCTGGCTCTCGGCAACGCCCTCGTCTCCACCGGAGCGGCCGACTGGCTGGCGAGCGGCGTGCTGGGGCCCATCCGTTCGCTGGGAGCGGCAGCGGCCCCCCTCTTCGTGGTCCTCGTGGTGCTCCTCTCCACCGTCGCCCACCTCGTCATCCAGAGCAGGTCGGCGCGGTCGGCCGTCCTGATCCCCGTCGTGATCGCCCTCTCACCGGCCGTCGGGGTGGAACCCATGGCAGCGGCATTCGCCTCGACGGCGGCTGCGGGTTTCTGCCACACCCTCACGAGTTCCGCGAAGCCCGTGGCGATGTTCGCCGCGGTGGACGGCGTCGAGACCTACACGCCGAAGGACCTCCTCCGGCTGTCATCGCTCCTGGCGCCCGTCAACGTGGCCCTGGTGCTGCTCTTCAGCTTCCTGGTCTGGCCGCTCCTCGGCCTGCCGCTCTTCCCCTGACGACCCGTTCCATCGCCCGTCCTACCCGAAGGAGAACCACCATGGCAGTCCCCCAGCGCATCCTCATCGCACCCAGCGGCTTCAAGGAGTCCCTCGACGCGGAGACGGTGGCCCGGTCCATCGCCGCGGGCGTCCGGCGGGTCCTCCCGGGGGTGCAGGTCACTGCCGTGCCGATCGCGGACGGCGGCGAAGGGACGGCCGCGACCCTCGCGGCCGCGACGGACGGCGTCCTCGTGCCGGTGAACGTCACAGGACCGGTCGGCGCGCCGGTCGAATCGCACTATGCGAGGCTCGGCGGAAGCGCCACCGGCACGGCCGTCGTCGAGATGGCCGCCGCCGCCGGGCTCCGCCTCGTGCCGCGAAAACTCCGCGACCCCGGAGCCACGACCACCTACGGCGTGGGTGAGCTGATCCGCGCGGCGCTCGACGAGGGCATCCGCACCATCGTGGTGGGGTGTGGGGACTCCGGGACGAGCGACGGAGGCGCCGGGGCGCTCCAGGCGCTCGGTGCGCGCGTCCTCGACGGGAAGGGGCGGGACCTCCCCTTCGGCGGCTCCGCCCTGATCGACGCGGAGCGGCTCGACCTCTCCGGCCTGCATCCAGCCGTCCACGAGGCGACGATCGTCCTGGCGTGCAACCAGCACAACGTGCTGTGCGGCAAGACCGGCGTCGCCCGCGTGTTCGGACCGCAGAAGGGAGCCTCGCCCCGGCAGGTCGAGGAACTCGCCAAGGCCATGCGCCAGTGGGCGAGGGTCCTCGAACGTGACGGGCTCGCCGCCGGGACGGACTACCGGACCGGGCCGGGGACGGGGGCGTCCGGCGGCCTCGGTGCCGGGCTCGCCGCCGTCGGCGCCCGGCTGGTGCCACGCTTCGAGGCCCTGATCGACAGCGGTCTCGCCGGACTCGACCTCGACGCGCTCATGCGCGGGGCGGACCTCGTCATCACGGCCGAGGGCGCCATCGACTTCCAGACACCGAACGGAAAGGTACCCGCCGTCGTCGCGCGCAGGGCCCAGCTCGCCGGCGTACCCGTCCTGGCACTGGCGGGCTCCCTCGGGAAGGGCGCCCCGGACGTGCACGATATCGGCATCGACGCGATCGCCTCCATCATGACCATCCCGATGAACCTGGCGGACGCCGTCGCGAACGGCGAGCAACTGCTCATCGAGGCCACCGAGCGGACCATGCGGTTGCTCCTGCTCGGCGCCGCCGTGTCATCGTCCATCGACGCCCGGTACCGCGAGCTCCGGCCCATCTGACGCAGTACGGCGGCACGCGGACGGAGTGCGGACGAGCCCGCAGGTAGTGCACGGATGAGCGACGACGTGCAAAAGTTAGTTCCCATGAGCAACCCTTTCCTCGCGCCAAGCACCCTCGACTACCAGCTGCCGCCGTTCGCCGCCATCCGGGACGAGCACTACCTGCCGGCCTTCGACGCGGGTTTCGCCGAACACCTCGCCGAGATCGACGCCATCACGGACACCGCCGAACCACCCACGTTCGACAACACCGTGCTGCGGCTCGAACAGGCGGGCGGCACCCTGGACCGCGTCTCGCGCGTGTTCTTCAGCAACTCCGTCAGCCATGCGACGGACGCGATCCAGGGCCTCGAGCAGCAGGTCGCCCCCCGCCTCGCGGAGCACGAGGACAACATCAAGCTCAATCGCGCACTGTTCGAACGCCTCCGTCAGGTGCCGCTCGACGGCCTGGACGGCGAGTCCACGCGCCTCGTCCAGGAGTACGTCCGCAGCTTCGTGCGGGCGGGAGCCGAACTCGACGACGACGCGCAGGCGACGCTCCGCCGGCTCAACTCCGAACTCTCGGCCCTCAGCACCGAGTTCTCGCAGAAACTGCTGAAGGACACCAACGACTCCGCCCTGCTGCTCGACTCCGCCGACGACCTCGACGGACTGTCCGCGGACGCGATCTCCGCTGCGGCCACGGCGGCGACCGACGCGGGCCACGACGGCAGGTACCTCCTGACACTGATCCTCCCGACGGCGCAGCCGGCACTCGAGTCACTCACCGACAGGGAGGTCCGCCGTCGCCTGCACGAGGCCGCCGTCGACCGCGGCGCACGCGGCAACGACGCCGACACCCTCGCGATCGCCACCCGCATGGCGACCCTGCGCGCCGAGCGCGCAGCCCTGCTCGGCTTCGACACGCACGCCGCGGCAGCGACCGACAACCAGACCGCCCCGTCGCTGGACGCGATCATGGACCGGATGCGCGAACTCGCGGCCCCCGCCGTGCGCAATGCCCGGGCCGAGGCCGCAGAGCTGGAGGCCGAGGCAGGCCATCCGATCGAACCGTGGGACTGGGCCTACTACGCCTCGAAGGTCCGGAAGGCGAAGTTCGACGTCGACCTGGACGCCCTCCGCCCCTACTTCGAACTCGAGCGCGTCCTGCAGGACGGAGTGTTCTACGCCGCGACCCGGTTGTACGGTCTCACGTTCACCGAGCGCCCCGACCTTCTCGGGTACCACCCCGATGTGCGGGTGTGGGAGGTCTTCAACGAGGACGGCTCGGGCCTCGGCCTGTTCCTCGGCGACTTCTACACCCGCGACACCAAGAGCGGCGGTGCCTGGATGAACTCCTTCGTGGACCAGTCGCGGCTCCAGGGCACACGCGCCGTCGTCATCAACAACCTGAACATCTCGAGTCCCGCGGCGGGCGAGCCCACCCTGCTGTCCTACGACCAGGTGGTCACCATGTTCCACGAGTTCGGCCACGCACTGCACGGCCTGTTCTCCGACGTCACCTACCCACTGTTCTCCGGCACGTCGGTGCCGCGCGACTTCGTGGAGTACCCGTCGCAGGTCAACGAGATGTGGATCCTCTGGCCGGAGATCGTCGCGAACTACGCCCGTCACCACGAGAGGGGCGAACCGCTCCCCCAGGACGTCATCGACCGCATCCACGCCGCCGGCGCCTGGGGCGAGGGATTCGAGACGACCGCCTACCTCGGTGCCACCCTGCTGGACCTGGCCTGGCACTCGATCCCGCCGGGCACGGTCGTCGAGGACCCGCTGGCCTTCGAAGCCTCGGCCCTCGCCGATGCCGGCGTCGACTTCGCGCCCGTTCCGCCGCGGTACCGCACCTCCTACTTCAAGCACATCTTCGCCGGCGGGTACGCGGCGTCCTACTACGCCTACATCTGGAGCGAGATGCTCGACGCCGACACCGTGGAGTGGTTCAAGTCCTCGGGCGGCCTGACGCGCGCCAACGGGGACCACTTCCGGCGGGAGCTGCTGTCGCGGGGCAACAGCATCGATCCGCTGGAGGCGTTCCGCGTCTTCCGGGGCCGGGACGCCGACCTCGAGCCGCTGCTCGTCCGCCGCGGGCTCGCATGACCGGCCCTGCCGGCGGTCCAGCCGCATGGTGACCATCGCCCAGTGCCAGCGGCTGCAGGCCGCCTGGTCCGCGGCGCTGGCCACGGCGACGGGCGGGAGGACCTTCTCGACGCACGGCTCCACGTGGGTGTGGCTGCCCGCGCGACGCGAACTGGGGATGATGTTCCCGGAGTCCGTGAGCGCGCACGCCGTGCGGCCCGCCCTGGCCGAGGGGGTGCGGCTCGGCGCCTCCTCGGTCCGGGTCTGGCTCAACGGCGCGGTGGACCCCGTCGAGCTCGCCGGTCTGGGATTCGGTCCGAGCTGGCAGCCCTGGTGGATGGCGGCACCCGCGGCCGCCGTGGTCGTGCCCGGGGACGACCACGCCGTCCTCGCCACCGACGTACCCGACTACTCGGGTCCGCTGGAACAGGAGCTGCGGGTGGTCCGCTCCCAGCCGCGGCAGGCGTGGCATGCCGTGACACGGAGTGGGGAAGGCGGCAGCATCTCCGGAGCCGCGTACTCGTTCTACCCGTCCGGCGTCACGGGCCTGCGACGCCTCGGCGGTGTCCGCAACCTCGAGGTGCTCCCGGACCACCAGCGGCGCGGGCTCGCCACGGCCCTGCTGAGCGCCACGGCGCGGGCCGCACTGCAGGCCGGTGCGGTGGACCTCGCCGTCAACGCCACACCGCAGGGCTACGAGTTCTTCTCGAAGCGGGGCTTCACACTGCTCGGCCGCGGCAGGACCTACGCGCTGCACCTCTGACCGGCTGCGGCCCGACGGTGGACGCATGACAGCCGAGCCGCGTCCCCCCGCCGACGGTGATGTCGGAGGTGCGTGGGCCCGGTCCCGGCGGGACCGCGCCCGGGCGTTCGGGGCGACGGCCGAGGACATCCTCGGGGACCTCCTCGGGGACCGCGAGGCCCCGCGAGGCACTGACGCCGTCGCCGCGGGAAACGGCAGAGGACCGGGGGCTGCCGGCCGCGTTCCTCTGCACTGCCCGTGCTGTGCTGCTACCAGCCGCGCTCGGCGAGGCGGTGCGGCTGCGGGATCTCGTCGACGTTGATGCCGACCATGGCCTCGCCCAGACCGCGCGAGACCTTGGCGATCATGTCCGGATCGTCGTGGAACGTGGTCGCCTGGACGATCGCGTTGGCGCGTTCGGCCGGGTTGCCCGACTTGAAGATGCCGGAGCCGACGAAGACGCCGTCCGCGCCGAGCTGCATCATCATGGCCGCGTCCGCCGGGGTCGCGATGCCGCCGGCGGTGAACAGGACCACGGGGAGTCGACCGGCGGAGGCGACCTCCTTCACCAGCTCGTAGGGCGCCTGGAGTTCCTTCGCGGCGACGTACAGCTCGTCCTCGGCCATGGAGGAGAGGCGGTTCAGCTCCGCGCGGATGGTGCGCATGTGCATCGTAGCGTTCGAGACGTCGCCGGTGCCGGCCTCGCCCTTCGAGCGGATCATCGCAGCGCCCTCGGTGATGCGCCGCAGTGCCTCACCGAGGTTGGTCGCACCGCAGACGAAGGGGACGGTGAACTTCCACTTGTCGATGTGGTTCGCGTAGTCGGCGGGCGTGAGGACCTCGGACTCGTCGATGTAGTCGACCCCGAGGGACTGCAGGACCTGCGCCTCCACGAAGTGGCCGATCCGGGCCTTGGCCATGACCGGGATGGAGACGGCCTCGATGATGCTGTCGATCATGTCGGGATCGCTCATGCGGGACACGCCGCCCTGGGCGCGGATGTCCGCGGGAACCCGTTCGAGCGCCATGACCGCTACCGCACCGGCGTCTTCGGCGATGCGGGCCTGCTCTGCTGTGACGACATCCATGATGACGCCGCCCTTGAGCATTTCGGCCATCCCGCGCTTGACCCGGTTGCCGCCGGTCTGTGCTGTGGTTGCCGAATTGTCTTCAACGGTGGACACGACTTGCCCCTAAAGGTAGATAAAAGCTGACCCTTCATGATACGCCGCCGCAGGACGCCCTTCCGGTCGCGGCCGCCGCCCCGGTCCCGGCCGTTCCCGCGGGCTCCGGACCCCGGCGCGGGACCGCGCACGGCAGCGATCCGGCAGCGATGCGGCAGCGTCACACGGCGTCACGCGGCGGAATGCCGCGTCGTCCTGCTGGAAAGCGGACGATATGCCGCCTACGCTCGGAGCCACAGATCAAGAGTTCCGACGCGAAGCCCTGGCTCGTCGGACGGCAACCCCCTCCGTGGCGGGGTGCCCCAGGTGAAGATCCGGCCCCGTGCATCAGCGCGGGGCAAGCACGGCGCGGACCTCCAGCGGTTCCGCGTCCCGTCGATGGGACATCCATGTCGTACATCTGCCTGCTGCTCTCGGGAGCAGCCCTTCTGATCAACGGACTCGGCCTCCTCGGCCGGGTCCCGCCACGGGACGCGGGATTCCTCAATCTCGCGGTCGGTGTGCTCCAGCTCGTCCTCGCAACGGTCGTCGCAGCGACCGGGGCGCCGGATCCTGCCGCGTTCAGCACGGCGAGCGGGATCTTCCTCTTCGGGCTCACCTACCTGTACGTGGGTCTCGGCTCCGTCGCGGGCCTGGGCTCCGCCGGCGTCGGCTGGTTCTGCGGGCTCGTCGCCGTGCTCGCCGTCGTCTTCGCGGCCACGTCGCTGGACACCGACCCGCTCGGCTCGGTGCTCTGGCTCGCGTGGGCGGTGCTGTGGGGTCTGTTCTTCCTGATCCTCGCCCTCGACGCCGTCCGCCTCGCCCGGGTCACCGGCTGGAGCGCGATCCTGGTCGGAACCGCCAGCACCGTGATCCCCGCCGTCCTCGGCCTCAACGGGGCTTGGCCGGCCGGCGGAGCCTCCGCCGTCGCCGCCGCGGCCGTCATCGGCGCACTGTTCGTCGGCGCCGGCGTCGCCGGTTCCCGTACGGCGAGGGCGGCCGCCCCCCGGGTCGCCGTCCACGCCTGATCTCCTCGCCCCGCTCCCGTCCTGCCACCTCTCCCCCCAGCCCCACTCCCAGCCCCACTCCCAGCCCCACTCCCAGCCCGATCGGAAGGCCCACCATGACCACCCTGACGCACACCCATCCCACCGCGGACGCCGACTACGAACTCCTCGCGGCCCGCTTCCGGCCCCTCTTCGCACGCATCGCGGACGGCGCATCGCGCCGCGAACAGGAGCACGAGCTCCCCCGGAAGGAGATCCGCGCCCTGATCGACGCCGGATTCGGGGCGCTGCGGGTACCGGTCGCCGCCGGCGGGTTCGGCGCCTCGCTCCCGCAGCTGTTCCGCCTCCTCACCGAACTGGCCGCCGCCGATTCGAACATCCCCCAGGCGCTGCGCGCCCACTTCGCGTTCGTCGAGGACCGCCTCGTGTCCGCCGGTCCCCAGCGCGACGTATGGCTCCAGCGCTTCGTGGACGGCGAGATCGTGGGCAACTCCTGGACGGAGGTCGGCACCGTCACCATCGGTGACGTGATCACCAAGGTGAGCCCGGACCCGGGCAGCACCCACGGCGACTTCCGCATCAGCGGCACGAAGTACTACTCGACCGGCAGCATCTTCGCGGACTGGATCGACACGTTCGCCCAGCGGACGGACAACGGTGTCAAGGTCATCGCGGTGGTCAGCACGCACCAGGAGGGCGTCACGCACGGGGACGACTGGGACGGCTTCGGCCAGCAGACCACCGGCTCGGGTACGTCCACCTTCGACCGCGCCCGCGTCGAGGCCGGGAACGTCATCGACTTCGACACCCGGTTCAAGTACCAGACGGCCTTCTACCAGGCGGTGCTGCTGGCCGTCCTCGCGGGCAGCATCACCGCGGCCGAGCGGGACGTCGCGCGAGAGGTACGGAACCGCACGAGGATCTTCAGCCACGGGAATGCGCCGTCGTTCGCTGCCGATCCACAGATCCTCCAGGTCATCGGCGAGGTCTCCGCCGCCGCCTACGCCGCGGATGCCACCGTGGAGCGGGCCGCCCGGGCCCTGCAGCACGCCTACGAGGGCGCGTTCCTGGCCGACGAGGTCGAGGACGAGCGCCGGAACGACGTCGCCGAACTCGAGACGGCCAAGGCGCAGGTGGTCCTGTCGGCGCTCGCCACCCGCGCCACGTCCGACGTCTTCAATGCGCTGGCTGCGTCCGGCGTCAGCACGTCGAAGAACTTCGACCGGCACTGGCGGAACGCGCGCACTGCGGCCAACCACAACCCCTGGGTGTTCAAGGCGAGGATCGTCGGCGACCACTCCGTCAACGGGACCGTGCCTCCCCGCGTGTGGTCCATCGGTGCGGCGCCGGGTGCGGGCAAGCCCTGAGCGACCTGGAGGACGGGACCGCCCGCGGTCCCGTCCTGCCCGGCCTCAGCCGCGCCACGCACCGGCCGCCTGCCGCGCCGGGCAGACCTCGCGCCGCTCCAGTTCGTCCAGCACGGCATCGAGTGCCCCGGCGGGCCACGGCGACGACGGCGTCCTCACCGCCCGGTGCAGCGGCGCAGAGGGAGCCGTCCTGCGCTGCAGCAGGAGGAGGTCCGTCTCGGAGACGATGTGCAGATCGGTCGGGAGGAACCCTGTCCCGGGTGTCATGGCGTGTCCTGTTCTGGTGGATGGGTCGTCCTCCCTTAGACGCACGACCGGGGGCCGGATCATCGGTTTCGGCGCAAGGAACGGCGAAGGATGCGGGCCCGCCTCCACCGCCTGCCGTCGAAGCTCAGCCTTTGGGCAGGATTGGCCCAGCGGATCAGTCGTGACGAGAGCCCGCTGATAGCTTTCAGAAGACACCTGCCGTCCTCGGCCGCTCTTTCGGGAGCGATCCGGGGCCGCACGGCCACTGAGCAGCTGGGGAGCTTGCTATGAATTCTCGCGAACGCGAAAAACTGATCGTCGACAACCTGCCGCTGGTCGGGTACCTCGTCTCGACCCTGTGCGCCCGCGCCACGCATCTCTCGCGGGATGACCTCGCGTCGGTCGGGGCCATCGCCCTGATCACATCTGCGGACTCCTTCGACCCGACCCTGGGCGTGCCCTTCGGCGCCTACGCCCGGCGCCGTATCACGGGGGCCTTCGCCGACGAGATGCGGTCCAACGACTGGGCTCCGCGGTCCGCGCGACGGCGGATCGGCGACACGATCGCTGCACAGGACACGCTGGCCGCCTCCCTCGGGCGCACGCCCACGACGGACGAGCTCGCCATGACGCTCGGCGTCAGCCGGCACGAGGTCCAGGCTGCGCTCGGCGACGCCGCGCGATCCGTCCAGGCGCTCGACGAGACCGTCCTCGACATCGTCCCCTGCCTCGACCAGCTCCCCGAGGCATCGCTGCTGGCCGACGAGCAGGTCCGGCACATCCGCGCCGCAGTGGCCCATCTCCCCGCACGCATGCGCCACATCATCCAGGAGGTCTTCTTCGAGGGACGATCGGTGACCGAGGTGGCAGCGGAGCTCGGGACCACCCACTCGGCCGTCTCCCAGCAGAAGTCCGAGGCGCTCCGGCTGCTGCAGGACGGCCTGGCGACCCACTACTCCGACACAGCGGGCTCCGCGCCCGCTCCGATCTCGCGCGTCTCGCCCAAGCGCAGGGCGGAATACCTGTCCGCGCTCGGTTCGGCGCTGACGCCCCTGCGCGGCCACGCGGCGACGTACGCCCCGGCTCGCCCGGCGTTCGCCTCGGCGTCCTGACCGTCCCGTACCGGCGGCGAGGTCAGGACGCGGGCCTGGCCTCCAGCGACTGGCGATGGACGGCCCGCACCCTCTGGTAGACGGTGACGAGGCTTGCCGCGGCCAGGACGACGAGGACGGCCAGCAGGAAACCCTCGGGCAGGCCCAGTCCCGTCAGCCCGGTGACCACCAGGACGGAGACGAGTCGCTCCGCACGCTCCGCGAGCCCCACGTTCGCCGTGAAGCCGAGCGACTCGGCCTTGGCGCGGGCGTACGAGACGATCATGCCCAGCACGAGGCAGGCGAGTGCGGCGACCGCGATCGCGGCGTTCCCGCCACCCGTGAAGAACCAGATCGCGACACCCGCGAACAGCGCGCCGTCGGCGACGCGGTCGAGCGTCGAGTCGAGGAAGCTCCCCCACCGGCCTCCACGGCCCTGCATCCGGGCCATGATCCCGTCGATCACGTCGGAGAACACGAACAGCGTGATGAAGACCGTTCCCCAGAACAGCTGGCCGAGCGGGTAGAGCACCAGCGCGCCGCCGGCGACACCGACCGTCCCCGCGATCGTGACGGCGTCGGGCGTCACGCCCCACCTCAGCAGCAGGCGTGCCAGCGGCGTGAAGAGGGCCGTGAAGAATCCCCGCGCGTATCGGTTGAGCATCAGGCGTCCGATCCCGCCGGCCCGGCCGCGGACGGCCAGGCAGCCGCCACCTGCGCATGCACGTCGCCGAGGGTCTGCGTGATCGCCTTCGTCTGCGCGATGATCGGCAGGAAGTTCCCGTCACCGCCCCAGCGCGGCACGACGTGCTGGTGGAGGTGGGCGGCGATACCGGCGCCCCCGGTGACGCCCTGGTTCATGCCGAGATTGAACCCCGACGGGTTGGACACCTTGCGCAGCACACGCATGGCCGTCTGCGTGAGGGCGGCGATCTCCGCGGTCTCCGCCTCGTCGATGTCCGTGTAGTCGGGCACGTGCCGGTAGGGGCAGACCAGGAGGTGGCCGGCGTTGTAGGGGAACAGGTTGAGCAGCACGAAGGCATGGGTCCCGCGGTGCACGATGAGGGATTCCTCGTCGCTCCGGTGCGGCGCCCGGCAGAACGGACAGGTCTGTTCCGACGTGACCTGGTCCTGCCCTCCCTTGATGTAGGCGAGCCGGTGCGGTGTCCACAGCCGCTGGAAGGCGTCCGGCGCGCCCGCCAGCCCGAAGTCGTCCGTCACCGCCGCATCCCCCGGAGGGGTCGCGGGCATCCCCCGGCTGTCCGCGTCCTCCATCAGACGGTGGCTTCCCTGCTGCGGACCGCCTCCACGATCCGGCGGACGGCCTCGTCCACGGGCACCTGGTTGTCCTGGCTGCCGTCCCGGAAGCGGAAGGAGACGGCGCCGGCCTCCTGGTCCTCACCGCCGGCGATGAGGACGAACGGCACCTTCTCCTTGCTCGCGGTCCGGATCTTCTTAGGGAACCGGTCCGATCCCGCGTCGACCTGCGCGCGGATGCCCTCGGCCTTCAGCTTGTCGACGACGTCGAACAGGTAGTCGTTGAACGCCTCGGCGACCGGGACGGCGAGCACCTGCACGGGGGCGAGCCAGGCGGGGAACGCGCCGGCGTAGTGCTCGGTGAGCACCCCCATGAAACGCTCGATCGAACCGAACAGGGCCCGGTGGATCATGACCGGACGCTGGCGGGACCCGTCGGCCGCCTGGTACTCGAGCTCGAAGCGCTCGGGCAGGTTGAAGTCGAGCTGGATCGTCGACATCTGCCAGGTGCGGCCGATCGCGTCGCGTGCCTGCACGGAGATCTTCGGGCCGTAGAACGCGGCTCCCCCGGGGTCGGGCACGAGCTCCAGGCCGGAGGCCTCCGCGACCTCGGCGAGGGTGCGCGTCGCCTCGTCCCAGATCTCGTCGGAGCCGACCGACTTCTCCGGGTTGCGCGTGGACAGCTCGAGGTAGAAGTCCTCGAGGCCGTAGTCCTTGAGGAGGCCCAGGACGAAGTTCAGCGTCCCGGTGAGCTCGTCCTTCATCTGCTCGCGCGTGCAGTAGATGTGGGCGTCGTCCTGGGTCATGCCCCGGACCCGCGTCAGGCCGTGGATGACGCCGGACTTCTCGTACCGGTACACCGAGCCGAATTCGAAGAGCCGCAGCGGCAGCTCACGGTAGGACCGCCCGCGCGAGCGGAAGATCAGGTTGTGCATCGGGCAGTTCATCGGCTTCAGGTAGTAGTCCTGGCCGGGCTTGCGCACGGTGCCGTCCTCGTTGAGCTCCTCGTCCACGTGCATCGCCGGGAACATGCCGTCCCGGTACCAGTCGAGGTGGCCGGAGACCTCGTAGAGGTGGCCCTTCGTGATGTGCGGCGTGTAGACGAACTCGTACCCGGCGTCGGTGTGCCGCTGGCGGGAGTAGTCCTCCATCGCCTTGCGGATGATGCCGCCCTTGGGGTGGAACACCGGCAGCCCCGAGCCCAGTTCGTCCGGGAAGGAGAAGAGGTCGAGCTCGGTGCCGAGCCGGCGGTGGTCGCGACGCTCCGCTTCCGCGAGGCGCTCCTGGTAGGCCTTCAGGGCGTCCTTCGTCGGCCACGCCGTGCCGTAGATCCGCTGCAGCTGCTTGTTCTTCTCGCTGCCGCGCCAGTAGGCGGCCGCCGAGCGGGTCAGGGCGTACGCGTTGGAGATGAGCTTGGTGTTCGGCAGGTGCGGGCCGCGGCAGAGGTCCTTCCAGACGACGTCCCCGGATTTGCGGTCCACGTTGTCGTAGACGGACAGCTCGCCGACGCCCACCTCGACGGACGCGCCGTCCTCGTCCGTGGCCCCGCCCTTGAGCCCGATCAGCTCGAGCTTGTACGGCTCGTCCTTCATCGCCACGCGGGCCTCGTCCTCGGACACGACCCGCCGCACGAAGCGCTGGTTGGCGTTGACGATCTTGAGCATCATCTTCTCGAGCTGCTTGAGCTCGTCGGGCGTGAACGGCTCCTCGACGTCGAAGTCGAAGTAGAAACCGTCGGTGATGTACGGGCCGATACCGAGCTTGGCTCCCGGACGCAACTGCTGGACGGCCTGCGCCATGACGTGCGCGGCGGAGTGCCGCAGCACCTCCAGCCCCGCAGGATCCTCGAGGGTCACGCCCTCCACCGAGGCACCCTCGGCCAGTTCCTGGTCGAGGTCCTTCAGCTCGCCGTCCACGCGCATCACGACGACGTCCCGCCGCTCGCTGAACAGCTCCGTCCCGGTGGTGCCCGTGGTCGCCTGCTGCTCTTCGCCGTCGACGATGAGTTTCATGGACTGGGGCGCTGACACGGGGAGTCTCCTCGATGCTGGGGAAATGGGCCGCCCGGAAGGGCGTGACGGGATCCGGCCGGGACCGGGACCGCCTCGTCGATCGTATCGGGTGGGCGGAGGGGCGACCAACAAGCTCGCCGCAGGACGTCGCCGTCCCACGCAGGGGCTAGGGCTCCCGCCGCACCCGCAGCTCGAACTCGATGAACGCGGAGATCATCGCACGGTAGGTCTCCTCGACGACGGCGGGATCGACGCCCTGCCTGGACGCGTAGCCCCGCACGTTGGTGATCACCTGCTCCACGCGGGCCGGCGCCCGCACCGACGCGTCGTCGTGCTTGAGCGCTCCTGCCCTCCGGACGAGCCGCTCCCTCCGGGAGATGAGGGACACGATCTGCTCGTCCACCTCGTTGATGGCCACCCGGACCGCCGCCAACTGCTTCGCGTTCTGCTCTTCGTCTGCTTCAGCCATGGCGGAAGCCTACCGGGGCATCCGGCACCCGACGGGGTCGGACCGGGGGCGGACCGGGTCGGGCTGGCGCGGGAGGACGTCGGTTCGGTGCTGTGCGAGGAATGACGCGGCACCGTCCCGTGTTGATGCAGGTGCGGGTGGACGAGCCGCCCGCGACCGACAGATGCGCGCGGCGACCCGGGCGCAGATATGAGGAGCACCGTGGACTACACGCCAGAAGCCGGATCCATCACCATGTTCTCCACCTCGTGGTGCGGATACTGCCGGCGCCTGAAGTCTCAGCTCGACGCCCAGGGCATCGGCTACAACGAGGTCAACATCGAGGAGGTCGAGGGCACCGCCGAGCTCGTTGCCTCCCTCAACGGGGGCAACCAGACCGTGCCCACCGTCATCTTCCCGGACGGCACGACCGCCACCAATCCCTCCGCCGCCGAGGTGCGCGCCAGGATCGCCGTCTAGCCCGGACGCGATCCGCGCACCGCGGCCGTCCCCCCATATGCTGGGAGCGGTGGGCCCGTCCTCCGGTCCACCGCTCCCAGCGGAAGGACAGCAAGACATGGTGCACAGAGTTCAGGGCGTCGTGGTGCGGGCGAAGGATGCCCCCGCGGCCATCGAGACCATCCTCGTCCCGGATCCGGGGCCCGGCGAAGCCCTCGTCGACATCCTGACCTGCGGCGTCTGCCACACGGACCTGCACTACAAGCAGGGCGGCATCAACGACGAGTTCCCCTTCCTGCTGGGGCACGAGGCCACCGGCGTCGTGAGCGCCGTGGGCGACGGCGTCACCACGGTCGCCCCCGGCGACCGCGTGATCCTCAACTGGCGGGCCGTGTGCGGCGAGTGCCGGGCATGCCGCCGGGGTGAACCGCAGTACTGCTTCGACACCCACAACGCAACCCAGAAGATGACGCTGGAGGACGGCACGGTCCTGTCCCCCGCCCTCGGCATCGGCGCGTTCGCCGAGAAGACGCTCGTGGCGGCGGGCCAGTGCACGAAGGTGGATCCCGCAGCGGACGCAGCGGCCGTGGGACTGCTGGGGTGCGGCGTGATGGCCGGCATCGGCGCCGCCATCAACACGGGCAGCGTCTCCCGCGGTGACTCCGTCGCCGTCATCGGGTGCGGCGGCGTCGGCATCGCGGCCGTCGCGGGCTCGAGGCTCGCGGGCGCCACCACGATCATCGCCGTGGACATCGACGACCGGAAGCTCGAGCTCGCGAGGGGCCTCGGCGCGACGCACGTGCTGAACTCGAAGGACGAGGACCCCGTGGAAGCCATTCGCGCGCTCACCGGCGGGAACGGCGCCGACGTCGTGATCGACGCCGTCGGGCGTCCCGAGACGTACAAGCAGGCGTTCTACGCCCGCGATCTCGCCGGGACGGTGGTGCTCGTCGGGGTCCCCACGCCCGAGATGACCATCGAACTCCCACTGCTCGACGTCTTCGGGCGCGGCGGATCGCTGAAGTCCTCCTGGTACGGCGACTGCCTGCCCAGCCGCGACTTCCCGATGCTCGTCAGCCACTACCTGCAGGGCAACCTCGACCTCGATGCGTTCGTCACCGAGCGCATCCGGCTCGACCAGGTCGAGGAGGCCTTCGGGAAGATGCACGGCGGCGCCGTCCTGCGCTCGGTGGTGGAGCTCTGATGGCCGCACGCGTCGAACACCTCGTCACGTCGGGCACCTTCTCGCTCGACGGCGGCACCTGGGACGTCGACAACAACGTGTGGATCGTGGGTGACGACGAGGAGTGCGTCATCATCGACGCCCCGCACGACGCCGCCGCGATCGTGGACCAGGTGAACGGGCGGGTCGTCCGGGCCATCCTCCTGACCCACGCCCACGACGACCACATCCGCGCGGTCGGCGACCTCTTCGACGCCGTGCACGCGCCGATCCATCTGCACGACGGCGACCGGGAGCTCTGGGACATGGTGTTCCCGGAGCTGAGTCCCGACCAGTCGATCGGTGACGGCGACACGATCGAGGTCGCGGGCGTGTCCCTGAGGGCGCTGCACACGCCCGGCCACTCCCCCGGCTCCGTCTGCTACTACCTGGAGGAGGCCGGCACCGTCTTCACGGGCGACACGCTGTTCCAGGGCGGCCCGGGCGCCACAGGGCGTTCCTACAGCGACTTCCCGACGATCATCGAGTCCATCCGGACGAGGCTGCTGACCCTGCCGCCGGACACGATAGCGCGTACCGGCCACGGGGACAGCACCACGATCGGCGACGAGGCGCCGCACCTCGAGGAATGGATCCGGCGCGGACACTGACCCGTGCAGCGCCGGAGGCGTCCCGTCGCCCGTCAGTGGCGGGACGCCTCCGGTGTCTCCAGGCGCACGACGGCGGTGTAGGCCGCCAGCAGCGCGTCCTGCACGGCGTCGACCGTGACGTCGTGCGCGAGATCCTGGGCGGCACCGGCGGTGGCCGGCCGCCACGGAAGCTCCAGGGCTGCATAGACATCGGTGAGCACGGCGCGCAGCGGGGCCGGATCCTCGACGACGACGACCGACGAGAACAGCCAGGCGCCGGCGACCACCCGCTGGGCGGTGCCGACGAGCTTGATCGTGGGCACGCCGTCGATCCGCCCGTGGACGCTGAACTCGCCCGGGCAGTACTCGCCCGGCACCTCCCCGACGTGCGCGTCGACTCCCAGGCCGGCGAGGACCTCCGCGAAGAAGGTCCCGAAGGACGCGAAGCGCGCGCGCGTGCCGGCCACGGGGTCGGGCGCGGGTTCGATGTGGTCCACCACGAGGCAGCCCCGGTGGTAGGCGGCAGCGCGGCCGCCGGCCCGCCGCACGAGCGGCTCGAACCCGAGCGCCGCGGCGGCCGCGCCCGCCGCCGGGAATCTGGGGAGCCGCGCGTCCCGCTGCCCGAAGGCGACGGTGGGGCTCGGGCGGTACAGGCGTAGTGTGGCGGGTCGTCCGCCGGCGGCGACGTCGCGCAGCAGTGCGATCCCGCGCCCCAGCTCCCCGCCGGCGTCCGCCGACGGCGGGTCGAGGACGAGTGCCAGTTCGGCAGCGCCGTGCCACGGATTGCTCATCGGTCCATCGTAGGCAGTGCGCGGCGGTCCGACGGCACGGGCGGCCGGAGGGATCAGGGGACGACATCCATCCACAGCGTGGTCTCGTGCCCGTAGTCGCCGAGGGAACGCCGCGTGAGCCGGACGTCCGTCCCGCCGGGCATGTCCAGCAGGCGTGTCCCGGCGCCCAGCAGGACCGGCTCGATGAAGACCAGGATCTCGTGCAGGCGCCCGAGCGCCCGGCACTGCCGCGCGATGTCGGCGCCCAGGACGGCCACGTCCCTGTCGCCCGCCGCCTCTTCGGCCCGGTCGAGGCCGCCGGCGACGTCGGACACGTGGTCGACGCCGTCCGCGCCGGTCCCTGCGGGGCCGTGGGTCACGACGAACTGGGGTCCCGACCAGGTGCCGCCGAAGGCGCCCTCGGCGTCGGTGCCGCTGTTCGGATCGTCGCCGGATCAGGGCGTCGGCAGCGGCGTCCATTCGAGCCAGAGGCCGGCCTCGACGGCGATGGCGGTGGGGACCGTGTGCGGACCGTCGAACTCCCGGTACACCACCTCGTAGCCGCGCCGCTTGAGCGCGGGAACCACCTTCCTGCTCGTGGCGTCGATCGGGAGGACGGTGTCCGCCGTCCCGTGGGAGATGAAGACGGCGGGCTGCCCGTTCGAGGGTCCGGCGGGGACGAAGCCCGGGGAGAAGGCCACCACCTTCCGGAAGAGGTCCCCGTTCGCGAGCCCCAGGCCCAGGGCGTAGGAGGCGCCGTCGGAGAAGCCGCCGATACCGATGCGTTCGGGGTCCACCCGCACGAACGAGAACACCTCCTCCAGCGCCCGGCCGATGACCTCCGTGTCCGGACCGTACCCGCCCCGGATCGCGTCCCAGGTGGCTGCCCGTGACGCCGGTGCGAGGATCACGATCCCGAGCTGCTCGGCGGCCGCCCGCAGCACGGACAGGCCGCCCTGTGCGTCGCCGCCGGCGCCGTGGAGGGCGACCAGGAGCGGGACGGGTCCGCCGGTGTCCAGCGACTCCGGCACGAACACGATCGGGTCACGCATGGTCGCGATACCGAGGGCATGGACCCCCGTTCTGGTCCCGCTGCCGGATTCCGACGTTCCCGGGCGCGCGGCCAGGAGGGCGGGATGCGGCGCCGCCTCGTCGGGCTGTCTGCGGTTCATGGGTCCTCCGTCGCACGCCGTCTCCGCGACGAGGAGCGGCGCGGCCAGCGCGCCGGCAAGCACGGTCCTCCTCGTCGCCACATCCGGATTCTAGGTCCCGGTGGTCCCTACTCTCCCGGTTGCCGTTGCGCCCGGACTCGGCTATCGGCTCCGCCATCCCGTGGGGGCACGCCATGCTTCAGCCAGGTCCCTGGTGGAAGCGGCGGGGTCGGCCGCCGCGCAGATGGCGGACACCACCGCCATTCCCGCCGCCCCGGCACCCCGCAGCGCGGCTGCGTCCGCGGTGGTGATCCCGCCGATCGCCACACAGGGCAGGTCGGCGCCGGCGGCCAGCGTCGCGAACCCCTCGACGCCGAGCGGCGCCGGATGGTCCGGTTTCGTGGCGGTGGCGTGCACCGCTCCGATGCCGAGGTAGTCCACCGTGCCGGCGGGCAGGGCGTGCGCGGCGGCGACCTGCCCGGGTGTCGCCGCGCTCAGTCCGACGACGGCATCGACGCCGACGATGCGCCGCACCACGCCCGGTGGCAGGTCGGACTGGCCCACGTGCACGCCGTCGACGCGCGCCCCGAGCTCTCGCGCCGCGAGGTAGACGTCCACCCGGTCGTCGACCAGGACCGGCACCCGACCCTCGGCGGCGCGGGCCACCGCGGTGACGAGCGACACGAGGTCCCGCCCGCCCGCGTGCTTGTCCCGGACCTGCACGCAGGTGACACCGGCGGCGACGGCCGCCGCGACCACGTCGGTGACGGCCCGGGGCGCGCACAGGGCCGTGTCCGTCACGAGGTAGAGCGGCAGGTACTGCGCCGTAGCAGGCCGGGGCATCAGTCGCTCCCGGACAGGCGCAGGCCACGGCGGACATCCGACGGCGTGACGTCGGCGAGCGCATCGAGGAAGCGCGGGGCGAACGTGCCGGGACCTGCCGCCCCGGCCGCGGCACGCTCCGCGGCGAGGGTGTACACGCCGGTCGCCGCTGTGGCCGCGAGCAGTGCATCCGGGGTGAGGGACGCGAAGGCTGCCATCACGGCTCCGAGCGCGCAGCCTCCACCGGTCACGCGCGTCAGGAGCGGGTTGCCGTTGGCGATCCGGACGACGGGCCCGTGCGCCGGCACGACGGCGTCGACGGCCCCCGACACGGCGACGACCGAGCCGTGGCGGATCGCCAGCAGGCGCGCCGCGTCCAGCGCGTCGTCGGGACCGTCCACGGAGTCGACGCCGCGCCCGCCGCCTCCCGTGCCGGCCAGCGCGATGATCTCCGAGGGGTTGCCGCGGATGATCGTCGGCCGGATCGCGACGAGGTCCTGTGCCGTCCGGGTCCGGACCGCGAGGAATCCCACCGCGACGGGGTCCAGGACCCACGGGGTCCCCGCGGCGGACGCCGCCTCCGCCGCCTCGCGCATGGCGACGCACTGGGCCGGGGTCGGTGTGCCGAGATTGACCAGGACCCCCGAGGCTACCGGCGCGAACTGGCCGGCCTCCTCCGGGATGTCCACCATCGCCGGCGTCGCGCCCACGGCGAGCAGCACGTTCGCTGTGACATTCGTGACCACGGCGTTGGTGATGCACTGCACCAGCGGCACGGCGTCGCGCAGTGCGGCGAGCAGCGCGGCACACGCCTCGGCCGTCACCTGCGGGTCGGCGCCCCGGAGGCTCTCGGGCGGTGTTCCGAGGGGTGTTCCGAGGGGTGCTTCGAGGGGTGCTTCGAGTGGTTCGAGGGTCGGTTCCGACATGTGCTGCCTTTCGCTTGCCACGGCGGAAGGACGGCCGGACGTCGGACCGGCAGGACATCCCTTCGCCAGTATGAGCTGGATCAGGTTCGACGGGTCTCATCTCAGCCCCGGAAAGGGACACCCCGTGTCGCTGCTCGAACGATAGCGGCTGGCTGCCGGAGCGTCCAGCCCTGCGGGCGCCCCGGTCAGCGGCCGCCCTGGATGCGGCGGCTGCGCTGCTCGATGCCGGGGCCACCGTACGGGTAGTCGCTGAAGGTGGGGGCACTGACCTCGCCGAGGCGGCCGAGGTCGCTGGGCGACAGCTCGAGGTCGGACGACGCCAGGTTGTCCGCCAGCTGTTCCCGGGTGCGGGCACCGAGGATCACCGAGGTCACCCCCGGTTGCGCGGCGACCCAGGCGAGAGCCACGTGGGAGGCGTTGACGCTCCGCTCCGCGGCGATCTCCGTGACCGTGTCGATGATCCGCCAGGTCCTGTCCTGGGCGTTGCGCTTCTCCCAGGCCTCCATGCCGCGCTGGGGGTTCTCGCCGAGGCGGGTGGCCCCGGTCGGCTCGGTGTCACGGGAGTACTTGCCGGTCAGCCAGCCGCCACCGAGGGGCGACCACGGCAGCATGCCCATGCCCGCGTCGAGGACCGCGGGCACGATCTCGGCCTCGATCTCCCGCACGAGCAGCGAGTACTGGGGCTGCAGCGTCACCGGCAGCGAGTAGCCGCGCTGGCGGGCGAGCATGACGGCCTTCGTCAGCTGCCAGCCGGTGTAGTTCGAGAAGCCGTAGTACCCGATCTTGCCCTGGACGACCGCCTCGTCGAGGAAGCCGAGCGTCTCCTCGAGCGGCGTCAGCGGATCCCACGAGTGCACCTGGTACAGGTCGATGTGGTCGACGCCGAGCCGCGTGAGCGAGGCGTCGAGCGCCCGGCGGAGGTGCCGTCTGGACAGCCCGAGGTCGTTGACGTCGTCGCCCATGGGGAACCGGCCCTTGGACGCGAGCACCATGCGGTCGCGCTCCGTCGGGTTCCTGGCGAGCCACCGACCGATGATCTCCTCGGACGCCCCCGCCGTGTACACGTCCGCGGTGTCGATCAGGTTGCCGCCGGCCGCTGCGTAGTCGGCGAGGATGGCATGGGAGGTGGACTCGTCCGACTCCGCTCCGAAGGTCATCGTGCCGAGGGCGAGGTGAGAGACCGACGTGCCGCTGTTGCCGAGTTTCCGGTATTCCATGGGGTTCTCCTTCGTTCGGGCGCCGGGCGGCGCCGTGGATCGGGCGGGTGGATCGGGTAGGTCGCGCAGTACTGCTGGCGCACCGCAAGGGGACGCCGTCGATCGGACGGCGCCCCTGTGCGGAGTGCTCAGTCGGTGACCGTGACGCCCTTCCAGAAAGCGTAGTAACCGCGGATGTTCTCCGCCGCTTCCTTCGGTTCCGGATAACTCCAGGCGGCGTCCTGGTTCTGCTCCCCCGCCACGTCCAGGGTGAAGTAGCTGGCCGTGCCCTTCCAGTGGCACACGGTGTGTGTCCCGGTGGGGACGAAGAACTCCTGCGAGACAGAAGCGGGCGGGAAGTAGTGGTTCCCCTCGACCATCACGGTGTCCGCTGATTCCGCGATCACGGTGTCGTTCCAGATTGCTTTCGGCATGGTTCCTCTTCCTCGAAGACGTCCCACGGACGCGTGGGGGCGCTGTCCTCCGCCGCGGCGTCGGCCATGACACCTGCAACCCCGGGGACGGCCCCGGCATTCCGGCTGCAGAGCTGCTACAGCTTCCGCACCGTGAGGATCTGCTCGAGCCGCCCGAACGGGCCGTCGAGGTCGTGGACCACGCTGGAGGTCAGCCCCACGCCGTTCGCGCCGAACGTGACCCGCGTGTCGAGGCCGAGCCACTCGCCCTCCGGCAGGCGGTGCAGGTGGATCTGCAGGTCCACGTTCGGGTAGAGCCAGCTGTCGCCGCCCGGCGGGACACGGGTGGCGATCCCGTTGGCGGCGTCCATCATGCCCACGAGCCGCACGACGTCGGGGGTCTCCTCTCCCTCGACCATCGAGTAGGGGTTCCTCATCCAGACCTGCCCCCGTCCTGGCCGGTGGCCGGGGACCACCCGGACCTCGAGCGACCTGATGAACCCTCCCGGCCACGCCGTCATGCCCTCGTGCGGTCCGGCCTCGTCGGGGCCGGGGATCCGCGGGTCCTCGACAGCGGCGACGACACCCGTGTCCTGGCCGGCGAGGCGCCACGCCTTCGCAACGATCGCCGTCCTGCCGCCTGCCTCCATCCGCGCCTCCACCAGTTCGATGGTCCGGCCCGGCCGGACGACGGCGGTCGTCACCTCGAACTCGCCTCCCGGGATCAGGCCGAGGATGTCGAAGCTCAGGCGGCCCAGATGCATCCCGTCGCGCGGCTCGCAGGCGAGCAGGCGCTGTGTGAGGAGTCCCGAGATGGGCGCCATGTGCTGCTCGTGGGCGTTCCAGGCACCCTGGGCGTGATCGGTCGACGCGAACCTGCCGCCGCCGAGATCACGGTAGAAGGAATCAGGCACGGGGAATCTCCTTCGTCGGGGAATGCCGGGGCTCCTGCGCTGCGCGCCGGAAAGAGCGGCCGGGACCGCGACCGCACCCGCCCCATGCTAGTGGAGCAGCGGCGCCTTCCTGCCCGGAGCGGGAGGGATACCGGGGGTCGGAATAGAGTTCCGGTGTGCGGGGTTCAGATGATTGACCGGGCCTGCGTTCGCACCTGCCCGATCCACGACCACGGCACCCGGGACGATCGATCCCGACGGTGCGCACAGCCGAACCGAGCGGATCACCATGACCTCCCAGAGTCCCCCGTCCCGCGTCTCCGACGCTCTTCCGACACCGCCGGACACTCCACCGGCCGCCGGCACCCCCGCTCCCGCCCCCTCCCGGTCCACAGGCGTCGACGGCGCCCTCCCGGCACGCGACAAGCTGGTCATCACGCTGCTGCTCATCTCCGCCTTCGTGGTGATCCTCAACGAGACCATCATGGGCGTGGCGATCCCCCGCCTCGTGGAGGACCTGGGCATCACGGTGGGCGCCGGTCAATGGCTGAGCACCGCGTTCATGCTGACGATGGCCGTCGTCATCCCCGTGACGGGTTTCCTCCTCCAGCGCTACAACACGCGACCGGTCTTCATGGCCGCCATGGGCCTGTTCAGCCTCGGCACGCTCATCGCCGCGATGGCGCCGGGCTTCGGCGTCCTCGTGGTCGGCCGCGTGGTCCAGGCCACCGGCACAGCGATCATGATGCCCCTGCTCATGACCACCGTGATGACCCTCGTGCCGCCGATGTCCCGCGGCAAGATCATGGGCAACATCTCGATCGTCATCTCCGTGGCCCCCGCGCTGGGCCCGACCATCTCGGGCGCCATCCTCAGCGTGCTCGACTGGCGCTGGATGTTCTGGCTGGTCCTGCCGATCTCGCTCGCCGCCCTGGCCGTCGGTTCCGCCAAGATGCAGAACGTCACCGACCCCCGGCGGTCCGCGATCGACGTCCCGTCGGTCGTCCTGTCCGCGGTCGCCTTCGGTGGCGCCATCTACGGTCTCAGCCAGCTCGGCGAGGCCTCGACCGGCAGCGCCGTCCCTGCATGGCTCCCGCTGGTCGCGGGCGTCGTCGGGCTCGCCGCCTTCATCTCGCGCCAGCTCGTGCTGCAGCGGCGCGACGCGGCCCTGCTGGACCTCCGTGTCTTCGCATCGAGGAACTTCACGGTCTCGATCGTCGCGATCGCCATCAGCATGATGGCGCTGTTCGGCACCATCATCCTGATCCCCATCTACGTCCAGACCGTCCTCGGGATGGATCCGCTGGTCTCAGGACTGCTCCTCCTGCCGGGCGGCCTGGCCATGGGGCTCCTGGGTCCCGTCGTCGGCCGCATCTACGACCGCCGCGGCCCTCGCGTGCTCCTGGTGCCGGGCGCGCTCCTGGTCAGCGGGGTGTTCTGGTCCATGACGCGGGTCACCGAGACCACCCCGGTCTGGCTGGTCCTGGTCGCGCACGTCCTGCTCAGCGTGGGCCTGGCGCTCATGTTCACGCCGCTGCTCACCTCCGCGCTGGGGTCCGTCAAACCGCACCTCTACTCGCACGGCAGCGCCGTGTTCGGCACCGCCCAGCAGCTGGCGGGGGCGGCCGGCACCGCCCTGTTCATCTCGGTCATGACCATCCGGAGCACGTCCCTGGCCGGCACGGGCGTCGCCGCGGAGGCCGCCCTGGCCGGCGGCATCCGCGCGGCGTTCCTGTACGGCGCGATCATCTTCCTGCTCGCCGTCGTCGCCTCGTTCTTCGTGCGGGCGCCCGAGGAGAACGGGAGCGCCCCCGTCCCCGTGCACTAGGCATCCGCACGACGACGAAGCCCCGCCGGACGGTTCCGGCGGGGCTTCGTCGTTCGCGCGTGCACTCAGGAGGCGGGCTGGCGCAGTTCGATGTAGCCGTCCGTCGTGACCCGGGTCTCGTACACCGGCTGCGGCACAGCGGCCGGTCCGCGGTAGTTCTTGCCGTCGTCGAGCCGGAACATGCTCTGGTGCCACGGGCAGGTGATGCAGCCGTCCTCGATCGTGCCCTCCTCCAGCGGCCCGCCGAGGTGGTTGCAGACGCTGTCCATGGCAGTCAGCTTCCCACCGTGGCGCAGCAGCAGGATCGGCACGCCGTTCGCTTCGACCGTGTGCCGTCCGCCTTCGACGACGTCGGCGTCGCTGGCCACCCGCGTCCAGTCCTTCGGTGCCTCGTGCCACGCCGTCCGGTTCACATTGACGCCGCTCGCGTAGCTGAGGTGGCCGCCGAGGAACGCGCTGAGCAGCATCGACCCCAGGCCGCCCAGGCCGAGCAGCACCCCGAGGCCGCGCCGGTCCTTCGCCCTGGCGACAGCGGAGGCGGTGTACAGCGTCAGGGCCAGTGAATTGCCGGCCGCATGGACGATCCCGACGCGGCGCTCCTTCTCCTGCGTGTCCGACCAGTCGTGCAGGCCCGTGGCCGCCGTCGGGACGGCGGTGAGGATCCCTACCGTCACGAGGAGGTCGGCCGCCCTGCGGGAACTCCTGCCACCGGCGAGGTCGAGGAACGAGGCCATGCTCCAGGCACCCGACGGGATGACGACCAGCATGGGATGGAGGTGGTGGCCGATGGCCGTACCGCTCAGGAGGTTGCGGATCCTCCGGGGCCGTACGGCCTTGCTGACGGCTGCGGCGAGGGGATCCGCGATCCGGTCCAGCGACGTCGCGTGCTCGAGTCCGTCCAGGATTCCGTACACGATGTTCATGCTGTGCTCCTTCTGATCCGGGACGGTGTCCCGCATGTCCGGCGGGTGTCGACGACGGTGCCGCCCGTTCCCCACCGTTCCAGCAGCCCCTACACCTGACAACCCGGCGCGGCGCAGCGAGGTTTCCCTTGGCGACGCACCGGATCGGTGCGAGAATCCCGCAGGGTGACCACCGCGCACAGCGTGGCGCGCCGCCCCGCCATCGATCCCCGCACCCCTGGAAGGACCGGCCGTGCCCGCCGTGCCGCTGCACCTCTCCGCCCACCCGGACGTCGAGCTGACCGCCGACTGCTCGAGGTGCTTCGCGCTGTGCTGCTCCGCGCTCGGCTTCGAACGATCGACCGACTTCGCGCACGACAAGCCCGCAGGCCAGGCATGCCGCAACCTCGCCGCCGACTTCTCCTGCACCATCCACGCCCGGCTCCGTGGCGAGGGGTACAAGGGCTGCACCGTGTTCGACTGCTTCGGCGCCGGCCAGCACGTGGCGCAGCAGACGTTCGGCGGTCGCAGCTGGACGGCACATGCGGAAGTACGGCCCGCGATGTTCGCCGCCTTCCCCGTCGTCCGGCAACTGCACGAGGTGCTCTGGCACCTCGACGACGCCGCGCGACTGGCAGGATCGTCCGGGTCCGTGCCTCCGCAGCACGCCTCCTCGATCGCCGCCCTGGTGTCGGAGACGGTGTCCCTCACGCGGCTGGATCCGGCGGGCCTCGACGCCGTCGACCTCGACGCGCTCCGGGCCAGGGTCGGACCGGCGCTGTCGGCGGTGAGCGGAGCGGTCAGGACGGCTGCCGGCGGCAGGCGCATCCCCCGGCGGCTGGCGCCGGGTGCCGATCTCCTCGGTGCGGACCTGGCCGGGCAGGACCTCCGGGGTGCGGACCTCCGGGGCAGCTATCTCATCGCGGCCGACCTCAGGGGGGCCGACCTGCGCTGGGTGGACCTGCTCGGTGCCGACCTGCGGGACGCGCACCTGCACGGCGCCGACCTCTCCCATGCGCTCTTCCTCACCCCGATGCAGGTCGCCGCGGCGTCGGGTGACAGCCGGACGCGGCTGCCCGACCGGATCGACGCGCCGTCCTCCTGGAACACCTGAGGACATCCGCGCCGCGCCACCGGTACCGCCGGAATGCCACCGGATCAAGCACGAAGCTGCCTCCCCGCGCTTGTAAACTGGGGACAGGACTCCGGATGGGGGCAGTCCGGGCGACAAAAGGGTGGCAATGCACAGCAGCACGACGAGCGGGGCCCGCGGCGCCCCGGTACCGCGTCGGAGGAACTCGGCGCACGTGGCCCTTCTGTCCCTCGGGCTCTCGCTCGGTCTTCTGGCAGGTACCGTTCCTCCCGCCTCCGCGGAGACCCGCGACGCCACGGCCTCGGACGCCGAACCTCCTGCGGCCATGGCCCGGCAGGCGCGGACCGACAAGACCCCGGGTGAGACGCCCGCGGATCCGACGACCGCGAAGCTACCTGCCGTCGCGCCTGCGCAGCTCCCGGTCGGCAGCGCCGCCAGGAATCCCGCCACGGGTCGCCTCGAAGTGGTCGTGCCCGACGTGCAGCGCACCGCAGTCCTCATCGGCGACTCGCAGTCGGGCGGAGCGGACACCTGGCCCCAGATCGCCCTGCACGAACTCGGGTACTCCGTGCGGTTCCTCGGCGCGGGCGGTACGGGCTTCGTCGCGACGAACGGAGCGGGCGACGCGAACTACCACGATGCGCTCACCAGCGGGGACTGGGTCCTGCCGCACGGGGATCCCGCCCTCGTGGTCGTCGAGGGCGGAGGCAACGACGCCCGGTCCGGCGTCTCGGACGGCGACATCCTCGCGAGCGCCAACGCCCTGATCCTCGAGCTCGAACGCACGTACCCGTCCTCCCGCATGGTCATGATCGGCACGCTCAGCCGCAGCGCGACGGACGGCGGCGCCCGTCGGGCCGAGGTCGACGCCCTGCTCGGCACCCTCGCGAGCCAGCGCGGGATCCCCTTCGTGTCGGCCGGGGGCTGGCTGACCACCCACGCCCTCGAGGAATTCCTCGCGGACGACGTGCATCTCAACCCCGTGGGCCATCAGAAGGCGGCGCTCCTGCTCGAGCAGGACCTCGCCGCCCTGAAGCTGGCTGCCGCATATACCGCCGTCGACCCGCTCGCCCGCCTGCCGCGGGAACTGCGCCCCCTCGAATAGCACGACGGGGCTCAGCCGCGCAGTGTCCCGCGTCAACCCTCAGTCGGCTTATTGTTGATCCATGAGCTTCAACGACAACACCCGGCTCGATCCGTCGCGCGTTCGTGACCGTCGCGGACGCGGCCGGGGTGCCGCCGTGGGCGGCGGGGTCGGTGGCGGCCTCCTCCTCATCCTCTCGCTGATCTTCGGACCGGACGTCGTGGATCAGCTGGGACTCCAGGAGGGCGCTCCGACCTCGCAGCAGGAGGACAGGGAGGTCGAAGCGATCAACGCGTGCCAGACCGGCGCCGACGCCAACGAGCAGCTCGATTGCCGCATCCTCGGCACGGCCGAAAGCCTCGACAGCTTCTGGCTTCCCTACCTGGACCAGTTCGGCGTCGCCTACACGCAGCCCGGTGTCGTACTCTTCACCGGCAGCACGGATACCGGCTGCGGGACGGCCACGAGCGCCGTCGGGCCCTTCTACTGCCCCGCGGACCAGCAGACCTACTACGACACGGCGTTCTTCGACGAGCTCGTGACGCAGTTCGGTTCGGCCAGCGGCCCGCTCGCCCAGGAGTACGTAGTGGCCCACGAGTTCGGCCACCACATCCAGAACCTCATCGGCACCCTCGGTGCCGCCCAGCAGGATCCGGAGGGAGCCGAATCCGGCGGTGTCCGCGTCGAGCTGCAGGCCGACTGCCTGGCCGGGATGTGGGCCGCCCACGCCACCTCGGTCCCCGATCCCGAGTCGGGAGAACCGTTCCTGCGGACGTTCTCGACGACGGACCTCGAGGACGCGCTCTCCGCCGCCGCGTCCGTCGGTGACGACCGCATCCAGGAAGCCGTCACCGGCCGGGTCGACCCGGAGGGCTGGACGCACGGCTCGAGCGCCCAGCGGCAGGCCTGGTTCTCGCAGGGCTACGAGACCGGGGACCTGAGGTCCTGCGACACCTTCGCCGCCCGCGACCTCGACAGCCCCTGACGCCATGCCGTCGATCCACGCCCTGGCCTCGGAGCCCGGACGATGACCGAGCCGCTCGCCGTCGTCGTGCCCGTCTTCAACGAACCCGGGGTCGCGCGGACCCTCGAAGCACTGCGCCGGCAGCGCGGGGACGCGGACCTGCGCATCTACGTGGTGGACAACGGGTCCACGGACGACACCGTGCTGCGGGTCCGGCGGTTCGCCGCGGCCCACCCGTTGCTGAACGTTACGGTCCTCACGGAAGTCCAGAAGGGCACGGGAGCTGCGAGCGACACCGGTTTCCGCGCCGCGATCGCCGACGGGTTCCGCCTCGTGGCGCGCACGGACGGTGACAGCGAGCCGGCGGAGGACTGGGCCGACCGCATCCGCAGGACGTTCGCCCGGCACCCGGAGGTCCAGTTGCTGGGTGGGACCAGCGTGCCGCTGCGCGACCGGTACTACCGGTGGGGTGATGACCAGCTGATGCCCGGTGCGCTGGTGCTCCTGCGGATCATGATGGCCGTCACCTATCTCGACGTCGCCTACCTGCGCTTCGTCGCTGGTCACAACATGGCGATCCGGGCGTCCGCCTATCTGGAGGTCGGCGGATTCGGCCGGACGGCGATCGACACGCGCGACGAGGACATCGATCTGTCCGTCCGCGTGTCCCGCCGGCTGGGTCGCGCCGCGGTGCGCATCGACGCGGGGCTGAAGGTCGCGACGTCGATGCGGCGGGTCCGGCGCTACGGCCTCGGCCTCATGGGCGTCCACCACCTCGTACCGGCGCTGCGCGGCAAGCTCATCCGGACCATCGACATCCGGTAGCGCCTCCGGTCCCGGTCAGCCGGCTCCGGCGGCCCGCACCAGCGCCACCGCGTCCTCGACGGCCGTGTCCCGGCCCGTCTGCGCGCCGGAGACCAGCCGCACCGTGCGCCGGAAGGATGCGTCGTCGCCGTCCCCGGCCCGGAAGGCCGGCAGGTGCGCGAGGACCGCTGCACGGCGCAGCCACGGGTCGTCCGCCGCCGCCCAACGGTCCAGCACGGCGGACGCGCGGACGGCATCCTGTCCCCGCAGGCGCAGCAGCAGGGGGCCGACGACGTCGACGGCGAGGGGGTCCACGAGCTCCCGGAGGAGCGCCGAGCGGAGGAAGCCCTCGATCCGGGTGAGGTCGGACGAGCGCAGGAGCCGCACCGACGACTGCAGGAGCACGACGGCCGCGAACCGCCGCTCGAACACCGGGCGGGACCACAGCTCGGAGGCGACGGCCGCGACGTCGTCGTGTCCGAGGCTCCGGTACCGGCGCTCCGCGTTGCGGACGGCGCCCCGGACCGCCCCGACGGAATCGCCGTAGTACGCGAGGTCCGTCCCGTACCGCCGCTCGTACTCCCCCGCCCGCTCCTCCGAGCTCTCGTACTGGAGCGACTCGTCGATGAAGTCGGCGGGATCGCTCATCGATGCGCGCTCAATAGAGGAAGATGTCGATCCACGCGCGGTTGTGCGCGTGGATCAGGACGAGGAACAGGACGAAGTCGAACAGCAGGTGGACGCACACGATGTACGAGAGCGATCGCGTCCGCGTGAAGATGAAGGCCTGGAGGAGCGCGAACGGGAAGATGAACAACGGCGCCCAGGCGTGGAAGCCCAACTCCCACAGGAACGAGGTGAAGAGCACCGCCTGCAGCACGTTGGCCTGCGCCATGGGCAGGTGGCGGCGCAGGAGGGCGAAGACCGTGCAGATGAAGAAGAGCTCGTCCCAGATGCCGAGCCCGTTGGTGCCGAGGAACAGCCGGGCGATCTCGTCCGGCTCCGAGGCCGCGGGCCAGTTCTCGTACACCCCGGTGCCCAGCATGTAGACGGGCAGCAGGGCGTAGCCGATGACGACGACGGCGGGAAGGTACCACTTCTCCGCGCGTGACCACGGTCCGGAGCGCACCGGGAAGGTGATGGCGTGGTCGCGGTAGGCGAAGCGGGACACCGCGTAGGGGACGCCGACGGCGAGGATCATCGCCGTGCCCATGACGCCCATGTGTGCCGGACTGATGTCCGTGGTGATCGGCACCAGGCTCATGACGGCCAGCCCGAAGGCGATGAGCAGCAGGTCCCGGAACAGCACCCGGTCCAGCACCACCGCCGCGACGAGCGCGATCGCCAGCAGGAGGTACCCGATACCCGATGCATGGAGCACGAACAGGGCGAAGCCCGCGAGGGAGACCAGCGTGGCGGGGATCAGCGCGCGCGACGGCGTGTTCCAGGCGCCCTGCTTCCAGGCCCGCCGGCGCGTCTCCTCCGGCTGTGCCGGTGCCACCGGGCGGGCGTGCTGCTCCACGGGATCGTGCTCCTTCGGTGGTTCCTCGCCATCATTCTTTCGCCTGCCGACCGATCGGTCCACTGCCGGCCCGCGCCGCGCTCCCCCGGTATCCCCGATGCGAGACTGGGGTCATGCGTGAGCTCGTCATCCTCGGCACGGCCTCCCAGGTGCCCACCCGGTCCCGCAACCACAACGGCTACTTCCTGCGGTGGGAGCGCGAGGGGATCCTCTTCGATCCCGGCGAGGGCACGCAGCGGCAGATGATCCACGCCGGCGTCTCCGCCTCGCGGATCACGAGGATCTGCCTGACGCACGTGCACGGCGACCACTGCTTCGGGCTGCCCGGCGTGCTGTCGCGGATGGTGCTCGACGGCGTGGAGCACCCCGTGCACCTCCACTATCCGGTGTCGGGCGAGGAAGTGGTGCGGTCGCTCGTCTCCCTCGCGACGCCGGGGTTGGACCTGCACCTGCACCCGCATGGTGTCGAAGGACCGATAGCCGCCGGGATCGAGGTGCAGCCCCTGAGGCATCGCATCGAGGCCTACGGCTACCGTGTGACGGAACCGGACGGGCGGAGCTTCCTCCCCGACCGCCTCGCCGCCGCGGGCATCGGGGGGCCCGACGTCGGCCGCCTGCAGCGCGAGGGCCGGCTGGGCGACGTGCGACTGGAGGATGTCAGCGTGCACCGGCCGGGCCGCCGGTTCGCCTTCGTCATGGACACCGCACTGTGCGACGGCGCGTTCGCGCTCGCCGACGGCGCCGACCTGCTCGTCACGGAGAGCACGTTCAGCGACGACGACGCAGCCCTCGCGGACCAGTACCTGCACCTGACGGCCGGCCAGGCGGGCAGCCTCGCGCGCGCCGGGAGAGCGGGCACCCTCGTGCTGACGCACTTCTCCTCCCGGTACGACGACGTCGGGGAGCTCGCCGCGCAGGCACGCCTCTCGGCCGGTCGGGCGACCGTGGTGGCGGCGTCCGACCTCGACCGCCTTCCCTTCCCGCGGCGGGCGCGAGGATAGACGCCGGGCGGGCCGGGGGCACCCGCCCACGCCGTGCCCCCGGACTGCCGGGCCGCTGGGACGCAGCCCGTCGCGTCGTACCGCGCCCCGGGTGGTCGCGAACCCGGCGGCCGCCTCGACAGTGCAGCGGGCGGGATCCACACTTGAAGCACCGGACAGGGATTGGAGTGGCACCAAGTGGACCCGAACAGGTACGAGGATCACGGTGAGCGTCGGCGCGCGCCGACGGAGCCCCGCCGTCGGACGCTGAGGATGGTCCTGCTGCTCGCCATCGCGGTGTTCGCCGTATCCATCGCCTTCGTCCTCGTGTATGCCACGGGACTCTCCTGGCCGACGGCCGTCCTCATCACCGTGGTCCTCGCCGGAGGCCAGGCCTATACGCTGCGGCGCACCCTGTTCCCCGGGGACGGGGACGACGGCACGGACCCGTAGTCCGCTGCGAGCCGGAGATCGAGGCGTTCGCACCTCGCGGGTGTCCATGGGGCGACAGGCCCGGACCGCTCTCGTCGAACTGATCGGCCCGCTACTCGCACGGTAGCCCGACGGGACCGCGTGCTCGCCGGGGCACCCCGCCCTGGAATCGGTCCACGCGTCCGCGACCCATGTATCGGCCGGGGAAACCACCGACGACGAGCAGGGTCGCACCCGCGCGGGCAAGGCAGACGCCCAACCCGTGGCGACCCTGCGCCCACGCACACCAGGAGCCGAGGACCACGAGAACGGCGGACCTATCGGCAGCGGCACGGACGATCCCCACTCGCCGTGCGACCGCCCCTTGCCGTGCACCCCTCGTGGTGATGGCAGCCCTCTGAGCGCGGGTCGGGTCCATGTCTCACGCGGCGACGCTTCCGCCGTCGTGCCATCCTCGTGACGGTCCGATCCGAATACCCGATGACATCCTTCCATCGGGTTTAACAGTGGGCCCGCTGGGAGGATGTCGCCTCCTTCACCGGGATCACCGCGGGCGATGCCGCCTGCGGAACCTGCGGTGCGGTGTCAGACGTACCAGTGCCAGGCAGGTGGCTGCCAGAAATCCGGGACAGCGTGGGAACTGTACTGGTTGCAGCCCATGCACAGATAGCTCACGGTGCCGAGGTGCTCCTGCCCGTCGGGCAGCACCCTGCTCGGTACGAAGTCCTCGAACGCCAGATGCTCGGCGGTGTCACATGCGGCACAGAACGGGATGTCCCCCTGATCCGGGGATGACTGACCGATCGGGATCCGGGGCACGGGAATGATGGACGCAGAGGATAAAGCCATGGTTTCTCCTCGAGAATCCGACCATGGCCGCTGTTTGACCACTGTGTCAGGCCGGGCCTCAAGCGTAGGTCGTCAAGGAAAGCCCGACAAGCCCCCGATGAGCAGAAATGCTTGACGAACACGGAAAGTGCGTGTCGCCTTCGGCCGTAAGGAAGTGCCGTGCGGTCGACATCGCATGAGAGAGTGTGGACCGGGGGAAGGATCTGGTCGGTCTCAGCCGCGATATCTCGAGGATCCAAGTGATGGGGAACGACCCGAATGACACGAATCGCCGAGGCGACCCGAACGAGCAGGACGAGCCTGCCGATCGGAGCGATGCGGGCACACCGGACGACGACGCGGCTCTCGAGCGGGTGACGGAGCGCCTGCGGGAGATGACCGAGAAGGTCGAACACCTGACGATGGGGATCGAGAGCCGGGATGTGATCGGGCAGGCCAAGGGCATCCTCATGGAGCGCTACGGCCTCACGGGCGAGCAGGCATTCGAAGTACTCGTCTCGGTGAGCTCGACCACGAACCTGAAGCTTCGTCAGATCGCCGTGGACCTGGTGGTCACCCGGACCCTGCCGGGGCTCCCCGAGCAGTAGCGGCCACAGCCCGTGCCCCGCCGGGCTCCGGCCCTCCCAGCGGCGCCCGAAATCGACGCACCGAAGATTCCGAGCGGCTGAGCAGAACGGAAAACCAAAAAAGCTAGGCTGATGAGCAAATGCATAAAGCAGAATCCTAGGGTGCTTGATAAACAGCCGGGTGAAAGCACCCCCGAGCCCGCTGACCCCTTCTGCGATTACTCGCCAGTACGAAATACGACGCCTACCATGGATGAATTGGGTGTGGCTGGGGTCACATAGGGGTAGCCCTATCCCGCTTCCGGGCCAGCCGGAAAGCAGCGTTGAATTCCGGTTTCGACGACGAGCCCGGGCAGTTCCTCTGCCTGGGTGACGAGGGGGTAATGATGGCCGGATCGTTCGAACTCTTCCGTGACGGAGGAATTTCCTTCAGGTTCAGGTTGAAAGGGCCCGACGGTACGGTTGTCGCCGTATCCGGGCCGTTCTCGGACAAAGTGTCGGCGGTCGAGGGTATCGACGCCGTTCGTGAGTGCGCGGGGACGGGGCTGATCACTGACCTCTGCCCACCGATGTCCCATGAAGCGATGGCATTCGACCCGGCGTCCTCCACCAGGGCGGCATAACGACCCCCTCGAAGCGCTCGCAGCGCCCGGCCAAGAATATGCCGGAGCTGCAGGCCGGACGCTATCAATAGGACGGCACGGTCCCCGACATCCCGTTCCGAGAGGCGAAACCGACAATAGCCCTTCTGCTGGCTGCGGTGCCCCGGAGCAATAGGATCAGGCGACGTCGAAGGGAGCGCATCGGCCGATCTGCAGGCACCCGAACTCGACCAGGACGTCGACATCACGTGATTCATCGTCAGCAATCGCGAGACCGACGTGTTCGTCCCTTGAGCCACGTGCCCGCCTGGCCTACGGTGGCCTGCATGTATCTGGAGAATCTCGTCGTCGACGCCGCGGAACCCCGGCGACTCGGCCGCTTCTGGGAGGCGGTGGTCGGCGGAGAGACACTCACGGACGAGCCCGGGGTGTACGAGACCAGGCTCAGTATCGAGGGTGGTCCGGTGCTGGATCTGTGCTTCCAGCGCGTCCCCGGCTCTCCCCCACCGCCGCGGCTGCACGTCGACCTTCGGGGCGGCTCCCGGCAGACGGAAGAGGTCGATCGGTTACTCGGGCTCGGTGCCCGGCACCTCGATGTGGGTCAGGGGGACGTGCCATGGGTGGTTCTCGCCGATCCTGAGGGAAACCCCTGCTGTGTCATGGACGAGCGGGCGGACCATGCCCGGACCGGGCCGATCGCGGCGCTGCCCCTGGACTCCGCCGACGCGGACCGGGACGCGCGGTTCTGGTCCTGGCTCACCGGCTGGATCCGGGTCCCGGGACGGTTGCCCACACTGCGCCACCCGTCGCTGCGGGGCCCGCTCCTCGTCCTCTGCCCTGAGCCGTCACCCAAGGGCACTGCGAAGAATCGGCTGCACCTGGACGTCAGGCTCGAGGATGGGGATGATCCCGACGACGTCGCGGCGGGCATCATCGAGCGGGGCGGCCGTGAACTACGCCCCGACTGGGGCGACCTGCCGTGGCGTATCTACGCCGATCCGTCGGGCAACGAACTGTGCGTGCTGCCGGCCCACTCCTGACAGCGGGCCTCACGCCGACACCGCCGGGATCACGTCGGGAATCCCGTTGCCGTAGTCCTGAGCTGCATCGATGTCCCCGAAGGTCGTCAGGCACTCCACCCGAGGACGGCGCCCCCGAACACCATCGCGCCGAACCACGTCACCACCGCGACGACAGGCACGAGGAGTAGCCGATAGGACCGGCGCAACGCCAACTTCACGCCGACACAGGTCAGCACCAGCCACCAGCCGAGGAACACTGCCAAAGCCCACAGCGGGGCGACGAGACCGCTGGTCAGGTAGAGATACCCGACCGCGAGCTGAGCGGCTGCGGCAAGAACGGCAGTCACCACGTACAGCGCGAGGCCCCCGCGGTCGAGTGCGGGCTCGGGATAGTGCACACCCGCAGTCTAGTCGGGCCGTTGGGAGACACTGTCGTGGTGGGGAGAGGACGCAGGCCGTGGCCTCGGGGATCGTGAAGCTCATCCTCCCAGCGCCCCACCCAGGCACAGGAAGGCGACATGAGCGAGGACCGCAGACGGGAACTGGGTGCATCAGATGCCCCGGTCGAGGACGAACTGAAGGAGTCCTTCGACAAGACGATCGAAGAAGGCGCCGAAAGACTCCATCGCACCACGAGGAACATCCTCGTGACCGGTGTCTTCGGAGGGTTCGAGATCGGCCTCGGCATCATGGCCTATCTGGCCGTCATGCACGAGACGGGAAACCACCTGCTCGCCGGCCTCGCCTTCAGCGTCGGCCTCGTCGCGCTCCTGTTGGCGCACAGCGAGCTCTTCACCGAGAACTTCCTCATGCCGGTCGCCGCCGTCGTCGCCAGAGAGGGAAGCATCGCCCAGCTCGGAAAACTATGGGCAGGCACCCTCGTGGCCAACCTGGCCGGTGGGTGGGTTTTCGTCTGGATCGTCATGCAGGCCTTCCCGGAGTGGACCGACACGGTCAGCGAGAGCGCACACCACTACGTCGACGCGCCCTTCTCCCTGCAGACCGTCGCCCTCGCCGTCCTCGGGGGAAGCACCATCACCCTGATGAGCCGCATGCAGCAGGGCACGAACAACGACGTCGCCCGAATCGTCGCCACCGTCATCGGCGGATTCCTCCTGGCGGGACTCCAGCTGTTCCACTCCGTCCTCGACTCGCTGCTCATCTTCGCCGCCATCCACGCCGGCGCCGACATCAGCTATGGGCAATGGCTCGGCTGGTTCGGCTACACGCTGCTCTTCAACATGCTCGGTGGACTGGTACTGGTCACTCTGCTCCGGCTCGTTCGTACCAAGGAACTCCTCGAGCAACGCAGGAGCGAAGCCCCGGATGACCCGGAAGCACCCCACGACCGATAGCAGGACTCCGCACGGACACGAAGCCCTGCCCGCGGATGATCAGGGTGCTTCCGGTGCACGACGGCGTGGCCCTTGCCGCGGTTGATGAGCAAGCGGTTTCGGGGCGTCGTGTGGATGGTCGCCAGAACGGCGACGGAGATGATGTCGGCTTTCCTCGAGCCTCGGACCGGACTGCTTCGATCCCGAGTACGTCCGGGTTGACTCTTATACCCCCCGTGGGTATAAAGGACAGCGTATACCCCTTAGGGGTATTTTAAGAACACAGCGACCCTGCAGGAGCGCCCCATGCCCACGACGTCACCCACCTCCCGGCCTGCCGACGGGTCTATCCCTGAAAAGAGTCGGAAGCTCGGTCTGGCGTTGTTGGTGGACGCGAGCACCCAGCTGATGCTGGTCCTCGATGATTCGATTGCGAACATCGCCCTGCCGTCGATCCAGAACGAGCTCGGCATCCCCTCTGCGAGTCTGCCCTGGGTGATCAATGCCTACATCCTGGCGTTCGGCGGTCTGCTGCTCTTCGGGGGAAGGCTCGGGGACCTCTTCGGGCGGCAGCGGGTCCTGCAGATCGGCATCGGCATGTTCACCCTCTCGTCTCTTGTCGCGGGAATCGCGCCCGCCGGTCCCGTCCTCGTCGCGGCCCGCGCGGTGCAGGGACTCGGCGCGGCGCTGACTGCACCGAACGCCCTCGCCCTGAT
Source organism: Arthrobacter sp. TmT3-37 (assembly GCF_054510835.1). Lineage (NCBI taxonomy): Bacteria > Bacillati > Actinomycetota > Actinomycetes > Micrococcales > Micrococcaceae > Arthrobacter > Arthrobacter sp. TmT3-37. The sequence continues at coordinate 230,673 of NZ_JBTNDU010000003.1, read as the reverse complement.
CACCACGACCTTCCCTGCCGGCGAGGCACGGAACAAGGCACTTGCGCTGTACGGGGCCATGTCCGGCCTCGGCGTGACCGTGGGACTACTCCTGGGAGGTGTGCTGACAGGGACGCTCGGTTGGCGCTGGGTGTTCTTCATCAACCTCCCCATCGGACTCGCCCTGCTCGCCGGCACCCGGATCCTCGTCGACGCACCCCGGCACACCGGGCGACTCGACGTCCCCGGAGCAGTCACGGGGACCGGCGGGATCGCCGCCCTGGTCTTCGCCATCATCCACGGAGGTGAGCAAGGCTGGGATGTCCCGGCGACACTGATCGCGTTCGCCCTGGCCGCCGTCCTGCTGCCTGCGTTCGTCATCATCGAAGCCCGCAGCACGGACCCGATGCTCCCGTTGCGCCTGTTCCGGGACCGCAACCGGACCGGTTCCTATCTCGGCATGCTGTTCATCAGTTTCGGGCCCATGGGCACCTTCTACCTGCTGACCCTCCACATGCAGCACATCCTCGAATACGGCGCGGTCCGCACCGGACTGGCCTGGCTGCCCTTCGGCGCCGGCATCATCATCTCCGCCGACCTCGCCTCGAGACTCGTCCTCCGCTTCGCTCCCCGCACTGTCGCAGCCGCCGGGATCCTCGTCTCCACCGCCGCCATCCTGTGGCTGTCGACCATCACCCCGACCTCCGGGTACGTCCAGCATCTCATGGTCGGCATCTTCGCCGTCGCCGTCGGATTCGGGTTGAGTTTCGTGCCACTGACCCTCACCGCCGTGACCGACGTCCGCCCCGAAGACTCCGGGATCGCCTCGGCTCTCCTCAACGCAGCCCAACAGATCGGCGTCGCCCTCGGCATCGCAGTCCTGTCCACCGTCAGCGTCACCGCGACAGAAAACCGAATCCCGAATGCGCTCACGGTCCTTCACCAGGCCCGGGCAACGGGCGATACCGGTACTGCCGCGACCACGAGCCAGGCCATCGTCGACGGCTACACTACGGCGTTGAGCAGCGGAGCACTCATCCTGGCCGCAGCCGCACTCGTCGTCACCCTCATGGTCACCGCCCGCCCCCACCAGCGCTGACATCTCATCCAAAGCCTTCAGGATCAGCGACGGCGCCCGGCCGCGATCGAGCGGCACCCGGTGCAGAACGATGCGGCAGGCTTTACAGGCTAACTACTTAGAGAGACAATCTAGCCATGGAAGTTTCAGCTGCAGATCCGCGAGTCGCGGCAGGTGTCGAATGGCCCAGCGACTGGCTCAGAGCCACGCTGGGTTTCCTCGCGCTTCGCGCCTTGTCCGCCGGGCCCTCCTACGGGTACGCGATCATCAGCGAACTGGAGCGACATGGCTTCGGGACCATCAAGGGTGGAACCCTGTATCCGCTTCTCACCCGGTACGAGGCAGCGGGCCTGGTGACCACGGAGTGGCGGGCCGGCGAGGGCGGTCCAGGCCGCAAATATTTCGCCCTGACCGATCAGGGCCGCTCCGAACTCACTCGTCTCGGTGCTGACTGGGAGCGCTTCGTCGAGACAAGTGTGCAGTACCTCGATCCCGCACGATCAACAAAGGGGACCTCCGCATGAGGCAGCAGACCAGCGACAAGAAGTGGTTCGACCAGCTCGTCATCGAGCTCCGGCTACGCCAGGTACACGGGAGCGCCATCGGGGACACCGTCGCGAGCGCCAGGGAACTCCTCGGCGACACCGGCCAACAGGCCGACGAAGCGTTCGGGCCCGCGCGTGATTACGCTGCAGCACTCGAACTCCCCTCCGCGCCCCGGAACGACTGGGTGCGGGATGCGCTCTGGCCATCGCTGCTCGGACTCCTGGCCTTCCTGCTCTTCAACCAGGCAGTCGTGTCATGGACCCGGTCCGAGCTCTTGCTCGTCTCCCCGGCGCAGCTGGCCCTCCTCGCCACACCAGTGGTGCTCGTAGCCTTCCTGCCGCTCTATCTCGACGCCGTCATCCGCCGGATCTGGGTCGGCATCGGCATCAGCGGTATCTGCGCGCTGGCAGGAATCCTGTCGGCCTTCGCTGCCCCTGACGATCGTGCCGAGGCATGGCTGGCAATCGACCCGGTGCCCTGGCTCATCGGCAGCGCCCTGGTCATGGTGGCACTCTCGGTCAGGAACACCGCCCGGTCGTCCCTCTCGACGGACGACGAGATCATCGATCCACGCTCGGGTACCGCGGACGCCACCGGAACGGGTGCGAGAGTCCTGGTCCAGGTCACCAACTGGCTGTTCCCCCTCCTCGCCCTCGTCATGCTCGGCCTCGCAGTCGCACTCCGCTAGCACTGTCCGGGCGACCGGAACGACTACTGCTGCGGGGCTATGCGCCAGTATGGACATCCCTCGGACGATCGAGCGCAGGCGCCAGGGCTCGGATGACGACAGCGGCGCCGATGAGAGTTGTACCCATGGGTATCAACGCCCAGCGGACCAGCGTCAGAACGATGTCCACTGCTCCTACCCCGATTGCTGCAGTCGGCCCCACGGCCTCTGTGAGCAGACCGAGTAGCTGAGGAAGGAGAACCAGCACGAATCCGCCGGCCACAACGAGGATGACGCCCCACTGAACACACTTCTTCGCTGTCGATTCCACTGTTCCCCCGAACGAAATTTCTAGTTGTCCGCTGATCCTAGTGGCCAGGAGTGGGGAAGGAACAGGTGATCCGCGAGCCAGGTGCAGAATCGTCGGGTCCTTCTGCCACAGGCGAGGTCGACACCGCTCCTGTGTCGGTCCGATCGCTGCCATGGAAGACTGCTGGCATGAATGCCCCAGCGCGCGATCACGACCTCGTCCTCTTCGGTGCCACCGGCTTCGTCGGCGAACTGATCGCCGGCTACCTCGCGGTCCACGCTCCACCGGACCTGCGCGTGGGACTCGCGGGGAGGTCGAGGGAGAAGCTCGAGGCGGTACGGCGCAGGCTGCCTGCTGCTGCGCGCGACTGGGCCCTCATCGAGGCCGACTCGGAACACCCTGCGACGCTCGCCGCGCTGGCTGCGGACACCCGGGTCCTCTTCACCACGGTGGGTCCCTATGCGAAGTACGGGCTCCCGGTCGTCGAGGCATGTGCCCGCGCCGGCACGCACTACGGGGATCTGACGGGTGAGGTGTCCTTCGTCCGCGAAGCCATCGATCGCTTCGACGCTTCGGCGAGGACCACCGGTGCACGGATCGTCCATGCGTGCGGTTACGACTCCGTCCCCTCGGACCTCGCGGCGCTCCTCCTGCACCAGGCCGCGGAGTCCGACGGCGCAGGCGGACTGACCGAGGTCCAGCTCGTGGCGACGGCCAAAGGTGGCTTCAGCGGCGGCACCATCGAGTCGATGCGTGGGCAGCTCGATGCAACGCGGTCGGACCCCGTGCTGCGATCACTGCTGGGCGATCCCTACTCCCTCGCTGCGGATCGGGCGGCGGAGCCTTCGACCCGGCAGCCGTCGGATCTGGGGTGGGTCGGCCGCTCGGAGGACGGCCTGTGGACCGCACCCTTCGTCATGGCGTCGGTGAATACGCGCATCGTGCGTCGCAGCAATGCCCTGCAGGGTTGGGCCTACGGTCGGACCCTGCGGTACGGGGAGGTGATGGGCACGCGGCGTGATCCCGCAGGCGCCCTCCTCGCCGGAGCGATGGCGCTCGGCCTGCGGGTGTTCGGAGCCGCGATGGCCTTTCCTCCGACGCGGAAGCTACTGGACCGGGCCCTACCCGCCCCGGGCACCGGCCCGACCGAGGCTGTACGGACCTCGGGCTGGTTCCGTTCCGAGGTGACCGCGTCGACGGAGAGCGGCCGGCGGTACCGCGCTGTCGCAGCCGGCCCGGGCGACCCCGGATACGCCGCCACCGCCGTCATGGCCGGGGAGGTGGCGCTCTCACTCGCGCTCGACGGCGACCGCCTGCCGCCCGCCGCAGGATCGCTGACCCCGGCGACCGCCCTCGGCGACGTCCTGGTGCAGAGGCTGCGCACGGCGGGCCATACCTACGACGTCACGCCCCTCACCTGACGGACGAAGTGCCTCCCTGCCGACAAGCCTGCGACCGATGCCGCGACGCTGGCGCTGTGGCTGGACGGAGAGAGGCCCGAGGCCGAACCACGCGCCCTCGGAGTGCCGGACGAGAACGGCAGAGAAAGCGACAGAACCCACTCTTCGTCCCGATTATTCTGCAACGAGGGGCAGTGCCAGGTCGCCGGCAGCACGCAGCGCACGAACGACGGCAGCCTCTGCTCCCGAGCTGAAGGTCCTCCCATCGAACGCATCGTCGATCAGGACCTCGATCCGAGGATTCCGATGCCTGGATAACCCGTATCGTTAGGTGCACACGGCCCGAGTGCTCGCAGCATGTGCGCTCTTGGAAGGTGATGTCCGGCCTGTAGCAGAGCGGGCCTGCCAGCCCGGCGAAAGCGCCCAGTGCTTCGCCTTACTCAAGCAGGTTGATCATGCCAGCACACGACCCTCAGGGATCGGGACCGAATCCTCCACGGCCACCGGCCGATACACTCCCCTTCCTGGATGCGGGAAGCTCGCCAGGTGGAGGTGCGGTACCTGCCGCCATGGGAAGCATCGCGGATCTACCACCCGGGTCGTTACGACTGATCTCCGGGATGGTGGACCTCACGGCGGACTTCCACCCGGAACGGCGCCCAGCACGTGGAGCCACCGGTGACGGAACGACGACCGAACTACGCCTGGTTCTCCAACGCCTGGCTGAAGTGACCGACAAAGTCGAGCACCTCACCCGTGCGATCTCACGCCGGGACGTGATCGAGCGAGCCGCGGGAATGTTGATGGAGCGGTACGGGCTCACCAGTGAGCAGGCACTCGAGCTACTGGTCGCGACGAGTTCGGCCGGTAACAGCAAGTTGGCTGCCGTCGCCGCTCATCTGACAGCCACAGGGGTCTTGGAGCAGCCGCCACAGCCTTGACCCACCCTGACAACGATGGATCGCGGCATGCGTCCCACGGCTGCAGTGGCAGGCAAAGCTTGAGCGAGAGCACGGGTGATGTTGAAAGTCTGCTGCGCATACTGGACGTACGCCTGAAAGATGTTCCGTGCTTCATCGCGCGGGGCTCAGCCGGCCACACCGACGGGCCTCGTGCACGAACGTGGGATCTCCTTCACAGGTCAAGCAGCTGGACTGTGAAGGGGAACCGAACATGGACGAGTAGGGACGGGGTCGGTCGGACTCATCAACCGGTCAAGAAGCCGGCCGGTTCTCTTGTCGCGTCGAAGGACCCTTCACCAGTGACCACCACTGCTTCCTCGTCCCAGGAAACCCCTGCGATGCCGGCACACACGTCCGGGGGCGGAGCTCATTCCGTCGAGACGGTCGAGTATTTCATCAACTGCCCGACCGGCATCGTGGAGCACTACTTCGAATCCCCCGCACTGCACTGGTCCGACGAGTTGTACCGCATCCACGGGTACGAACGCGGCGAGATCGTACCGACCCTCGACCTCGGCATCTCCCACTTCGAGCCGGCCGATCAGGACGCGGCCAGGTCCCTGTGGGAGAGCCTGTTGAGCAAGGGTGGTCCGCGCTCGGCGTACCTGTCCCTGCGAGATGTGACCGGAAAGGCCCGCAAGGTGTTGATCTCGGGCGACTACATCCTCAAAGAGGGCGAACACGGCAGTGAGCCCATCGGGGTCTGGGCTCTGGTCGTGGATCTGACCAGGTCCATCCACACGGATACGCACCGATTGGCGAATGAAGCGGTAGCCGCGTCGGCCGTGAAGCGCAGCGTGATCGAGCAAGCCAAGGGCATTCTGATGGCTCGAGGCGGGCTGACAGCATCTGAAGCCTTCGATCGGATCAGGCAGCGGAGTCAGCTGACCAACCGGAAGGTGATCGCCATCTCGCAGGACATCATCGATCGCACTCACCACCTCAACCAGCAGAGCCGGCCTGAACTCCTTACCCGGGCATTGCTGGATCTGTTGCCGACACCCTGAACTGTCCCACCCACTCCTTCCGGGACCTGGCACTTCACCGGTGCTCGACGGCGGACTGCCGGCTCCTGCGGTGTCCTGGAAGCTGTCGACTCCACGCCTACTGGGCCTGCCTGTACCGCGTTCTTGTATAAGGGGCCCTTTCAGGATTGGATCGTTTCATGAACCCGACCCGGATCAACACGAGCGCCTTACCGGAGAACCTTGCACTCCTGATCACAGGTATCGGCGTGGCGGCCGTCATCGTGGTGGTGGCGTGTGCGGTCGTGATGCATTACGTCGACAGGTCCAAGGAACAGCGTTCCAAGCAGTAGGTCGGAAGATTGGGTCCGATCCACGCTGCGCAACCTACTGATCGCCATCAGTAGCCGAGGGCTGGGGTGAGCCATGACGACCATCGTCGAGCCACAGTGGCGCGAACGATCCGGTACGTCCGGGAACCAGTCGTCGATCCAGCTCCTCGGTTCGATCACGACGGCAAGAGACCGCAACTGGAATGTCGCTCCCGACCACGAGATCGACGCATTCCGTGCCGTCCGCTCTCCCACGAAAGGTTGTCCGGTGGCCCGCAACAGCAGCATGACGTCATCTCCCGTCGACTCACCTCCCCGCTTCATCGACCCGAGGCGATGGGGAACCCTGATCGGATTGTTCGGTGCAGGTGTCTTCGTCTTCTCGTACACGACGGGATTCGCAGGGTTCACGACGGTGGCCGCACGCATCCTGGTCATCGCTGCAATCACCGGCACGCTCTGGTTCCTCTTCGGCTCTCCGCGCTTCCTCGGCCCGTTCAGTGCTCCTCGTGGTCGGCACATCGAGATCTACCTGCTGTGCGTGATCATGGAATTCGCGCTCATAGCCTTCGGCACGGGACGGCTTACATCGGTAGGGAAACCAGAGCTTCAGCCCGCGCTGATCGCCCTGGTCGTCGGTCTCCACTTCATACCCTTCGCCTGGGCCTTCAGGGAACGTATGTTCTACACGCTCGGTTCAGTCCTTGCCCTCCTCGGTGGTGCTGGTCTGCTCATCGGCACAGGAACCAGCGCACTGACAGCGGCGGTGGGAGCTGGGCTCATGATGTCGCTCATCCTGCTTGCCTACAGTCTGGGGATGTTCGCGGGCCCGCGACCGGGAAATGATCGATAGCAGGCACTGATGCCGCTGGGTTCTCCCGCTCGCTATCGGATGGCGTTGTCGAGTCGCTGCAACCATGACTGGAAATTCTCGGGGCCGTCGAAGTGGGCACCGGGTAGTCTGCTCACGTCCGGAGCCATGTCAGGGCCATCGACGACGAGCGTGTAGCCCCCTGCTGAGGTTGCCACGTCGAAGGCAGGCAGGTCGCCCCGATCATCACCCGCGTACGCGACGGTCTGCAGTCTCCAGGTGCTGATGATGTGTTGGAGTGCTGTGCCTTTGTCCTGCTGCAGGGGCATGCGGAGTTCCTCCACGAATTTGCCGGGTTCGCGCCGCAGCGCGTGAGTGTCGATCACTTCCTGAAGGAGCGGAGTGATCAGCTTCGTCGCGACATCGCGGTCTGGTGCACGCCGCCAGTGAACGGCGACTGCGAGGGATTTGTCTTCGACGTATACACCCTCGACACCGTCCAACTCCCGGTGCAGCGTCGCGGTGGCTTCTTCGACGGCGTCCATCCATTGTCGGGCTTCGGGAACGACTTCGATGCCGTGATCAGTGAGGTGTTCGAGACCGTAGGAACCATACAGTTCTACCCCTGGGATGGTTGCCCGCGCAGCGAGGAAGCCGGCCGGGCGTCCGGAGAGGAGGGCGACGACCGACAGCTTGGTCGCCAGACTCCCGAGGATCTCCTCGGTACCGTCCAGTAGCTCGCTGGCATCAGGATCATCGGTGATCCGGGAGAGGACACCGTCGAAGTCCATCACCAACCCGGCGCTCTCGTTCGTCGCCAGAGCTTGCACTACGGAGGTCTCCAGGTCCATGTATCCACCCTAGACCGACGGCGTCACGCACCATTCGCGTGGACGATCCTCGATCCGGGATGCGGAACGGGAATGCTCACCGTGACTCCCGCAGGTGAAGGACGGGACGTCGTGGGTGTGGACCCGTCGCCCACCATGCTCTCCTACGCACAGCACAGGGATGGAGCCGACACCGTCGAGTGGATGCTGGGTGACAGCGGAAGCATTCCACCTGGGCGGTCTCGATATCGAGGCCACCTACGGGACCCGGAAGCGGACGCCGTTCGACGACACCTGCCCCCTCATCATCCTGATCGCAAGAGCACTCTGAGGATTTGTGTGCCGTTCACTCAGCGGCCTGCTTCGACCTGCGCACTTCGAGGCGCTCCACAGGCACGACGAGAATGTGCACCTGACGGACGAACATCGATGCTCGCTCAGGCTACGAAGATGCAGAACGGATGACCAGCGGGATCGGCGTAGACGTATAACGGCTCGTTCGGGTCGTCCGTACGATCGAACCGAAGCTCTGCACCCAGTGCCAGTGCCCTGGAATGGTGATGCTCGAGCGCTTCCCGGTCAGGAACGGTCAGATCGAGGTGAATCTGCATCGGCACATCGGGCCTGGGCCAGGTCGTCCGCTCCAGGTGGTCGACCTGCTGGAAAGCGAGGGTGCTGCTTCCCTGCCCGTCCGTGAGAACGAGCCAATCGACATCATCACGCGTGCCCTCATCCGCGGGCTCGTCTCCTGGCCGGTAGTGGAGCCCGAGGAGTTGTCGGTAGAACTCCGCCAGCCCTCGCACATCGGTCGTGTCGAGAACCGTCTGCAGTATCCGAGGGAATCCGGTCATGAGCCGAGACTGACGTTCAACGGACACGAGTTGTGGTCTTCGGAGAACACCGCCGGTGACGTGTGCGTGCTCACGCCGTGGCTCTCCACGTGAGGACCGAGGCTCCTGCTTTCGTTGCAGGTCCGGCGGGCACCGCCCTCATCAGGGTGTTCCGCACAGTGATTCCGATCCTGCTCTGCACGTCAGCTCCGACCTGCCCGGCGCGGCGCGATCGGCTGATCATTTTCTGGGTGCGCGGGCGGCGGAGTGCGTCGAAAGAGCGCACAGCGGATTGCAGGGGCACTCCCTCCTTGACGCGTCGACCGATCAGAAGCCCGGTGCATGCGCCGTCCTCCAGGGAGGAGTTCGCCCCTTGCCCCATGGTGGGGATCATGGCGTGTGCCGCGTCGCCGATGAGCACCACCCGTCCGAAGATGTAGGTCCGAAGGTTCGGGGGGAGGTCGTAGACGTCGTGACGCATGACTCGATCGCCCGGGGTGAGTTCGATGAGGGGTCGTACGGGGTCCGCCCAGTTCCTGAAATGGTGCATGGCGGCGGCCTTTTCATCCGGCCGACGATGGCCTTCCTTCGAAGAGGTGTACCCGTATCAGTACACCTGGGCAGCTCCGATACGCACCGCTCCGAACTCTGTTCCCGGGCCCCATCTGACGATGAAATCCTCCGTCACAAGTGCCGAGTCGGCGACGATTCCGCGCCATGACGACTTACCACTGAATCGGGGCCCTGTTCCAGGAGCAACGAGGCCCCTGACAGTGCTGCGAAGACCGTCAGCCCCGATGACGAGGTCGGCGTCATGGGATACGGCACCCTTCGCGCTGACACAGCCCACTCGCGCCGTGGCTCCGCCCGGTGAACCCGGAGCGACGCTGACGACGCGGGTACCGCTCATCAATACGGCCCCGTGGGCAGCGGTCAGCAACGAGTCATGGAGGTCTTGTCGGTGGATCCCGTAGACCTCCTGGTCCGAACCTGACGCACGCGGTACGCGCAGCAACCATGAGCCGTGTTCATCCGTGGTGCCGGCCATCCGCACCCGGTAACCGGCATCGCGGACAGCGGTGTCGACGCCGATGGATGCCAGTGCCGACATCCCATTAGGAGTGATTGTCAGGCCTGCACCGACCTCGGTGAAGGCTCGCGCCTGCTCGAGCACGGTCACCCTCCAGCCCTCGTGCAGAAGGGATACCGCCGCAGCCAGACCTGCAATGCCCCCGCCGACAACTACTGCACGGTGCTCGACCGTCATGACAACACCTTTCAACTTGCCTCCACCAACCGGAGCCTACGCCGAGCAGTCTCCGATCAGGGTCAGGGGAACGCGGAGCGAGCAGAGCAGCAAGCTCTCACCTCGAACGGTAGCCGTGCTCCTGCTCGCAGTTCTGGTGCGGTAGCTTGGAGGCAATCCCGACGAACCGATGCATGGGCCGCTTCCGCGGCAACTCGTCAGGCCACTCACCGCAATCTGTCGACTCCTTGCTTTTCCGTCGCTCAGGAGATACTCATGGCCCCAAGCCGCAATCCACTCGATGACCTGCGCGAGACGCTCGGCCATCTCACGGACCAGCTCAAATCTTCGGGGTCGGACCGCGTCGAGGACCTGCGCGGCGAGTACTTCCCGGCGCGTCCCGGTCCCGCTCGCCCGCTGGCCGAGGTGCAGGCCGAACTCGACGCCCTGGTCGGGCTGGACACCGTCAAGGAGCAGGTGCGAGCGCTCGTCGCCCTCCTGCAGGTGCAGGCCCGTCGCAAGGCCCACGGCCTGCCGGAGGTCGCTACCTCCCAGCATCTGGTGTTCCTCGGGAACCCGGGCACCGGCAAGACCACCGTGGCGCGTCTCCTTGCCGAGATGTACCGCGCTGTCGGGCTGCTGCAGAAGGGACATCTCGTGGAGGTGGACCGGTCCGGCCTCGTGGGGCAGTACGTCGGTGCGACAGCCATCAAGACGGACCGCGTGATCCGGCGTGCTCTGGACGGCGTCCTGTTCATCGATGAGGCGTACGCCCTGACCCCGGAGGACGGCCGCATGGACTTCGGTCCTGAGGCCATCGAGGTCCTGCTCAAGCGGATGGAGGATCATCGTCACCGCCTCGTGGTCATCGTGGCCGGATACCCGCAGCTGATGGAGGCGTTCCTCCTGTCGAATCCCGGCCTGCGGTCGCGCTTCGCGCGGGAGATCACGTTCCCGGACTACTCGATCGACGCGCTCCAGACGATCTTCCACCAGATGCTCGCCCAGCACGAGTACGTCCTGGCGCCGGGGGCTGACGACATGCTGCGTCGCATCTTCTCAGGTCTCCATGTCGGTGAGGACTCGGGCAACGCCCGTTTTGCCCGGACGTTGTTCGAGCAGGCGCTGAACCGGCAGGCGCTGAGGCTGTCACTCGATGAGGGCCGCGACTTCGATGCGCTTGACCGGGAGGACGTCATGACGCTCACCGCGGACGATCTCGTCGAGGCTGCGCAGGCGCTGGGCGGCGAGCCGGAGCCGGAGCCCCGACCCGAGCCGGAGCCGACGCACTGGTGGAACTGGCGGACCTGGCCGTAGCCGGCAAGGACCGCTTGGATCAGTCCCAAAGATCCTCGTGCCCTACCGGTTCATCGTCCAGCCATTCCCCATCGAACCGCCACTGCAAGCCAGGAACCAATCGTCGATCGGCCCAGCACGAACCAGCCGTCGTCTCTTCCGATTCCGTGTCGCTGAACGGAGAGTTATGAGACTTCCTCGACCGGTCGGGAGCAACGCTGTCTTCATCGACTCACCCTGAAGCGTCGAGTCCATCAACAGTCGAAGCGTGGCCGCGGAAGTGCTTCGACACGGGAGCGTCGAAGTGCCGCACGCCCGCCGCCAACGGGTCCGTTGCAGGGCTGGTTGAGCCGACCCCAGACGTGATCCTGGTGCAGCTGTTTCCATCGACGACGGTTGGGTGTTGAATGAGCGCACCCCTTGCCGGGTCCGCGGGACGGTGTTCAGCCGACCGAATGGAGCAGAAGTTGTATCGGAATCTATGGATGGAAGAGGACATGATGCAGCGACGACACAATGGTGTGTATTCGTTCCTCGCCGTGACGCTCGTGGCGCTCACTGCGTGCTCGGGAGGATCCGGGGAAGAGTCTCCGGATCCTGATTCGCTGACGGTGTGGACGACGGAAGACCTGCCGGACCGGGTGGCTTCCCAGCAGGCCATCATGGATCGCTTCACCGAATCGTCCGGGGTCCAGGTGGAACTCGTCGCGATTGCGGAAGATCAATTGACGTCCGTGCTGTCCTCCTCGGCTGCCTCGGGTGAGCTACCGGACGTCATTGGAGCGCTCTCCCTGAACGGGATGAATCAGCTCTTCACCGATGGACTGCTGGACACATCGGCTGCGGCAGCGGTCGTGGAGGAACTCGGTACGGATACCTTTTCCGCCCGCTCCCTCGAGCTGACCTCGTCGGAGGACCAGCAGCTGTCGGTCCCCAGCGATGCATTCGCTCAACTCCTCTTCTACCGGCAGGATCTGTTCGACCAGGCGGGGCTCGACGTCCCGAATTCCTATGAGGCGATAGAGGCCGCCGCCGAAGAGCTGAACTCCGATTCCCTGGCCGGCATCGTCGCCGCCACGGCACCCGCTGATTCGTTCACCCAGCAGACGTTCGAACAGTTCGCGCTGGCGAACGGATGCGAATTGGTGGACGACGACGGCAACGTCACGCTGGACAGCAGCCAGTGCCGGGATGCCTTCACCTTCTACTCGGATCTCCTGCGCGACTATTCCGTGCCCGGCAACCAGGACGCGGACACCACACGAGCGAGCTACTTCGCGGGCGAAGCGGCGATGACCGTCTGGTCGTCGTTCCTCCTCGACGAACTCGCGGGGCTGCGCAGCGACGCCCTGCCCACGTGCCCGGAGTGCGCGGACAACCCCACCTTCCTTGCCGAGAACACCGGTATCGTGACCGCCATCAAGGGTCCCGACGGCGATGAGGCTGCCGGGTACGGCGAGGTGGTGTCGTGGAACATCCTCAACGACGCATCGCCCGCCGCGCAGGAACTGGTCACCTTCATGATGGGCGACGGATACCAGGACTGGTTGGCCGTCGCCCCCGAAGGAAAAATCCCTGCACGGTCGGGCACCGCTGACAATCCCACCGAGTACGCCGATGCGTGGCAGGGACTCGAGGCCGGTGTCGACACCAAGGCCTTGCTGTCCTCGGTCTATCCCGCCGAGACGCTCGACGAGATCACCCAGAGCACCGACCGTTTCAGGCGATGGGGCATCCCCCAGGGCCAGGGCGCGCTGGCCTCGGCGGTCAGCGGACAGTTCATCGCCCCGCAGATCATCGCATCCATGGTCAGTTCGGGCACCAGCGGCGAGGACGCGGCGAACCAGGCCCAGGACGAGGCCGAGACGCTGAAGAACGATCTGGGCCAGTGACGTTCGTGGGCCCGCAATGGGTGCACCGCGTGTCCGCCACGGGTCACCACTGAGGAGCAGGAGATGACGTCGACTCCCACGTCCCGCCGGCGGACGCTGTCACAACGGGACGCCCGCACGGGGATCCTCCTGATGTCCCCCACCCTGTTCATCGTGCTCGCCGTCGTGGTCCTGCCGCTGGTGTGGTCCATACTGATCGCGTTCCAGCAGTTGAGGCTGCTGGAAATCGGTACGGCGAGTCCATTCCGGCCTCTGACGACGGCCAACTTCGAACGGGTGTTCGCCTCGGGCGAGCTCTGGGTGAGTCTTGGTACGACCTTCGTCTATACCGCGGGCTCGGTATTGCTATCCATCACCCTGGGCCTGATCGCCGCGATAGCAGTGCGCAAGCCCTTTCGAGGCAGGACCTTCGTCCGGGCAGCGTTCCTCCTGCCCTACGTGGCTCCGGTCGTCGCCGTCACCTTCGTGTGGCGCACCATGCTGAGTCCGCAGTTCGGCATCGTCAACGAAGCGGGGCAGTCAGTGTTCGGGTGGGCACAGCCCATTCCCTTCCTTTCCGAAGCGCAGCGCACCCTCGAGGTCCTCGGTGCGGAGTTCCCGATACCGACCGCACTGTTGACCGCGATCGCGTTCGAAGGGTGGAGGTACTTCCCGTTCGCTTTCCTGTTCCTGATGGCGCGACTCGAGGCACTGTCGGCCGAGACGGAAGAAGCGGCACTCGTGGACGGCGCCACACCTCTTCAGTCCTTCCGCTACATCGTCCTGCCGCAACTCATGCCGGTCATCGCCCTCCTCGCGATCCTCCGGACCATTTGGACGTTCAACGAATTCGACGACATCTTCCTGCTCACCGGCGGAGCAGCCGGTACGGGCGTTGCCAGCGTCCGCGTCTACGAATTCCTCACCGTGCAGCGCAATGTCGGAGCGGCATCAGCACAGTCCCTCATCCTGTCCCTGGTCCTGATCGTGATGCTCGCCCTCTACATGGCACTGCTGCGCAAGCGAGGAGAACGACTATGAGTACGCCTGCTGCACAGACCCGACCCGACGCCCACAGCACCCCGGTGCCGACCAGCCGCACGGCGCAGTCACCGCCCCGGCGTCGCCCGACCCGCTATGCGCTCGAACGGAGGATATTCGCCGTTCTGAGGTGGGTCGTGATCGCCGGCTTCCTCCTCGTGACTCTGCTGCCGTTCTACTACATGGTCCTGCTGTCGCTGAAGCCGATCGAATCACTGCTACGCGACCCCGCATCCGTGATCGTGACACCCGCGGAGTTCACCCTCAGAGCCTATGAACAGGTACTCACCCCCGTATCAGCAGGCGGCCAGGGATTCGGGACCTTCCTGCTCAACAGCGCCTTCGTCGCCATCAGCGCAGTCATCCTGTCCCTGATCGTCGCCGTCCCCGGTGCGTATGCGGTGGCACGTCTGCCCTTCTTCGGGCACCGGCAGGTGAACGCCCTGTTTCTCGCGGCGTACCTCTTTCCTGCCATCGTCATGGCCATCCCGCTGTTCGTCCTGTTCACTCGTCTGGGACTCCGCGGCTCTCTCGTGGGCCTGGTGCTGGTCTACATCGCCCAGACAGTACCCGTCGCCATCTACATGCTGCGCAACTACCTCGAGACGGTTCCCGTATCCGTCGAGGAAGCCGGTCTCGTGGACGGGCTGAGCCGCTTGGGCGTGCTCCGCCGCATCAGCCTGCCTCTCATCACACCCTCCATCATGGCTACCGGGCTGTTCATCTTCATGATTGCGTGGAACGAGTTCCTCTTCGCGCTCCTGTTCCTCGTGGAGAAACGTGAAGCCTGGACCGTTTCGCTGGGCTTGTCCCAACTGTCCGGAAGTGCGGAGATCCCCACGACGGTCCTCATGGCGGGCTCGGTGGTCCTCACGTTGCCCATCCTGATCGTGTTCTTCTCGACAGAACGTCTTCTCACCGGCGGGCTGACCGCCGGCGCAGAAAAAGGCTGATCACGCACCTCGCCGGCAGGCCTTCCGGGTGGACCTTGGTCAGGATGGCTCTTTGTCGTGCTGCGTCTCCAATTCCCTGCGCAGTTTCCTCATTCCGTCGCGGATCCGCGTTTTCGCCGTGGGGGCGGGGATCCCGAGGTGCTCGGCTACTTCGTTGTAGGTCAGGTGGGAGAAGTACGCAAGGGAGATGGCTTGATGCTGCAGTGGTGACAGGACGGACATGGCGGCCTGCACATCCGCTGAGTTCTCCCGTTCCAGGACTGTTTCTGCGACCTCATCGAAGCCGGTGTCCCAGTTGCGTCGCCCCCACTTCTCATCGCGGGCCCGGCGGGTAGTGTCCATCCGAAGCCGGTCCACCGCTCGGCGATGCGCGAGGGTCATGAGCCA
Source organism: Arthrobacter sp. TmT3-37 (assembly GCF_054510835.1). Taxonomy (NCBI): domain Bacteria; kingdom Bacillati; phylum Actinomycetota; class Actinomycetes; order Micrococcales; family Micrococcaceae; genus Arthrobacter; species Arthrobacter sp. TmT3-37. The sequence continues at coordinate 215,169 of NZ_JBTNDU010000003.1, read as the reverse complement.
GGACACCGGGTGGCCGAGCTCCGGCCGGTAGCGATCGCCCTGCTCCCACACCATCAGGAACACCTCCTGGGTCACCTCCGCGCAACTGTCGGGGTTCTGCAGTGTCTTGCGCACCATCCCGTAGACCCTGCGCGCGCACTGCTCGTACAAGATCTGGAAAGCCTCCGGATCCTTGGACCCCACAGCGACGAGAACAGCAGCGAGATCCAGTGATGCATCCCCCGCACCCCGAAACGGGCCGCGATGAGCGGTGCTGGGACGGTAAGAGCTCCGCGGTTCGAGAGTGGAGCCACGGACGGAGGGAGGCGAGGTGGAGGAAATGGCGGGGCTTCCTGACTGAGACCGGAACCGGAGCGCTCGTGCCGCCGCTCCACAGTTGAAGAGCTACGCCCTTCGCCCTGAATGTAATCTGTTCCACCACGCACGTCCACCGAACACACCAGTCTCAGCTGTCACAATGGCCACCGCGGTTGCGCCAGCCCAGCCTGCCATGCAGGTCATCATGACTGTACGAAGCACTGATACTGTTCGGGGCGCGGTCGATCCTGCAGCGGGCGACGTGCCGTCGCCCGCGCGTACTGGTTTAATGAGCAGGTTCGCTGTCAGGGCAGGCAGCGCCGACGAGAGCAGAATTGCACAGGCAGAACAGGTGGAGGCATTGGAATGCGTGGAGGACCGCAGCGAGCGCTGATGATCCAGGCCATCGCCGCTGCGGCGCTGACGATGGACGTCATCACGGACCGGTACCTCACCTCGGGCGGCGCCGCGTCCCCTGAAGCCGTCAACAAGTACCTGAGCGGCCTGGGCGACCTCCCGTCCCGCGAAAGCGATCGACTCGCCGATACCGTGAACGACCTCGGCCGGAAGTCACCAGCTCTGCCGGTTCCCTATCGGGCGGAAGACACCGCCGGCGATTCTCCTGAACAATCACGACGCTCTCTCGGAGCCTCCGGCGCATTTCTGCTCTCCGACTCAGAACAAGAACAAGCACGCATCGACGCCGTCACCCGCACGAACCTTCTCGACACACCTCCCGAGGAACGGTTCGACCGCATCACCCACACTGCGCAACGGCACTTCGAGGTCAGCACCGCGATCGTCACCCTCATCGACGACAAACGGCAATTCCTCAAGTCGGTCGTCGGCCCGGTAGAGCAGAACATGCCCAGAGCCCGGTCATTCTGCAACACCACCATCCGGACCCCTTCCCCACTCATCGTCCGCGACACCTTCCACGACGAACATTTTCGGTGGAACCCGCTCGTCCTCGGAGAGCCCTTTATCCGCTTCTACGCCGGATACCCGCTGCGAAGCCCTGACGGCTGGATCATCGGTACCCTCTGTGTCATAGACCAGCACGTACGCACCTTCTCAGACGCGGACGAGCACTCCCTGCGCCGCCTCGCGGAGATCACCGAACACGAACTCGCCGCCTGACCGAGCTCTCCCACCCCCCACGCTTCCTGCACCGGTCAAGGGCGTGTTCATCCTCGGCAAGCGTCGGAGAACCTTCGACGAGCAACCTCACCCGCTGGCGCCTGACACCCGCCGGCGACCTCCTGCAAACGCCCGACACCAGCGTGGCCCAGATCGCCCGCAGCGTCGGCTACCCCAACGCCTACTCCTTCAGCACAGCCTTCAGGAGACAGGTAGGCGTCACACCATCCGAGTTCCGCCGACACCGCGCGGTCCTGCCAGCCGGGCTTGGGTGTGGTGTTGAGGTGAAGATCCAACGCGATGCCTTCGGGGGTGGCTGAGACCACACCCTTGAAGGTGGCGCAGTTGCCACATAGGCACTCCAGGGACTCCAGCTCACTGGCCCCCACTGTTCCGTGTTCGGCTGTGACGGCGGGGTATCCCTTTCGTCGGGGTCTGGCGGGTAGGGGCGGTCCACCGGCTCAGCCTATGCGAGCGAGATCACGTCGGATGTAGCGCAGGTGCGCCCACTCCTCCTCCAGGATCACGCGGATGCAGTCACCGACGCTGGGACGCCAGTCGTCGCCGCCCCACGGGTTCTCACGTTCTTCCGCGAGCAGGTCCGTCGTAGCCGTGGCCAGGAAGTCGGTCACCTGTCCCTGTCGTTCGGCCCGGACGTCGAGGATCTCCTCGTACGTCGGCGGGTCAGCGCGGAAGATCGACATGTCGAAGCCCATCTGGTCGGCGCCGGTGAAGATCTGCCCGAGTTCGTGGAACGGCTGCTGGATCTGCAGGATCCCGCCGCGGAGCCAGGCGTCTGTCGCCAGGATGAGGTGCCGTAGGGTCTGGGCCAGGGACCACTCGTCCTCCACATGGGCATCGACCAGGTCCTGCGGCGTGCCCGTCACCGTCTCCTGCCACGCGGACTGCACCGCCATCCACCCCTCGCGGAGGCCTGCGGGCGTCCGGGCCTTCTGCAGCTCGCGGCCCGGGAACTGCCGGTTGAGTTCGGCGTCCACGAGCGGCACCACGTCGACGCCGTTGACGAACAGGCTGCCGAAGAACAGGTCATGACTGTCGATGTCGAGTCCGTCCACGTCGACACCGCGCATCGTCACACCACTGACGTCGGAGAATCGTAGGGTGGCGCCCTTGAAGTTCGCTTTGACGAAGGTCGCGCCCTCGAATTCCTTCGTGCCGGAATAGGTCGTCATCGCTCCATTATCAGCGCCGCCGGGGACACTTCGAGGCTGGGACAACACAGCGCGCGATCCTTCGAGGCATACAGGCGAGCAGGTGTTCTGGTGGCCCAGGCTACGACGGCGCCGGGCCGGGCCCACGTGCAGTCGTAGCCGTCGCGCACGATGTCCTCTGGATCAGCTCGTCGTCGGTGTGGTCGATCGATTCCGCTACGGCCCGGCACCTCCTATCAGGAGGATCGGAGCAGGTCGGCAATGGCCGTGAATTCCAGCCGCTCCGCGTTCTGCAAAGCCGTTCTGCCCTCGACATCCCGGATGTCGGGATCTGCTCCCGCTTCCAGGAGCTGACGCACCACCTCCACCTGGTTCGGCCCACCGTCGTTGAGCAGGATGGCTTCCTGGAGTGCGGTCCAGCCGAGGTTGTTGACATGGTCCACATCGGTACCGGCGGCAATAAGGATGCTCACCGTCTCGACATAGCCGTGCTCACTCGCCGGAATCAGGGCTGTTCCCCCGGATCGGTTGGTGCTCCGCACGTCAGCCCCAGCGGCAAGCGTCAGTTGCAGGACCTCGTTGAACCCCTCCGCTCCCGCGTACAGGAACGCGGAATCCTGGAGGTCGTCCTTGGCGTTGACATTCCCGCCCGCGTCGATGAGTTGGCGGACCCGGGTGGGATCATTCGCTTTCGCAGCAAGGATCAACTGACGGTCGACGTCCGCCTGGTCCTCGGGTGAGAGCGCCGGTGGCTCGAAGGGCGACACCGTCGCTGACGGCAGGGGCGCGTCGGGCGGCGGGTTCGACGGCGTGACCGGCGTGGTCGGCCGCGACGGCGGCTCGGTCAGCACCGTGGGAGGAGCCCCGGACCGGGACGGCCGGCCCTCCGTAGCCGTCCCGGTCCGGGTCTCCTCCGACGAAGACGAACCTCCGTCCACCGGTGCGCACCCGGCCAGAACCAGGCCCGCGAGGAGGGTCGTCATCGTCATGGTCCAGAGGACCGGCGCACGCATGCGCAACGTCGATATCTCCCGGGCGGTGAGACCGCCCGGGTGCGACCCTCCGGCGCGCGAACGACGCCGGAGGGTTAGAAGTCCCAGTCCTCGTCCTCGGTGTTCACGGCCTTGCCGATCACGTACGAGGAGCCCGATCCGGAGAAGAAGTCGTGGTTCTCGTCGGCGTTCGGGGACAGCGCCGAGAGGATCGCCGGGTTCACATCGGTCACGGACGACGGGAACATCGCCTCGTAGCCCAGGTTCATCAGCGCCTTGTTGGCGTTGTAGTGCAGGAACTTCTTGACGTCCTCGGCCAGGCCGACGGAGTCGTACAGGTCGTGCGTGTACTGGACCTCGTTCTCGTACAGCTCGAAGAGCAGCTCGAACGTGTAGTCCTTGAGCTCCTGGCGGCGCTCCGGCGTCGCGCTCTCCAGCCCGCGCTGGAACTTGTACCCGATGTAGTACCCGTGCACGGCCTCGTCACGGATGATCAGGCGCACCAGGTCCGCGGTGTTCGTGAGCTTGGCGCGCGAGGACCAGTACATCGGCAGGTAGAAGCCGGAGTAGAACAGGAAGCTCTCGAGCAGCGTCGAGGCGACCTTGCGCTTGAGGGGATCATCGCCGCGGTAGTAGTCCGTGACGATGTTCGCCTTCTTCTGCAGGTTCACGTTCTCCGTGGACCAGCGGAAGGCCTCGTCGATCTCCTTGGTGGAGGCCAGCGTGGAGAAGATCGAGGAGTAGCTCTTGGCGTGCACCGACTCCATGAACGCGATGTTCGTGAGCACGGCTTCCTCGTGCGGCGTGACCGCGTCGGGGATGAGGCTGACGGCACCGACGGTTGCCTGCACGGTGTCGAGCAGGGTGAGGCCGGTGAAGACGCGCATGGTGAGCGTCTGCTCCTCCGGCGTCAGGGTCGCCCACGACTGCACGTCGTTGGACAGCGGCACCTTCTCGGGCAGCCAGAAGTTGTTCACCAGGCGGTTCCAGACGTCGACGTCCTTGTCGTCCTGGATGCGGTTCCAGTTGATGGCCTGGACCTGGTCGACGAGCTTCAGCTTCTCGCTCATGGTGTGTTCCTTGTCTGCGTGTAAGTAATGCCGGTGATACCGATGGAGCCTGGAGTGTCAGGCCGGGCGGAATGCCCGGCCTGACGACTTAGTTGCCTAGAGCATGCAACTGACGCAGCCCTCCACCTCGGTCCCCTCCAGCGCGAGCTGGCGGAGACGGATGTAGTAGACGGTCTTGATGCCCTTGCGCCAGGCGTAGATCTGCGACTTGTTGATCTCGCGCGTGGTGGCGGTGTCCTTGAAGAACAGCGTCAGGGACAGGCCCTGGTCCACGTGCTGCGTTGCAGCGGCGTAGGTGTCGATGATCTTCTCGTAGCCGATCTCGTACGCATCCTGGTAGTACTCCAGGTTGTCGTTGGTGAGGTACGGAGCCGGGTAGTACACGCGGCCCAGCTTGCCTTCCTTGCGGATCTCGATCTTCGACGCCACCGGGTGGATGGAGGACGTCGAGTTGTTGATGTACGAGATGGACCCGGTGGGCGGGACGGCCTGGAGGTTCTGGTTGTAGATGCCGTGCTCCATGACCGAGGCCTTCAGGGCACGCCAGTCCTCCTGCGTGGGGATGTGCACGTCGGCGAACAGCTCACGGACGCGCGGCGTCGCCGGCTCCCACACCTGATCGGTGTACTTGTCGAAGAACTCCCCGCTCGCGTACTTGGACTTCTCGAAGCCTGCGAACCGGCGGCCGGTCTCGATGGACATCAGGTTCGACGCCCGGATGCAGTGGTACACCACGGAGTAGAAGTAGATGTTGGTGAAGTCCAGGCCCTCTTCGGAGCCGTAGTGGACCCGCTCCCGGGCGAGGTAGCCGTGCAGGTTCATCTGGCCGAGGCCGATGGCGTGCGAGGCGTCGTTGCCCTTGGCGATCGAGGGCACCGAGCTGATGTGGCTCATGTCCGAGACGGCCGAGAGGGTGCGGATCGCGGTCTCGATGGTCCGGCCGAAGTCGGGCGAGTCCATGGTCTTGGCGATGTTGAGCGAGCCGAGGTTGCAGGAGATGTCCTTGCCCACGGAGTCGTAGGACAGGTCCTCGTTGTACGTGGTGGGCTCGGAGACCTGGAGGATCTCGGAGCACAGGTTGGACATGATGATCTTGCCCTCGATCGGGTTGGCCCGGTTCACGGTGTCCTCGAACATGATGTACGGGTAGCCGGACTCGAACTGGATCTCCGCGAGGGTCTGGAAGAACTCGCGCGCCTTGATCTTGGTCTTCTTGATGCGGGCGTCGTCCACCATCTCGTAGTACTTCTCGGTGACCGAGATGTCGGAGAACGGCATGCCGTAGACGCGCTCGACGTCGTACGGGGAGAACAGGTACATGTCCTCGTCGCGCTTGGCGAGCTCGAACGTGATGTCGGGGACCACGACGCCGAGGGACAGCGTCTTGATGCGGATCTTCTCGTCCGCGTTCTCGCGCTTGGTGTCCAGGAAGCGGTTGATGTCCGGGTGGTGGGCGTGCAGGTACACGGCGCCGGCACCCTGGCGGGCGCCGAGCTGGTTGGCGTAGGAGAAGCTGTCCTCGAGGAGCTTCATCACGGGGATGACGCCGGAGGACTGGTTCTCGATCTGCTTGATCGGCGCGCCGACCTCGCGGATGTTGGTGAGGGCGAAGGCGACGCCGCCGCCGCGCTTGGAGAGCTGCAGGGCCGAGTTGATGGACCGGCCGATCGACTCCATGTTGTCCTCGATGCGGAGGAGGAAGCAGGAGACGAGCTCGCCGCGCTGGCGCTTGCCGGCGTTGAGGAACGTGGGGGTGGCGGGCTGGAAGCGGCCGTCGATGATCTCGTCGACCATCTGCTCGGCGAGCTGCTCGTTACCGCGGGCCAGGTGCAGGGCGACCATGCAGACGCGGTCCTCGTAGCGCTCGAGGTAGCGCTTGCCGTCGAACGTCTTCAGCGTGTACGAGGTGTAGTACTTGAAGGCGCCGAGGAAGGTCTCGAAGCGGAACTTCTTGGCGTAGGCACGCTTGAAGAGGTCGCGGATGAAGTTCATCGTGTACTGGTGGAGCGTCTCGCGCTCGTAGTACTCGTTCTTCACGAGGTAGTCGAGCTTCTCCTCGAGGTCGTGGAAGAAGACCGTGTTGTTGTTCACGTGCTGCAGGAAGTACTGGTGCGCAGCCTCGCGGTCGGCATCGAACTGGATCTCCCCGTTCGGTCCGTACAGGTTGAGCATCGCGTTCAGCTCGTGATAGCCCAGGTCCTTGAAGCGGTCGGCCGCGGCAGCGGGTGCGCCCGTCTCCGTCTCTGCAACACTCATGTCCAAAACTCTTCCAATCCTTTGGTTACTCGGTCCACGTCCTCGGACGTGCCCATGACTTCGAATCTGTACAGCACCGGCACATGGCACTTGGCCGCGATGATGTCGGCGGCGAGACAGTAGGTCTCACCGAAATTGGTGTTCCCCGCCCCGATGACCCCCTTCAGGAGGCTGCGGTTCTGCTCGTTGTTCAGGAACTTGACGACCTGCCGGGGCACCGCGCCCTTACCGGTGATCCCTCCGTAAGTGGGGAGGACCAGGACATACGGGCGGGTTGCCTGCAGGGTCGGCTCCTTGGTGAGCAGCGGCATGCGGGCGGCCCGGACCCCCAGCTTCGTGACGAAGCGGTGGGTGTTGTCGGAGACCGACGAGAAGTAGATCAACGGGGCGTCGGTGACCGGCCCCTCCCCGTCCTCGGCAGCTGCCGGATCAGCGGAGGTGGTGTGGTCGTCCACAGCGGTGGCGGTCATGGCCGATGCCGGTCCCGTGGAACCCTCTGAAGGATCCGTTCAGGCTACCGAGCTGACGACGGAGTCCGCGAGGGAGGCGATCTTGTCGGGGCGGAATCCGGACCAGTGGTCGTTGTCCGTGATGACGACGGGAGCCTGCATGTAGCCCATGGAGCGGACGCGCTCGAGGGCGGCAGGATCCTGCGAGATGTCGACGCTCTGGTAGGCGATGCCCTTCTTGTCCAGAGCCCGGTAGGTGGCGTTGCACTGTACGCAAGCCGGCTTCGTGTAAACCGTGACGGTCATGTCTAAGTCCCCTTTTCTCTACTGCTGTCGTGCTGTGTCATGGGTGGCGCGCGGCCCCGGAAAGGGGAAGGAAATCCGGGGATTTCCGCGCCTCCGGGCCCATGCCCGTCCAGCGGTTGTTTCTGTCCTTCGATACTACATCTAGTGCGGCCCGCTGGCGCAGACCCCAACATGATGTATTACAAGTATGTCATTCAGGGAGCGAGTAGTCCACACGATGTCCACAGACGGAGCCCTCCGGAAAGCCCGGAAACGTGCCGATCCGGCGCGTCCACAAGGCATCTCTCCACACGCTGTGGAGTACTTCCGCACAGGTGCAGAAACTGCCGTGTCGCGCTTCGTCCGGCGTGTCGCGTGCCGACGGTCGACGTCGTCGCATTGCCTCTGGACAGGCGTGCGCGCAGCGCGTACAGCGACAGCCGGTGCTGCTCCTGGCGAGCGGCACCGGCTGTCGGTGGGGCGCGTGAGCGGGCCGGCGGGCCACCCGGGGAGCGGGCGCCCGGCCGGGGCTGCCGTTCAGGGACGCCGGTCGAAGATCAGTTGCTGGACGTCGAGATAGCCGGCCTGGAAGCCCGCCCTCGAGTAGCAGAGGTAGAACGTCCACATGCGCTCGAAGGTCTCGTCGAAGCCCAGGGCCGCGACCTCGTCGTGCCGGGCGAGGAAACGCTCCTCCCAGAGGCGGAGGGTCTGCGCATAGTGGTCGCCCATCGAGTGGCGCTCACGCACCCTCAGGCTCGTGTAGCGGTCGGTGACGTCCTCGATCGCGCGGACGGACGGGATGAATCCACCGGGGAAGATGTACTTGTGGATCCACGTGTAGGTCCGCCGCGTCGCCATCATGCGCTCGTGGGGAAGCGTGATGGCCTGGACCGCGACCCGGCCGCCCGGCGCGAGGACCCGATCGATGGTCTGGAAGTAGACGGCCCAGAACTCGTAGCCCACGGCCTCGATCATCTCGACCGAGACGACGGCGTCGTACTGACCCTCGACCAGCCGGTAGTCCTTCAGCTCGACCCGCACGCGGTCCGCGAAGCCGGCCTCCCTGACGCGCTCCTCGGCGAGTTCCTTCTGCTCCCGGGACAGTGTCACGGACACGACCGTCGCTCCCCTGGCCGCGGCGCGGAGCGCCAGTTCGCCCCAGCCGGGGCCGATCTCGAGGACACGGGTCCCCTGTCCCACGTCCGCCTGGTCGAGCAGGCGGTCGATCTTCCGCTGCTGCGCGGCGGCGAGCTCGTGCCACTCGACGTGCAGCAGGTCCTTGCCGGTCGCGTCGAACAGGGCGCTCGAGTAGGACATGGTCGGGTCGAGGAAGAGGGCGAAGAGTTCGTTCGACAGGTCGTAGTGCCGGGAGATGTTCGAGCGCGTGTTGGCCGTGCTGTTCCGTTCACGGCGGGGCGGCTTGGGCAGGTAGAGACCGCGCAGCTTCTGCAGCGGGACGGGTACGAGGTGCGCCGCACGCGCGGCGAAGACCTCGAGGACCTCGGTGAGGTCCGACGCCGTCCAGTCCTCCGCCATGTAGGACTCGCCGAGGCCGATCAGGCCGTTGTCCCCGAGCCTCGCGTAGAAGTCGGCGGGCCGGTGGATGCGCATCTCCGGCCGCGGTCCGCCGCCGGGCGCGCCCAGCACGGTGCCGTCGTCGTGAATGACCCGGAGCTGGAGGGTGTTCACCGCGGCGGAGAAGATCTTCTCCGCGATCGTCGCGGCGATCCTGTTCCTCGCTCCGGCGGGGACGCCGGCGATCCCCGGCCAGACCGCCGGATCGACGTCCGCCTGCGAAGGAACAACTGTGGTGCTCATCGAACTACCTCCCGGGTCCACAGGCGCTCCCTGCTGGTGGGTAGCCGCCGTCGCCAGAGTCTAATCTCCTGCCCGAGGATCTCCAGCGCCACGTAACGCTGGGACATCAGGCCGGCCGGCGACACGTGGACGGCGGGAACGCAGCAGATCGCTGGTGGCCACGGGTAGGCTCGACGGGATCCGTTCGTCCTCCCGGGGCGCCTCGTCCGGCGGCGGCGCTGGTGGGGGTCACATCACGCGAGCTGGCTCGCGACGGGAGTCCCACCACCGGGAGAGTGCTACTTGGTCAACCCGATCCATCTGCGGACCCTGCTCGAGGTGATCCGCCATGGATCGTTCAGCGGGGCCGCCACGAGTCTCGGCTACACGGCGTCCGCCGTCTCGCAGCAGATGTCGGCCCTCGAGCGTGACACGGGCGCCACGCTGTTCACCCGGTCCGCCCGCAGCGCCGTCCCCACGGACGCAGCCGTAGCGATGTCCCGGCACGCGGCGAAGGTGCTCACGGACATCGACGCGCTGCTCGCCTCCACGGCGCGCTCCGGCAGCGGACCGGAGCACGAACTCAGGCTCGGCATCTTCCCGAGCCTCGCCACGTTCGCTCTGCCGCGGCTGCTCCGCATGCCGGAGTGGCAGCGGCTGGGTGTCTCCCTGCGCGTGTTCGTCGGCGAACCCGCTCACACGATCCAGGGGCTGCGGACCGGCGGAGACCTGGACCTCGCCCTCGTCTACCAGGTCGGTCAGGCCGGCCTGGCCTGGCCCTCGACGCTCAGTCGGCAATGGATCGGCGACGACGACTTCCGGGTCATCCTGCCGGCGAGTTGGGGAATCCGCAGCGGTTCCCGCGTGACCGCCGACCAGCTCGCGGACATGCCGTGGATCATGCACCACCCGGGCACGGCGGACGCCACGGTCATCGAACGGCTGTTCGCGAGCTGCAACCTCCATCCGCGCATCGCGGCGTACTGCGACGACTTCAATGCGAGCCTCGAACTCACCGCCGCGGGCCTGGGGGCGGCGCTGGTGCCGGAACTGGCCATGGTCAACCGGCCCGACGGCATCGTGGCCCTCGACGTTCCCGAGATCCGGCTGGCCCGCAGCATCTTCGCCCTGCGGACGGGCGACGCCGACGACGCCAGGGTGCGACTGTTCATGGACCAGCTGGCCGAGATCCTCCGGAGCCAGAGCATCGGCCCGAAGCACACGGCGCCGGGATACGCACCCACCTCGGGCCGCTGAATCCCGTATTGCATGCGCCCTCGCGCCGTCCGTACCGTCGGGGCAGGGGTGGGCGCCGGCCCGCGGGCTTCCACAGCGTCCGAGGAGGACCCCCATGCGGATCAAGAACAGCGTTGTCGTCATCACCGGGGCGGCGAGCGGCATCGGTCGCGCGACCGCGCTCCGGTTCGCCCGCCGCCGGACGAGCCTCGTCCTCGCGAGCAGGCGCGTGGAGGCACTTGAATCGCTCGTCGCCGAGTGCGCGGCGCTCGGCTCCCGCGCCGTCGCGGTCCCCACCGACACCTCGGATCACGACGCCGTGCAGGAGCTGGCGAGCAGGGCGGTCGAGGAGTTCGGGCGGATCGACGTCTGGGTGAACAACGCCGCCGTCTCCTTCTTCTCGCCGTTCCTGGAGGTGCCCCTGCGTGACTTCGAGCGCGTGATCGACGTCAACGTCATGGGCTACGTCTACGGTGCACGGGCGGCTCTCGAACGGATGCAGGACCAGGGCTCGGGCGTACTCGTCAACGTGGCCTCGATCGTCGGGGAGGTCCCCCAGCCCTACACCTCCGCGTACTCGGTGTCGAAGGCGGCGGTCCGCGCCCTCGGCGTCAGCCTGCGGTCCGAGCTGACGCTGGACCGGAAGAAGCACATCCACGTGTGCACGGTCCTTCCGCCGACCATCGACACCCCGTTCTTCAACCACGCGGCCAACTACACGGGCCGACGCGCCGTGGCCATGCCTCCGGTCTACAGCCCGGATCGCGTCGCGAGGACGATCCTCGACGTCGTAGAGGTGCCGACCCGCGAAGTCGCCGTCGGGCGGATCGGCCGGTCGATGGTGCGGCAGCACCGCCTCATGCCGGGGCGGATGGAGAAGCTGATGGCGCACCAGGTGGAGCACACCCACCTGTCCAGGACGGAACCGGCGGAGGACTCGACCGGGAACCTGTACGGCCCCTCGCTCGATCCCGCGAATGCGGCGGTCACGGGCGGATGGAGCGGAAGACGCCGCACCGCGCAACGCCTGGTCCTCGGTACCGTCCTCGCGGGAGCGGGTGCCGTCGTCTTCGCCGACACGCTGAAGTCGGCGGCTCCAGCGGTGACGGGGGCCATCGCCGCCGCGGGCCGGGGCGTCGCCAGACCCTCCTGAACGTCGAACGGGCAGGGGGCGCCGTAGCCCCGGGGGTGCGGGTGGCCGGTCACAGGGAAGCGGCGAGACCGGCTTCCGGGGGTCGTTCGAGGTCCAGGGCGTCGAGCACGTCGAGCGCGGCGGAGTGCTCGTTGAAGGTATAGAGATGAAGGCCGGGAGCGCCGTCGTCGAGCGCCGCCCGCGCGAGTTCGACGGTGGCGGCGACGCCGACCCGACGACGCTCGTCGTCGGTCCGGGCGCCGTCGAGCCGCGCCTGGAGTCCCTCGTCGACGTCGATCCCCGCGAGTCCGCCGAGCTTCTTCAGCCGGCGGGAGCTCGTCATCGGCATGACGCCGGGGATGATCGGGATGGTGACACCGGCCCGACGGGCACGGGCCACGAGCCCCGCGTAGTCCGAGGAGTGGAAGAAGACCTGGGTGATGGCGAAATCCGCGCCCGCCGCCTCCTTGGCCAGGAGCACCTCGATGTCCTGCTTCACGCTCGGCGAGTCGGGGTGCCGCGTGGCGTACGCCGCCACTCCCACGGACACCCTGCCGGCGGCGAGGTGTGCGGTCCGCTGCGCCTCGACCTCGCGGATCAGGCGGACGAGTTGATCGGCGTGCTCTACCTCGCCCGGCTGTCCCTCGGACCCCTCGGGCGTGTCACCGCGGAGGGCGAGGATCCCCCGGACCCCACCGCCGATGAGCCGTTCGACGATCTCGGTCAGTTCGGCACGGCTGCTGCCGACGGAGGTCAGGTGGGCCAGCGGTTTCAGCGTGGTCTCGGTGAGCAGCCGCCGCAGGAGATCGACCGCGGTCTCCCGGTTGCTGCCGGCCGCGCCGTACGTGACCGACACGAAGTCGGGGCGGGTGCGCTCGAGGCGGCGGATGGTCGTCCACAGCGCGTCCTCCGCCGCTGCGTTCCGCGGCGGATACAGCTCGTAGGACAGCGCCGGATACGTGGCAGGCGGCATCTGGATTCCTTCCCGTACGTGTCGTCCTCTGGGTGCGGCGAGTTCGGGCGACGGAGGCGGCGTGTGCAGGACGGCGGGTCCCCGGCCCGCCGGGATCAGGACGATGCCCGGAGGGGCGGGGTCAGTCCGCTTCCTCGGGCACGTCCGCCGAGCGCACTTCGCTCCGGATGATGCCGAGTTCCTCCAGCTTTGCCGACATCCCTGCTCCGTCGGGAGCGTAGATCCACGGGATCCCCGGTGTCGTCGGCACCCCGGCCTTCGAGCGGCCACCCGCGAGCACCGCCTCTCCGACCGACAGCTGACGGATCGCGATGGCGCGGACGTTCTGCGGATGGCGCTGCGCGAACTCCGAGTAGATCGCCTCGTCATGCTGGCCGTCGTCGCCCACCAGCAGCCACTTCACGCCGGGGAACTCCTCGGCCAACCGCTCGAGCGACGTCCGCTTGTGTTCCTGGCCGCTGCGGAACCAGCGATCGCGGGTGGGCCCCCAGTCGGTCAGGAGCTTGGGCCCGGCAGGATAGAGATTGCGGGAGAGGAAACGGGAGAGGGTCGGCGCGACGTTCCAGGCACCGGTCGAGAGATAGAGCACCGGCGCCGACGGCAGCGTCCTGACGATCCGCTCGTACAGCACGGCCATGCCCGGCGTCGGCATGCGTGCGTGCTCATCGAGCACGAAGGTGTTCCAGGCCGCCAGGAACGGGCGCGGCAACGCGGTCACCATCACGGTGTCGTCGATGTCGGAGACGACGCCGAAGTCCGTCCCGTCCGCCACCACGCGCATCGGGGCTTCGACGACCCTGGAGGCACCGGAATGGAGCGAGATGGTGTGCCAGCCCGCCTCGAGGTCCACCGGGATGCGAGCGTCGACGATGCCGCCGCGGTCCGCCGTGACGTCATGGACGACGCCGTCGATGGTCACATGCACGACGGCGTGGGCCACCGGAGCATTCGTGAAGTTGCGCCAGCCGCGCATGCCCTCCTTGATCGGCTTCAGGGGGCCGTCGTCCGGGCCGTGCCCGGTGTCCCTTGGATCGCTGAGGACGACGCGCGCCAGTACCCGGACCCACGACGTCGTGCCGTACCCGGTGTAGGGGATGACGGTCTCGACCCGGCCGCGCCGGACGGCGAGGCGCGTCTGCAGCCTCAGCCAGGCGTCGTCGAGGCGGACGGCGAGGTGGCGTCCCTCCGGTCCGGATGGCGTCGTACTGCTGTTCTCGGCGTCGGCTGATGGGTCGTGAGGCTCCGCGGGGCGTGGACACATGCCCACCAGTCTGGCACGAGCGGATGTGGCCCACGACCCTGCCGCGCGAACGCGTACGATCCGCGTCGGCTGCACAGGTCACGGGCCGCTAACAACTTCGCATCCGGGTTGCGGCCGGCTTGTCGCCCGGAACCACGCCTGCGACGCTGGGATCTCGAGGGACGGGACGATCATCGGGGGACGACATGGCGAACAGTTGGGACGACGCAGGGGTGCGCCTGAAGGAGGACGCCGCTCTGCGGGCCTGGGACGCGTCGGCCGCCGAGGACCCGGGTACCACCGCCCTCGACCTGGCCCATGCCGTCCTCTTCGGGAAGGCCCAGGCCGCGCTGGAAGCCGTCGCGGCGGGTGGTGTGGGGCTCGCGACCGATCATGCGAGGGCGTTGCATTTCGCCAACGAGATGGCGCAGCTGCGGCATTACGGTCCGCTGACCGCCGTCGATGACGGCCTGCCGGTCCTCGCCCCCGGAGTCCGCGCCATCATCGCCACGTTCGACGCCCATGGCGTGTGGGACGGCCGGCCGGCCTGGAACCTCTGACCTCCGTCGGGGAGCGCTGCCGACGGATCCGAAAGTCTTTCGTCCCGTGACCCATCCGTCCGGGATGCAGGTCCGAATGCATGTCGGTCGGCGTGCTCCTGCGCGGGCTGCCGCCGGCGAGCGGCCCGGCCGAGATCCCCGACAGTACTGTGAGTTGCCGCTCCGAGGTCGCCTGAGGCGGTTACCCGATTTGGATGCACACGTGATGCCCCGATGCACGGACCAGGCACCGGGCAGGACCGGCGAGGGGCGGCTCTCGGTGACCGCCCTGCCCTTCATGCTCTGCCTGCGCTGGCAGCCGCGGATCATCATCGACCGGGAGGACATCACGGTCGCGGGATCGGTGATCGCCGCATCCGGCCGCGGCGGTCTTCCCCTGCTGGTCGAGGTCTCCGCCCTTCGGGAGGTCACCTGGGCAGCGAGGGAGCTCGTCCTCGCCTACGAGCATCCAGCACGGATCGCCATCCTCGGGTACGACGACGTCGACCGCGTCCTCATGGCGTTCATGGTCAGATCGGCGACGAAGACCCGATTCTTCCTGGACCGGGACGCCGCGGTCCGTTGGTTGCTGCGGGCCTGACGCCCGACGAACCACCCCGGCCGTCCTCCGGACCCGTCCGGGCGCCCGGTCGTGGCACACTCGATGGCATGGCGGCACTGATCATCGGGTGGGACCCCGGGCAGCCGGGGTGGACCGGCGTCTACGCGGCGGACGTCGAAACGGTCCGGAGGACCGGCGTCGTCCGGCAGGAGTGGCAGGTGCCGGGCGACCCCGCCCTGGTCGAGGGCCTGGACGTATGGCTGCTCGCGGTGGGCGCGCGTCCCGCCCAGCACGGCCTGATCGGACACGGCACCCTTGCCGCAATCCGCTCTCCGACGTGCTTGGAGGCCGGGTCGGTGGAGATCGACGTCGATCTCGACCTCCTGCTGCCCCGCGGCGACCAGGTGCCATGTGCCGACGTCGCCGGACGGCTACCGGATCTCCGCACCGGAGAACCCCCGGTGCGATTCATCGACGGTCCGGCGGAACTCGCCGTCCGGATGCTGTGGGCGGAGGCCAACCCCCCGGACCGCGCGTCCCTCGACCCGGTCCCCGGCGCCCTGCCCGCGTCGGCCGTCCGACGCGTGCCGGTCAACGGGTTCGAGCGGGACCGGGACCTGCGGCGCGTCGCGATGGCCCACCGGGGTTCTGTATGCCATGCGTGCGGGCTGGATCCCGAACAGGTCTACGGGATCGAGGGCCCCGCGGTGATGCAGGTCCACCACATCACGCCGCACGCGCACCTCGAGGCCGGGTATGAGGTCGACCCCCTCGTCGACCTCATACCCCTGTGCCCCACCTGCCACGTCGTGGCCCACAGCCGCTGGCCCGAGCCCTACGGCGTCGAGGACATCAGGACGATGCTGCGTGGGGCGGGATTCCTGCGCGGATCGGTGCTCACCCCGGAACAACTCGAGTCCGAGGCGGCTGCGGCGCGGATCCTCGGCGCCTGACCCCGCTACCGCGCGTCGACCGATGACCGGCTCAGGGGACGATGACGATCCGGTATTCGGCGGGGAGTTCCGGACCCGCGGAGCCCTCGAAGGCGATGGGCAGGCCACGGGCGAGCGGCCAGTCGATGCTGTCGGTCGCCTGGACGTGCACATGCGGTTGTGTGCTGTTCCCGGAGTTCCCGCACTCCCCGACCAGG
The DNA here is from genome assembly GCF_054510835.1 of Arthrobacter sp. TmT3-37. NCBI lineage: Bacteria > Bacillati > Actinomycetota > Actinomycetes > Micrococcales > Micrococcaceae > Arthrobacter > Arthrobacter sp. TmT3-37. The sequence continues at coordinate 198,879 of NZ_JBTNDU010000003.1, read as the reverse complement.
GCACCGGCGGTCACCCGGTCGCCGCGCCGGACGGCGAGCGAACCCTGGCGCAGATGGGCGACGAGCACGAAGGGGCCGCCCGCGGCGAGGGCGATGACGACGTGATTGCCAGCGATCGCACCCGCACCGTCCCGGAGACGGCGCGGTTGGCCCAGCGCGTAGGCGAGCAGGTGGAGCTGCGACCGGCGGGCCTCGTGGTCACTCTCGCCGTCGTGGGCGACGACGACGACACCCGTGCAGGGTGCCAGTACCGGGACCCCGAACCCGAAGAAGTCCTCCGGCGGTTCCGTCGCGACGAGCGCGCGCCAGCCCCGACCGGCCGTACGGTGGCGAGCATCGACGGGCACGAGGTCGATGGCGTAGGTGGTCCCCATCCGATCGGTGCCGTGACTGGGTACCCTCCGGGCCGGGCTGTTGCGGACCAGGAGGAGGCCCCGGAGGGGATATCGCAGAAGGACGGGATGCTGCTCCGGGGCATTCGGCGCCACAGTACGGTCCTCCTTCGTCGTCCCGATACGTCCATCCTGCCCTGCGGCAAGCGTTCCCGTCCCGGTTCATTCTCAGTACACTGGGGCGCATGACCGGGCAGGAACCGGTCCCGCCGGGGGCCGCTGCGGTTCCGCATGGCAGCACGGGCCTCTCCGAGGACGTCGCCGTCCCTTTTCGGCAGCCCGGCGACTCCGAGGACCGGCCCGACAGCGAGTCGCTCCACACGTCCGTCCGCAGTCCGGCGGAGCGGTCCCGCACCTTTCTGCGCATCCTGGTGAACACCGGGGTCGCGAACATCACGACCAGTTACCTGTGGTTCGCCCTCACGTTCTGGGCCTACCTGCAGACCCGCAACGTGATCGCCACCGGAGTGATCGGCGGTGCCTACATGCTGTTGATCGCCCTCTCCAGCATCAGCTTCGGCACCTTCGTGGACCGCTACCGCAAGCTGGCCGTGATGCGCTTCGCCGCCGGCTTCACGCTGGTGATGTTCGTACTGTCCGGAGGGATGTTCCTGCTGACGCCCGCCGCCACCCTGCTGGATCTGCGACAGCCGTGGTTCTGGGCCTTCACCCTGATCATCCTGATCGGTGCCGTCGTCGAGAACATGCGGAACATCGCCCTCGCCACCACGGTCACCATCCTCATCGAACCGGACCGGCGGGCCAACGCCAACGGGCTGGTGGGCATGGTGCAGGGACTCATGTTCATCGTGACCTCGGTGCTCTCCGGGTTGTCGGTCGGGCTGATCGGCATGGGCTGGACCATCGTCGTCGCCCTAGTGCTCACGGCTCTCGCGTTCGCGCACCTGCTCACGCTGCGCATGCCCGAAGAGGTGCGCGCGGCCGCGACGGACGCCCACGGCGGCTTCGACCTGCGTGGCTCCTTCGCTGCCGTCCTGGCCATCTCCGGACTGTTCGCGCTGATCCTGTTCTCCACGTTCAACAACTTCGTGGGCGGCGTCTACATGGCCCTGATGGACCCCTACGGGCTGGAGCTGTTCCCCGTGGAGCTGTGGGGGACCTGGTTCGCGGTCGGCGCCACCGGGTTCCTGGTGGGCGGCGCCCTGATCGGCAAGTTCGGCCTCGGAGCCAACCCGCTGCGCACCATGCTCATCGCCGTCGTCCTGATGGGCATCGTCGGTGCGGCCTTCACGGTGCGCGAGTGGGCGTGGCTGTACGTCGCCGGCATCTGGCTCTACCTCGTCCTGGTCCCCTTCGTGGAGGCCGCCGAGCAGACGGTCATCCAGCGGGTGGTCCCCCTGCAGCGGCAGGGGCGTGTATTCGGATTCGCCATGGCGTTCGAATCCGCGGCAGCGCCCGTCACCGCGTTCCTGATCGCGCCGATCGCGCAGTTCTGGATCATCCCCTATGCACGATCGGCCGAGGGCAGCTCGCACCTCGCCCCCCTGCTGGGCGAGGGCACCTCCCGGGGCATCGCCCTCGTGTTCCTGGTGGCGGGGATCATCATCATCGCGGCCGCGGTGCTGGCGTTCCTGACGCCTGTCTACCGCCGGGTCTCGGAATCGTATGCCCGGACGACCGCCGAGGGTGCGGCACCGTCGCAGGAGTAGTCGGGTTCCGGCGTGGAGCAAAGTGCTCCAGCACGGGACAGGCGGACCTCCGACCATCCCGGCCGTCGCGGCCGCAGACGGACCCGACGCTTCCTTCCGATCGATCGATACCGATATAATCGTTGGATGGCGATGAATTACGATCTGCACCAGCATGACGCGGTCGCGCGGTTGTTCCGTGCGCTGGCCGAGCCTGCCCGGCTGTCCCTGGTGCATTGCCTGGCGGACGGCCCGCACCGGGTGGGCGAGCTCTCCGCGCATCTCGGCTTGGCCCAGTCCACGGTGTCGGCCCATCTGGCGGTCCTCAAGGGTGCCGGCCTCGTCGAGGCGGCCCCTGACGGTCGTGCGACCCTGTACCGGCTGGCCACTTCCGGCCTCGATGAACTCCTGCACGCCGGCGAACGCCTGATCGATCCGCACGGACCGGACCAGGATCCGCTCGACCACCATGCGGCATCAGGGACGGACCGGGACTTCGCCCGCCTGCCGGGCGGTGGGCGATGAGCCACAGCCACGGCCACAGCCATGGGATCGGCACTGCTCGGACCGCCGGCGGATTCCACCGGCGACGGCTGATCGGGGCACTCGCCATCACCGTATCGGTGATGCTGATCGAGGTCGTCGGCGCACTCGCGTCCGGATCGGTGTCACTGCTGGCCGATGCCGGACACATGCTCAGCGACTCGGCGGGTCTGGGGATCGCGATCGTCGCCACGGGCCTGGCGGCCCGACCCGGGACCGAGCGCCGCACCTTCGGGTGGAAGCGCGTGGAGATCCTCGCCGCCCTCGTCAATGGCCTGGTCGTCGCTGTCATCGGGGTCCTGATGCTCATCGAGGGAACCAGGCGGGCCCTGGGCCCGGCCGACGTCGACGCACCGGTCATGCTGGTGGCAGCCGCACTCGGCCTGGTCGCGAACATCGTCGCCCTGCGCCTGCTGACGGGCGGGCGGAAGGAGAGCCTCAATGTCCGCGGCGCCTACCTCGAAGTGCTGGGTGACCTGCTGGGCTCCGCCGCGGTGATCGTCGCCGCCCTAATCATCTGGTCCACCGGGTTCCTGGCGGCGGACGGACTGGCCGGCATCGCCATCGGCCTGCTGATCCTCCCGCGCGCCTACGGCCTGCTCAAAGCCGTGGTGCTCGTCCTGCTGGAGGCCACCCCCAGTGACACCGACCTGGCCGAAGTGCGCCGACACATGGAGGAGGTCCCGGGCGTGGTGCTGGTGGAGGATCTGCACGCCTGGACCATCACCTCGGGCCTGCCCGCACTCACCGCGCACGTACAGGTCGACGACGACGCCTTCGACAACGGATCCGCCCCCCGGATCCTCAGCGACCTCAACACGTGCATCGGCGACCACTTCGACATCCGCCACTCCACCCTGCAGCTCGAGCCCGCCTCGGGCCGCCACAACCACTGCTGACGCCCGGGCCCGCCGTCAGGTCCCGGGCGTCGATGGTGGCAGCGGCCGGACGTGCGTCAGCCGGCGGCGGGTCCGGTCAGCAACGTCCCTGAAGGAAGCCGCAGGAGGCCGGCGATCCGGGCGGGAAGCGGCTGGGCGACGGCCGCCGATCGCGCGCTGTCACTCACGCGGAAGGTGGCGGGGTCGGCGACGGTTCCCCCGGTCAGTTCCGTGTCACTCCTCCCCTGTCCCGTCGCGGCCCTGAACGTGTCGAGGGTCGTGAAGACGGCCGGGTTGCCGGCGCCCCGCGACCAGACCACGAGCCAGGTGGGAGCGGACACCGTCGCGCGGTGCAGGACGTTGCCCGCCGTCGTCACGCCCATGGCTTCCGCCGAGAACTGGCCCGAGTAGTCCTCGACGCACAGCAGGCAATTGCCGGTGGTACCGCTGATCACGTTGTTGCGGACGGTCACCGGACCGTTGATCCAGGTCATCGTCGGATCAGGGAACGCCTGGCGAGGGTCGTGGCCCGGTGTGCCGCGGTCCGCGGCGCGTCGTGCGTCCTGGACGATGTTGACGGGTCGCCCGTTGCTGATGAACGAGTTGTTCCAGACCTCGACGTCGCTGGTGTTGTTGATCTTCAGGCCGTGGCCCTTGTTCCCGGCGACGACGTTCCCGGCGACGACGGCACGGGCTGAGATCTCGACCGAGATCCCGTGGCCGCTGTTCCCGGTGATCCTGTTCCCGGACGCGGTGAGATCGACCACGGACTCGTCGAACCAGAGTCCGGTGCCGTTGTTCGCGGTGAACGTGCTGTCCTGGACCTGCACGGTCCGGGTGCGGCCGATCTTGAAGCCACCCGCCACCGGCGCACTGTTGAAACCCTCGGTGTTGTTGTCCGTCACCTTGAGGTTGGTTGCCGACAGCCGGTCGGCGTACGTCGCGGACGCGCCGAGCATGCCGTTCTGTGTGAGCGTGATGCCCTTCAGGCGGACGTCCGTCCCGGATACCGCGAGTCCGGTCGTGGAGGTCTGCTCGATGACGACGTTCTCGACCGCGATGTTGCTGCTCTCCAGGGTCACTGCGGCCATGTGCGGCACGGAGGGTGAGAAGCGGCGGACACCGATGCCCTTGAGCTCCGAGCCGGCGGACTGCACCGAGATGGCCTTGGCGATCGAACCGGCCCTGACCTGCCTGCCGGCGGGGTCCGATCCGAGGAAGAGGCGGTCAGCGCCGTAGTCGACGTAGAAGGAGCCGGCGGTCAGGTCGGCGAGGGATTTCACCTGGCGCTGGGCCGTGCCGTCGATCCACACCTGGTCCGGGTGCGCGGCCATGGGGCGGCTGGGGTTGACGAAGGACCAGCCCGGCTGGGTGCCGTCGGCGCTGCCCCAGGTGTATGTCGGGCTCGCGTCGAACTCGGCTGTCCAGCCGTCGACGACGAAGGCCCTCGCCTCGGGCGTGAAACCGGAGACCGGGACGCTGCCGTCGAGCCACACCTCCTCGTGAGGGAATGCCTGGAGCGTGATGCGCTTGGTGGACGGGATCTTGACCGCTTCGAGGTACGAACCGGCGCGGAGGACGATGGTCTGCCCGCTGACGGCCTTCGTGACCGCGCCCTTGATCGTCTTGAGCGGTGAGTCCTGCGTGCCGCGCGCCGTGTCGCTCCCGTTCCCGGCGACGAAGATCGCGTCCGCGGGGACGGGGTACGACGTCGTGCCGACGGGGGCGGAACCGGACGCCGCGACTGCGACCGGAGCGGGGACGACAGGAGCAGGTGCGGGAGCCGGAACGACAGGTGCAGGTGCGGGAGCCGGAACGACAGGTGCCGGGGCCGGGGCGGGAACGACCGGAGTCGGGGACGGCGACGGGGACGGTGCGGGAGCCACCGTCGGCACCGGTGTCGGGACCGGTGTCGGCGACGGCGCGGGCGTCGGGGTCACGACCGGTGCAGGGGCAGCGGTCGTCGGCGCGGGCACCGGAGCCGCGGTGGGGGCCGGAACAGGTGCCGGAGCGACGGCGGTCTGCGCCCAGAACTTGGCGCCTTCGTCCTTCCAGCCGGCGGCCTTGAGCTTCGCCTGGTCCGCCGGTGATGCGGAGAAGCGGTGGAGGGCGCCCTTCTGGTAGCGGCGCACCTCGAGCCCGCAGCCGACCTTCGTCGCGGAGGCGTAGAACTCGATCTTCTGGCTGACATACCCGTACCTGGTCTGTGCGTTCTCGTACTCACCGACGCCGGCAGTATCGGCGACGAACAGGAAGTCACCACCCTTGTACATCCGATGGACGGGCACCAGTCCGGGCCTCGCCGCCGGGGAGACCTTGAAGACGACACCGCGCTTGTCGGTGAAGCCGTTCCTGGTGGCCGCGCTGGTCACCTCGGTCGACGACGTGGTCAGCAGGGAAGCCTTGGACGTGGGGTTGATGCTCTGGTGGACGCTCTGCGTCATCGGCGTGCAGACGGTCGTCGCCGCCGTGGCCGGCAGCGCCACCCCTGCGAGCAGGGGCAGAACGGCGGCCGTGACAGCAGCGGCCGCCACGGATCGGCGGAGGTGGTTCGTGAACAATCTCGGTCCTTCGTACGGGCAGATGGCGTCTGCAGTCCGGGCCCTGTCCAGACCGGGGCGACCCCGGGGCCTGTCATGCCTGTGTGCGGCCTACTATCGGAACGCTCGGCGCCGTCGTTAGGATCCGTCGGGACCCGGGTACGAGAGGACCGGACGGGTACCATGACGCCGGGCAGCCGATCCAGGGCCGGCCTCCTCATGCGAACGGTCGCACGTGCGTGCTCGCCCGGAGGAGCGTCGGCGAACAGTGGCTCGTGCCACGTCGGTCGGACCGTTCAGCGTGATGCTCCGCCGTCCTCCGCCTTCGTCAGCGTGAAGATCCCGTAGCGCATGGCACCGGTGCGGTAGGCCAGGATCAAGCGGGGCACACTCAGGAGGAAGATGCGATTCCGTCCACCGATCGCGAGACGACGGGTCTCACGATCGACGAGCAAGGCCTTCACAATGCGGCGGGCGCAGATCGACCATGTGCGCGCGACGTTGCGGCTGACGTCCTCGTAACCGGTGACCGCGAAGCCGGCCGCTCGCGCCATCGCCTCGTACTCCTCGCGCGTGCCCATGGAGGGCAGACGCCCTTCGCGGCAGATCGGCTCGAGCAGATGGCGGACCTTCACGTCGCTCGCATCGGTCTCGGCGAGCCACGCGCAGACGACCAGACGGCCGCCGGGTGACAGGACACGATGCGCCTCGGCGAAGAACCCGGGCTTGTCGACCATGTGCTCGCTCGACTCGATCGCCCAGGCCGCGTCGGCCGATGCGTCGGCCAGTCCGTTGACGAGCCAGTCACGAAGCGTGATCTCCACGTCGGGGACGGGATGTGCGGCGGCATAGTCGACCTGCGCGGCGGAGAGCGTGAAGCCGGTGACGATGACCTGGCGCATCGCCGCGAGCCGCCGTGCGGTGGATCCGTAGCCGCAGCCGATGTCGACACACCGCTCGCCGGGCGAGAGACGCAGTCGGTCGCCGACAGTGTCGACGAGCGCCTCGACGGCCTCGGCGGGCGTCTCGCGCCCTGTCGTCCATAGCCCGTGATGGACGTGCTCGCCCCAGACGCGACGATAGACCGGATCGAGCTCGTCGTAGTGATCCGCGACGGCGACGGCGTCCTGGGAGATATCGGGGGCGATCACGCGATCACAGTACAGCGGTGATGCATTCCACCGGAAGGTCCCGGTTCGCGACGCGTCGCTTCCGGTGCGCGGTGAGGGACACCAGCGCGGCCGGACCGCCGTCGCAGACCCGACCACCTGCCCGATCAGTGCTCGAAGTGTGTGACCGGTGCCTGCCCGCTGACGGAAGCGACAACGGCCGCAGCCAGGTCGCGGAGCTTCCTGTTCCTGGCGCTGGCGGAGGCTTTGAGGATGGTCATCGCCTCATGCTGACTGCACGTGTTCTGGGACATGATGATTCCGGCCGCGAGATCGATCGTCGTCCGCGAGGTCATCGCGACCGTCAGATTCTGTCCCGTGTCGGTCAGGTGCGCGATCCTCACGGCCAATCGCAACCCCTGGGATGCTTCGTCGGCGAACTGCTGCGCCAGGGCGATCCGTTCCGGTCCGAACGCATCCGGTGTGTCCGCGTACAGGTTCAGGGCGGCCGCCGCTTCCCCGCTGAGGAGGACTGGTACGGCGAGGATCGATCGGACACCGTGGGCGTGGGCCAGGGTGAAGTACTCCGGCCACCGATCGTCGTCGGCGACGTCGCGCACGTACACGCGCGTCTCGGTGCGGGTCGCTTCCAGGCACGGTCCGTTCCCCGACGCGTTCTGCAGTTCGTCGAGCCGCCGGGCGACCTGGTCGCTGCTGGCTGCCGTCCCCTGCTTCCTCGGACGCAGCAGGGTCACTCCGCATCGGACCGTGGAGTCGTGCCCGGAGAGGCGCTCTGCCGCGAATCGGGCGAGATGGGTCAGGAATTCCTCGACGTCGGGGCTGTCCAGGACCAGGTTCTGCAGGACGACGGACGTCTCGCCGGTCCCGTACTCGGTCTCCCCTGTCCCGTACTCATCGGGACGATCGTTCGGTGTTCGCTGGGAGGTCGCGTCACGGTGAGTACCCGTTGCAGCAGTCTCGCGGTTCGTCATCAAGGAAATCAACCTCGCTCGGCAGTCATCGGCAGACGGCGCAGGAACCCATCTCGATGGGCGCACGCGCTCGTGCACTGCCGCTTCTGCTCAACGACAACTCACAACCCTACCCCCCCCACCTCTGCCCCATCCGGAGTCACGGCGCATTGTGCTGCGGAGGCGCTTGTCAGTCGTCGGACTCGATCCACGTCACGTCCTGGTCGCTCGGTGCGCCGAGCTCAGGCCTCGTCCGGTCCGGGACCCCCCCATCCGCAGCCGGTTGCGGCGAGGCACCCTGCACGACGATGAGAATGCAATGCGGGGACCGAAGATGGCACGCAACCGGCAGGTGTACGCGGATGGGTCTACGGTGGAACCACGACCTCGTGAGGAGGGGCAGTGATGGGCAAGCCGATGAACGCCGCCGAGCATCACACCGCGCTCTCCGACGCCGCTCACCTCATCGGGGTGCAGCCCTATGCTCTGTGGCTGGACTACTTCGGACTGTGCGGAAACCTCACCCCCCTGGACATCGAGGCCTACATCTGTGGGCTTGCCCCTCTCCCGGCAGCGGACCGGTCCATCCTGGAACAGGCGCTGTGGGAGCTTGATCCCGTCCTCTACGGTCTCGCCGTCCATGCGACCCGAACCTCCTGACCCTCCCGCCGGAGGGAAGCTGCTCGTCCGCGCACCGATCTGCATCCCGGGCAGGTGTAGGTGGACTCTCGTGTGTCGGTGAGGCTTGCTACTCTTCGGTACGAACAGAGTTGAGCAGCCAGCTCTGCGACGTCCCGTAGAGAGCCGTCTCCTCGTGCAGTCATCCGACCCGTCGCCTCCGACCCGTCGGGGCTTCGACGCGCCGTCCGACATCTTCGAGAATTGCCCGACAGGCACGTTCCAGTACATCTTCGCCACCGATACCTTTCACTGGTCCGACGAGATGTTCCTCATGCACGGGTACGAGCCCGGCGAGATCGTACCGACATATGAGCTCGGTCAGAGCCACGTCCTCCCGACCATGCGTGAGAGCAGTGCTGCGTTCTGGGCCGAGGCGACCGACCTGGACGGCCCACTGTCCGCCTATCTGACCCTGCAGGACCGCAACGGCAAGGACTTCCAGACGCTCGTCGTGGGAGGGCCACTCCTGGAGGACGGGGAACGCATCGGCGTGTGGGGCCTGCTGATCGACCTCACCCAGTCCATCCACGCCGATTCCCACCGGCTCGCGAACGAAGCAGTCGCCGCTTCGGTCGCCAAGCGCAGCACCATCGACCAGGCCAAGGGGATCCTCGCCGGCCGCATGGGTATCAGCCTCCAGGATGCGTTCGACGTGCTGAGCCAGCACAGCCAGGACACGAACCGGAAGGTCAACGCCATCGCCCAGGATGTCGTCGAAGCGCTTGGACAGCGACTCACCCACCAGGTCGACGGCAGGGAGCAGGCACGCAGGTTCCTGCGCTCCCTCTGACCACCCTGGCGCCCGCCGAGAGGTTCGACGCGTTCGGATCGGTTGCTCCGGGAAGGCCGGCACCACGCTGCCCGCCGAGCGATGGGCCGCCGTGCCGGGCACGCGCGGGCGTCCTGGACCATGCACGGAAGCGACGGCGAGCCGGACGGTCATGGGTAGACGGGCACCGGGACGTGTGGTGTCCGGTGGCGGGCTTCGGCGCGTAGTCCGAGGTAGGTGCCGGTGATGATGAGGACGGCTCCGATGATGCCGAGGACATCGAGTGTCTCCTGCCCGATGCTGAGTCCGACGATGACCGCCCAGATGGGTTCGGTGCCCATGAGGAGACTGGCCCTCGATGCTGAGGTGCGCTGGATGGCCCAGGTCTGCACGAGGAACGCGAACACACTGCAGGCGAGTCCGAGGTAGAGGACGCCGACCCACTCGCCGGTATCGAAGTGCCGCACGGCGTGGAGCACGCCTCGGTAGTCGGCGAGGGTGTAGATGAGGGCGCACACCGCGCTTTGAATCAGGGTCAGCATGAGCGCGCTGAATCCGCGTCCCCGGGTGAGGACCGAGACCGCGGTGACGTGGACAGCGCGCACGAGTGCGGCCGCGAGGACGAGCATGTCCCCGAGCGTCGGTGCCACGAACCCGTCCCCGGAGACGAGGAGACACACGCCGACGACCGCGACGATCCCGGCGATGAGCACCATGCGCGGCAGTGGTACGCGGAACGCGATGCTCTCGGTCACAGGGGTGAACACGATGACGAGACTGATGACCAGCCCGGCGTTCGTGGCGCTGGTGCCGGCGATCCCGTGGGTTTCCAGGATGAGCACAGCGGCCTGGGTGCATCCCAGAACCGCACCCACGACCGTTTCGCGGCGGGAGGCCCTACGCCGGTTCCAGAACAACCAGAGTGCCACCAGGGCCACGGTGGTGATGAGGAAGCGCAGGGAAAGGATGACCGTGACCCCGACGGTCTCCGTGAGGGTCTTGGCCGCGAGGTAACTGCTGCCCCACACGAGAGCGACCAGCAGCAGGAGCAGATCCACCCGGCGTGCAGCAACAAACCGCCCGAACGTGTCTCGATGACCGGCGAGGACGGTTCCCGGTGTCCGGGACAGCAGTGATGACAGCACTTCGCCATTCTGCTGGTCGAACATCGGTAAGACGAGAGGGTAGTTGATGAAGTAGGGCTTTAGGATTCGCTTATGGATCTTCACCAGTTGCGGCTGCTTCGCGAGTTGGGCGAACGGGGCAGCCTCGCCGCGGTGGCCCGGTCCCTCCATGTCTCGGCGTCCGCCGTGTCGCAACAACTCACTGCGCTGCAACGCAGGGTCGAGGTACCCCTGACCGAACGCAAGGGACGGAACCTTGTCCTGACAGGCGCCGGCCGGGCCCTGGCATCGGCCGCGGTGGACATCAGTGTCGCGATGAGCTCCGCCGAGCAGGCCGTCAGCCGGTACGTGCAGGACCCCACCGCGACGGTGAGTATCTCGGCGTTCACCAGTGCCGGCCTGACCTGGTTCGGCCCCCTCCTCCACGCTCTGTCCGCCGACGGGAACCCGCGGGTGGTCCTGCACGACAGGGACGTGGGACAGGACGCCTTTCCGGCCCTCGCCGCCGACTACGACCTGGTCATCGCCCACCGCCTCGAACACAGCAAGCCGTGGCCGGACACCATCTCCGTCCTACCCCTGGTGCATGAACCCCTGGACGTCGCCATGTCGGACCGACACCGGCTCGCCCTCGCCCCCAGTGTGGGTGTCGCAGACCTCCTCGATGAGGAGTGGGTGTCCGTCCAGGACGGATACCCACTGGAGTCCGCCCTGCAAGCCATCGCCGTTCATGCCGGCAGACCCCCGACGGTCACGCACCGCATCAACGAGTTCCTCATCGCGGCCGCGATCGTCTCGACCGGTTCTGCGATCGCCCTGATGCCCCGCCGCACCGCACCGCCGCCACCGGGCGGCGGGATCGTCCTGAAATCGCTCCACGACCTACCCCTCGCCCGGCACGTCGACATCCTCTGCCGCCCCGAAGCCCTCCACCGTACTGCCGTCCGCACAGTCGTCACCACGCTCCAGAACCACGCGTCCGGTGGTTTTGACCAGACGGGCTCTCGAGCCTCCGCGTCATGATCCGCGAAGTCGTCGGCAACGCAAGGATGAACCTCCTCCGCCTCGACGACATGGAGAAGGCATTCCCCGGCTTTCTCCCCGCCGTCCTCGCCGGCTCAGCCACCGTCGGCTAGAACACGACGTCCTGCACTGACGCTCGAGCGCGGCCTCTCCGCTGCATCCTGCTACCCAGCGAGCCTCCCGTACCTCCGGCATACGAGGGGCCCCCTTCCCAGGGGCTCCGACCCGTCCCCCGCGCTCATGCGTAAATGGATCGGTTGAGGGCAGCGATCTCCTCGGAGGTCAGTGATTCGAACTTCTCCCCGATGGCCGCCATGGCCTGGTCACGTCGACCGGGCAGGAGGTCCTTCTGGGCCCGCGCGAGGGCTGCCGGCAGCTCGTCCCGGGTCAGGGCGGTGCAATAGGCGGGGGCGCCAGGCTGCTGGCGCCACGACTCGGAGAGAGAGCCGGCATCGACGGCATCGAACCCCGTGTCCTCCACCAGGCTCATCGCAGCCCGCTTGCCGACCGCATCGTCACCTGCGACAGGAATGGCGAGGCGGCCTGCCTGCCCTGCCGGTCGTCCTTCAGTCTCGAAGGTGCCCGAGAGGATCGCGTTCCAGGCCTTCGTGACGGGGCGCCCGATCTGTTCGCCGACCCACAGACCTTCCACCTGCCCGCTGTCGAGGGCTTCGATGTGGCCGTCGCGCAGTGGGTAGTAGTTCGACGTGTCGATGACGACCGTGTGCGCGGGAAGCCCCTCGACGAGGGCGCGGATGCCCGTCATCCGACGGAGTGGAATCGACGTGACGAGCACGTCGACGTCCCGGGCGACGTCGGCCGATGCGACCGCAGTCGCCCCTGTCACCAGGACGGCCGCATCAATGGTCTCCGGGCCGCGGGAGTTGGCGACCTTCACCTCATGCCCTGCCTCCGCGAGCTTGCGCGCCAGCGTCGAACCGATGAATCCTGCTCCGAGGATGCCGATCTTCATGAATGTCCTTCCATCCAACTTATTGTGGGTTCCCAGTCTCCAACGTTCCACCGATGGCAAGGTCAAATCGTGGCGACGGCGAGCGCCCGCCAGATGTCGTGTGACGAGTGTCTCAGCCCTTCGGATTTGACCTTGCCACTAATGAGAAGGTTGCACGATAGGACGTGAGGCTCCGCCAGGCCGCGTTCCGCGCAGCCCAGAAGTACGCCGCGAGCGGCCGACCGCTCACGCGCACTCCCTGCGCCACCGCCGTCGACGAGCCTCGTTCCGACCCCTTCGTCATGACCAGGAGAACCCCGTGCCGGGATCGCCACCGAATGAGACAGCCCTGACCGCACCCCGCCCACTCCCCGACGCCGCAGCCGCCTACACGCCTGACGCAGGCCCGGATGAGACCACGCCTGCTGCCGGCGCTCCTGGTGATCGGATGGCGCCCGGAAGCGCGATGATCATCGGTCTGCTGATGGTCTCGGCGTTCGTGGTCCTGCTGAACGAGATGATGCTCGGCGTCGCCCTGCCGACGCTGATCGCGGACCTCGACATCACCCCGACGACAGGTCAGTGGCTGACGACGGGGTACCTGCTGACCCTGGCGGTGCTCATTCCGGCGACGGGGTTCGTGATGCGCAGGTTCACCACGCGCGGGATCTTCCTCGGCTCGATGTCGCTCTTCCTTCTCGGCACGGTCATCGCCGCGGTGGCTCCGGGCTTCGGCGTGCTTCTCGCCGGCCGGATCATCCAGGCGATCGGTACAGCGGTGTTCGTTCCCTTGCTGATCACCACGACCATGCGTCTGGTGCCGGCGTCGCGGCGGGGCAGGATGATGGCCCTCGTCACGGCGGTTCCCGCCATCGCCCCGGCGGTCGGACCTGCAGTCTCGGGAGTGATCCTGTCCCAGCTGTCCTGGCGGTGGCTGTTCATCCTCATGCTGCCCATCGTCGTCATAGCACTAATCCTGGGCGCGCTGAAGCTACGGAACGTCACCACACCCGAGCGGGTGAGCCTGGACGTGGTGTCCCTGCTGCTGTCCGTCGTCGGGTTCGGCGGGCTGGTCTTCGGCCTGGCGTCGATCGGCGAATCGGTCTCCGGCCACGCACCGGTCGCGCCCGCCATCCCCATCCTCATCGGCCTGGCCGGCGTGGCGGCCTTCGTCCACCGGCAGGTGAAGCTGCAGAAGAACGGGGGTGCATTCCTGGACATGCGGATCTTCTCCACCCGCGCCTACGTCATGCCGACGGTCGTGATGACGTTCGTCGCGCTGAACGGCTTCGGCGTGGTCCTGGTCCTGCCGCTGATCCTGACTGCCGTCCTCGGACTGGACACCCTGCAGATGGGCTTATTCCTCTTCCCGGGCGGGGCGATGATCGCGATCGTCTCCGCACTCGGCGGACGCATCTACGACAGGGTAGGGCCCAAGCCACTGGCGATTCCCGGCTCCATCATCTGGGTGGGGACCATCTGGTTCCTCACGACCATCGACGAGAACACGAGTGTGTGGCTGGTCCTGGGCGTCTACCTCGTCATGACCGGAACGCAGGCATTGATGTGGGCGCCGATGACGACCTCCGCCCTGGGCTCACTGCCGGCGGAGCTCTACCCGCACGGCACCGCAGCGTTCTCCACCGTCCAGCAGTTGGCCGGCGCGGCGGGAGGCGCGATCCTCATCTCCGCCTTCACCATCGGCGCGAATGCTCCTCAGGCGGGTGCCCTCAGCACCGCCCAGAGCACCGACGCCGGACAGGTCGCCTTCACCGTCGCTGCGATCCTCGCCCTCGGCGCCGTCGTCGGCGCGCTCTTCGTCAGCAAGGCCCGCGCCACCCATGACGGGTGATCCGCGTGGATCCCACGAAGACAGCGGACCACCGGCCCCGTGCTGTGTCAGCACAGGCTCACCCTGCTCTGAGCGGCCGCTCCTGGGAGCCGGCCTCGTCGATGGCCTGGATGTACCGGGTGATGGAGTCCCGGTTGTGGGTGAGGAAATCGATCTTCTCCGACATGCGGTCCCGCTCGGTCACCAGCAGCTCCCGCAATCCGGGCTCGGCGTTCCTCACGACGATGGTCTGCGGCTGGTCCAGGCAGGGCAGGATACTCGAGATGATCCGCGTCGGGATTCCCGAGTCCACCAGCCCACGGACCTTCTTCACCCGGTCCACCAGGTAGTCGTCGTACGTCCTGTACCCGTTGTCCAGACGCCGGGGCGAGATGAGGCCCTGCTCCTCGTAATACCGCAGCATCCGGGCAGGAACGCCCGTCTTCTGGGCGAGCTCGCCGATACGCATTGGACCTCCGGGACATGTGATCGGAACCGCCGATTTGACCTTCACATTAGTGGCAACGTTGACACTTATCAAGATGGCCGGAGCGACCAGCACGCGCTACGAGCATCTGGCATTGGTAACGACCACGTGTACGAGGAGAAGCTTTGAAGAAGTCGCAGATGATCCTGGGTATGCACCTGGGCAACGGCTACGGGTCCCAGAGCTCAGCCTGGCGGGCCCCCAACGTGAACCCGGCGAACTATGCGAGCTTCGACGCGCAGGTCCGGTACGCGCAGGCCGCCGAGCGCGGGAAGTTCGCCTTCCTGTTCCTGCCGGACTTCCCCGGACTACAGGCCGACATCGACCACGAAGCACCACAGATCACCCTCGATCCGATGATGACCCTCGCGGCGATCGCCCGGGCCACAGAGCGCATCGGGCTCGTCGCCACCGGTTCCACGACGTTCAACGAGCCCTTCAACATCGCCCGCCAGTTCAAGGCCCTGGACGTGATGAGCCACGGACGTGCCGGATGGAATGCGGTCACCACCAGTGACCCCAATGCTGCAGCGAACTTCGGCCAGGGCATCGCGCCCCGGCCGCAGCGATACCAGCGTGCCCACGAAGCCATCCAGATCACCCAGGCCCTCTGGGGTAGCTGGCAGCAGGACGCGTGGATCAAGGACCAGAAGACCGGGCGGTTCGCTCACCTCGACAAAATCCGGCCCATCAACATGCAGGGCGAGTACGTCGCCTCCCGCGGACCGCTGCCCATCCCACCGTCCGAGCAGGGCCAGCCCGTCATCTTCTCCGCCGGAGGAGGCGCCAACGGACTCGAGATCGCCGGACGCTACGCCAACGGCGTCATCGGCGCCACATTCACCATCGACGACGCCCGCAGGCAACGCCAGGCCTACCGCGAGGCCGCAGCGAAAGCAGGGCGGAACCCCGACGAGATCAAGTTCTTCGCCGGAGCCATGCCCGCCATCGGCAGGACCAAACGCGCAGCCCTGGACCGGCGCGTGCAGCTGGCAGAGCTCACGGCAGCATCCCGCGTCCCCTACCTCGGCTCGATGCTCAACCTTCAACTCGGTCCAAGCCAGATCGACGAACCCCTGACTGCTCAGCAGCTGGCGGCTGCGTCGCCGAGCCCGTTCGACCCCCGCTCCCCACGAGCCCTGGAGGTTGCACGGGAAGGATGGACGCTCCGCGACATCCTCGCCCACGGGGTCATCGACTACCACCCCACCCCTGTCGGTACCGCATCGGAAACCGCGGACCACCTGCAGGAATGGTTCGAAGCCGGGGCCTGCGACGGATTCTGGGTGTCCATCGACGTGAACGAGGACGGCATCGACACCTTCGTCGACGAGGTCGTCCCCCTCCTGCAGGAGCGCGGCGTCTACCACCACGACTACGACGGCGCCACCCTCCGCGACCACCTCGGCGCCCCCGCCCACTACGGACTCGACCCCCGCCTCGCCCTCCGGTAACGACCGACAGGAGCGTGTGAGACAACGGACGTCGCGTGGAGACTTGACCATCACCCGGAGTTGACGGTGTCGATTGGCGCGCTCACCTCACGACCACCTGAGGCGGGCGGAGCCGGGGGTGAGTCCTGTCCTGCGTCCTCGTCCCGACGTCGATTGGTCCGCGGGCCAGCTGCCTGGACGCCAGCGGTACGAGATCGTCCGCCCCTGGGAAACGGGCTGTTGCTGGTGCGCACAGGACGTAGTGGGCCGGGAGATGTGGGTATCCGGCTGGCCCGGTGGGGTGGGTGGTACTCGTGCGCGCTGCAGGTCTCCCCCGTAGCTTCTACAGCATCAGGGCGCCCACGCCGGCTCCCGTGCACGGGAGTGCCGGGAGCGTCCCTGTTCGACAGTCCCTCTCGGAATGGAGCTCGATGCCTACTTCTCTTGTGCTGTCAGGACCTTCTGGGCGGGAGCAGGCATGAGGATCACCCTCCTGGCGGACTCCTGCACGACGGGCTGGCTGAACTGGGGCCACGGTGAACTGTGGCTGACGCCGCATCACGTGGTGCGGATCGGTCGGCGTGAGCTCACCCTGAGGTCCGCCGCGAAAGGTGGTGCGATGGGCGGTGCCGTCGCTGCGGCAGGAGGTCTGGGACTCCTCGCAGTGCAGGCGGCGGACAAGAAATTCGCCAGGGGTCGACCCGCACCCGGCGCGGTGGTCGAGGTCGAGAAGGACACCTGGGAGGGCGAGCTCGACGGTCAGCCGAAGGCCTTGATTCTCGGCCGCGACGATATCGACTCCCTCGACTATCGGCACGGAATCAGCTCTTCCCGCCTGCACATCAGGATGACCGACGGACGTGAGCACAAGCTGCTGTGGTTGCCCAATCCTCATACCGGGAATCTCCTCGCCCACGCTTTCGGTCCCCGGATGCACCGATCGTGACGGGCAGCGTAGCGGCACCGTTCCACGGACACCGTGATCAGCCGGAATTCGGTTCCCATCAGTACAGGCTGCGTTCACGCCGCTGACACGTGATCTCCCGATGGCTGTCAGCATCCCTGCCTACCGTCGGACCCATGAGCTTCGATCTCGATCTTCGTCCTGTTCACGCCCTGTCGGTCCTCGCGGCGGGATCGACCGTCCACGCAGCAGGACGTTCGCGTTCCATCACTGTCGGGCTCCGACTGGCCGAGGCAGTCCACGTACGGCAGGCCCTGCACAACACGGATCTGTCCCCGTCGGACTATCGCCGAGTCCTCCGGCAGTTCCTCGGCCGCGACGTCGAATCCCTGGTGCAGATCGATCGTCATGAACTGCGGCCATTGCTGCGCCGGCTGGACTCGCTCTGACCGCTTTCGAGCGGAATCGTCAGCCGGTGGGAGGTCGCGTTACGTCCTACGTGCCGGGCACGGGCACGGGCAGCGCCGTCGGACAGGGTTGCCGGGTCGGGTCGGAGGGTGTGACGCGTGCACCGTTCATACCGTTGCTCGACGCACAGCTCGAGCGTAGGTTGACTGCATGGATCGAGCCCCTGCGAGTCGGTTGCCGGTCGTGCCGGTCGTGCCGGTCGTGCCGGTCGTGCCGGTCGTTGCGCCGGTGCTGGCCCTGGGTGGTGGGGCAGCTCTCCTGATGGCCGAGCGGATCGGTTTCATCAGTGAGGCGGCCGAGCAGGTCTCGACGCTTCTGTGGCTCGGAGGGTGGGTGGTGATCGTCTGGGCACTACTGCTCCTGGGTGCCCAGCTGGTGACGCTGGGCGTGCAGCTTCACGCTCATCGGTCCGTCAGTCGCTGGGACGCTTGCAGTGTCGGAGCGACGACCCTCCTTCTTGGCGTGGTGATCGCGAGTCATCCGCTGTGGGGAACAGGATCGGGCGTCGGAGGCTGAGGGCATCACTCGAACAGGACCTCGTCGGGGATGTTTTCTAAGGCCGACCCACCTCGGGTCCACGACCGGTATCGAACGGAGAATGCATGCGGGGCGGATCGGCATCGTAGCGAGGTGTTCTGCCTACCGTATGGGCGGCTAGTGATCGACAGCCTGACGATTCACGCTCCCACCGTAGCGTCCTACCCGGCGCAAGTGCCCGGCGTGACCTAGGTCGTGGGCCGGCGTCGAGCCGTACTGGACCACGCCGAGCCTCGGCCGCAAGATGGTCCGGTAGTCACCTTGACCCAGTCTGAGCGATGATTCTTTCGAAATCTAAAAGGCCCAAAACGCTATGAGCGGCGGTGAGATTATCGAGTCAGGGCAGATTGTCCTCAGGATTGACACCGTGCTCTCCGACACGAGCCGCGAGTTCGTCGTCGTTCTGGGCCGGCGCCTCGCCCCAAGGCCGGGAGTAGGCATGTTGCAGCTGCCTGGACATATTGACGAGAAGCTCCTTTGAGTCTGCAGGAAGCGCGCCGGCGCCCTGCAGGACGAGCTCGTCCGAGTCCCCGCTTTCGGACACGGGCAACCCAACGGAGCGTGCACACGCCAGGACAATAGTCGTGATCGAGACGTTGAGCCCGCGGGAGAGACCGCGGATCGTGGCGGGGTCGGGGAAGTTGTTCAAGCCGTTCGCGACCATGGCGTGCAGCCGGTTGGCCTTTGGTACTCCCCCACAGTCTCGGGCTAGCCGCTCGTAAGAACGGCTACCCTTCCGGTCAAGGATCAGGTTGCGGAGCGTCTCGCCGCTCACTGGGCCGTCAGCTTCCCCGCGGAGAGTCGACGCATAAGCGTTGTAGCAATTACACCGGCGGCTATCAGTGGTCGATTCATCGTGATCCCCTAGTGGTCGCCCGGTTCTTTCTCGGTGGCCGAGATCCCGGGGGGCCGTTCGTGGCCCTTGCTTGCTGCGAGCTGTTCCTTTTCTGGGACGGCGCTGAGTGATCAGGCTGACTTGGTGGCGGACTCCTCGACGTCGGGCCGCTTCATCTCGCGCAGGAGTGCGAGGATCATGCGGCGCTCTCGCTCGGTGAGCCCTGGTTCCTCGTGAACGGCTTCCGCCAAAGTCTGGGACTTCGCGTGACCGTGCGCCAGCCGACGACCCTCCACGGATCCAGCACTTGTCACGGCGCAGCATCCACCCCAGATCCTACCCGCGCCGAAGCCGTCGCGATCCTCAGGGACCTCCACCCAAAGCTTTGGACGAGGCGACCGAGCGGGACGGCGACGAGAACTACCGGGCCCAGGTGTACGCGGTCAGCCAAGCGCTGCACCGCGACGTGAACGGCTTTGAGGTGATCCACGCGATCGAGGCGTGCGCCGCATCAG
This sequence comes from Arthrobacter sp. TmT3-37, assembly GCF_054510835.1. Lineage (NCBI taxonomy): Bacteria > Bacillati > Actinomycetota > Actinomycetes > Micrococcales > Micrococcaceae > Arthrobacter > Arthrobacter sp. TmT3-37. The sequence continues at coordinate 179,238 of NZ_JBTNDU010000003.1, read as the reverse complement.
CCGACTCCGGTCCGGAAACTGCCTGGTCGACCTGTACGGGTGGCCGAACACCGATCAGAACCGAAACAGCTGACGCGACCACGAGCAGCAGAACCTGGCGACCGCGATCAACAACCTCACCTTCAGGATGCCGGAATGAGCCGCCCAACCGGATACGACGAGACCCGCCAAGCGATCCGCGCCATCTCATGCGGCTTCTGCCTATTCATCACCGTCGCTTGCGTTCTCATCGCTGCCGGCTGCCTCCGATGAACTGCCCGCTCTGTGGCAACGACGCCGAATCGTACGAGTGCGGCCGCGACGACCGTTACGACTGCTTCACCGACCCGCCCCCCACCAGTGGGAACTCACAAACGCGAAGGACCTGCCATGAGCTGGGACCCATCCGACGACGATCCCACCACCCGCCGCCGCGCTACTCGGAGTCGTCCGGACTCTGCAACTGCGACGACTGCAACCGACCAATCCCATTGGAGGAAGACCAGTCACCGCGACGATCGCCGAGACCGGCCTGGTCGATAGCCTGTCGAACGAGGCGTACCACTCGCACGACAGCCTGTCCGCGACGGGGTTAAAGGTCCTCGCCACGCAAACCCCGGCGCACTTCCGGCACCGAATGGACAACCCCAGCCATAAGGCCATCTTCGACGTCGAACCCGCCACCCACTCGCTCGCGCTGGAGGACGACTACTCGCAGATTGCGGCGCTGGACTTCCCCGACTGGCGGACGAAGGCCGCCCGGGAGGAGAGGGACGCCGCATATGCGGACGGCATGGTCTCGCTCCTCGAGAAGGACTACCGGGTGGTTAAGGCCATGCGGGACAGCGTCGCCGCCCACCCGGTCGCACGGGTCGCCCTCACCGGCGGAAAGCCGAGCAGTCCCTGTTCTGGCAGCACGAGACCGGGGCCGCGCTCCGATTCCGGCCGGACAAGCTCGACCTCGAATCGCTTATCGGCCCGATCGTTTCCGACCTCAAGACCACCGCCAACGCGGATCCACGGAAGTTCGGGAAGACCGCCTTCGACCTGGGCTACCACCAGCAGGACTCCCACTACCGGGACGGCATCCACGCCGTCACCGGCTTCCGGCCCAACTTCCTGATCATCCTCGTCGAAAAGACACCCCCGTACCTCGTGTCCGTCGTCGAACTTGACGCCGAAGCGACCGATCTCGGCCGGGCAGCCAACGCCCGCGCCATCAACACCTACAACCACTGCCGCGCCACCAACGAGTGGCCCGGCTACCCGCAAACCGACCCCATCAGCCTGCCCGCCTGGGCAACCCGAGAAGCATAGGAACCCAACAATGACCGACCTCGCTGCAACCAGCGCGCCCGCCGCACTGGCACTCACCCCGGCAGGACCGCCCAAAACCGAAGCCGTCGTGCAGCTGCAGGAGTGGGCCGCCGAACTGCAGGCCGCGCACCAGCTCGGCCGCGCCCTCGCGCAGTCCAGCTTCCTGCCCATGAACTTCCGCAAGAAGGGCAAGGACAGTTACAAGAACGTCGAGGAACTCACCAACGACGCCGCGGCCGTCATCCTCGCCGGGAAGTCCGTCGGCCTCGACCCCATGCAGGCCGTGCAGAACATCTTCCCCGTCCACGGGATGCCCAGCATGTACGCCCGCACCGTGGTCGCCCTCGTCATCGGGCAGGGCCACGGCGTGAAGCGCTCCGCCGCCACCGACAGCTCCGTAACCTACTCAATCCGTCGGAAGGGCGACGAAGCGTGGCAGGACCTCACTTGGACGATCGAGCGCGCCAAGGAGGCTGGCTACACCTCGAACGCCAAGTACCAGTCCGACCCGATCGCGATGCTCGGCGCGAAGGCCGCCGCCGAAGCGTGCCGCACCGTGTTCCCGGACATCCTCCTCGGCATGGCATACAGCGCGGAGGAGATCGAGCTCGAGGACATGGGAGAGCAGGACGCGCCGGGACCGCAGCAAGCACCCGCACAATCCGCGACCGCCCGCCTCGCCGCAGCCGCCCAGGCGCCCAGCCTGAACCGGCCCCAGCCGCAGAGACGGCGGAGCCGCTGTGCTCGCGCTCCCAGCAGACCGCTCTCGGCAACGCGCTCAAGGCCCTCGGCCACACCACGAAGGACGAGATGCCCGGAGTCGTCACTGCTTGGGTCGGCCGCGAGATCAGCGGATCCAAGGACCTCACCGCGGGCGAAGCGAAGCAGCTCACCGACGAACTCGTCGCCGAGGCAGCCGAGCGCAACCAGACGACCGAGGATGTCGTCGACGCGGACGGGGTCCTCCCCGAGCCCGCGGTCGACGCCGACGCTGACGCGCACTGGCTGGCAGGTACCAACTGATGGCCGGCGAAACGGTCATCACCGTCATCGGGAACCTCACCAACGATCCCGAGCTTCGCTTCACGCCGTCCGGGTCGGCGGTCGCGAACTTCACGATCGCGTCCACGCCGCGGACGTTCGACCGGCAGAGCAACGACTGGAAGGACGGCGACACGCTGTTCCTCCGGGCCAGCGTCTGGCGCGAGGCCGCAAAGAACGTCGCCGAATCCCTCACGAAGGGCACCCGTGTCATCGCCCAGGGCCGCCTCAAGTCGAGGTCCTACGACACGAAGGAAGGCGAGAAGCGCACCGTCATGGGACTCGACGTCGACGAAATCGGCCCGAGCCTCAAGTCCGCCTCCGCTACCGTCACCCGCACTCAGCGCTCCGGCGGGGGGGGGGGGGGGATGGCGGCGGATCCTCCGGCAGCTGGGGCAGCCAACCAGCCGCCGACCCCTGGGGCACACCCGCCGCCGACGCTCCCGCCTTCTGACCCACCCAACCTAGTGGTGCCCTCCCCCACCCCGGGCGGAGGGCACCACTACCCATCAGCAAAGGAACGACCATGATGCTCACGATCTACACTCTGCCGAACTGCCAGCAGTGAACCGCCACGAAGCGGTGGCTCGAGAAGCGCGGACTCCCCTACGTTGCCGTCGACCTGTCCGAAAACCCTGCCGACGCTGCCGCGGTCGCCGCCCTCGGCTACCAGCAGGCCCCCGTCATCGTCGTCTCCAATGACGACCCCGAAACCGACCTCCACTAGCAGGGCTTCAACCCTGACCACCTCCAGCGCTACGCAGGGAGCCTCGCAGCATGAACACCACCGCCACCTTCACCGCCCCCGAGATCTGCAACTCCTGCGGCGCCCCCATCCGCATCACCGGCGAATACAGGTGCAGCGACTGATGCGGCAGCTCACCTGGGACGAGTACCAGCGGCTCAGCGCACGACAGCGGCAACTCCTCGACCAGCAGCTCCGGCGCAACGAGGAACGCATCAAACGCCTCGCCCCGCTCCACGCACCCGACCACCGCACACCAGCAGATCCTCGACGACGAGCTCGCCAACCACGCACGACGCGACAGGAAGACCACCCGACCATGACCCTCACACTGACCGACATGTTCTGCGGCGCCGGCGGATCCTCCACCGGAGCCATGAACGTCCCAGGCATCGAAGTCCGCACCGCCATGAACCACTGGGCCCGCGCCATCGAAACCCACAACGCCAACCACCAGCAGACCTCGCACGTCTGCGCCGACATCAGCCAGACCGACCCCCGGTACGTCGCCAACAGCGACATCCTCTGGGCGTCACCCGAGTGCACCAACCACTCCGTCGCCAAGGGTCGGAAGCGGATCACGAACCAGGCAGACCTCTTCGGCGACCACATCGCCGACGAAGCCGCCGACCGGTCCCGCGCCACCATGTGGGACGTCCCCCGCTTCGCCGAATACCACGAGTACAAGCTGATCATCACTGAGAACGTCGTCGACGCCGCCCGCTGGGTCATGTTCGACGCCTGGCTCGCCGCCATGACCGCCCTCGGTTACGACCACCACATCGTCTACCTCAACAGCATGCACGCCCAGCTCGGCGGCCTCCCCGCGCCCCAATCCCGGGACCGCATGTACGTGATGTTCTGGAAGAAGGGCAACACACGTCCCGACTTCGACCAGCTCCGCCCAGCCGCGTACTGCCCGACCTGCGACCAGACCGTCCGCGCCATGCAGGTCTTCAAGAAGGCGACCAGCTGGGGCCGCTACCGCGCCCAGTACGTGTACCGGTGCCCGAATTCGACCTGCCGCAGCCAGGTCATCGAGCCCGCCTGGCTGCCCGCTGCCCACGCGATCGACTGGTCACTGCGCGGGCAGCGCATCGGCGACCGCGACAAGCCCCTCGCCGACAAGACCATGGCGAGGATCCGCGTCGGCCTGCAGAAGTATCACGGGCAGGCCGTCAGCATCGACGCCGTCCGCGGCTCGCAGATCATCAGCCCCGTCCACTCCGAGCCATTCCAGACCCAGACCACCAGCTACACGCGATCACTCCTCGTGCCCGTCGAGGGCAGGGAGGGGAAGGAAGCGCGCCACGCCATGGAAGCCATGCGGACGCAGACAACCCGCAACGAGACCGGACTCCTCAACCACCCTCCCCTGCTGATGCGGAACAACACCGGCGGCGCCGAGATGTCCACGCCCACCCACGAGGTCATGAGGACCCTCACCACCGCCGGGCACCAGTCCCTCATCACCCAGCCGGGCCACCACATGCTCATGGAGTACTACGGCAACGGCGTCATGCACCCCGTCAGCCGCAGCATCCCGACCATCCCCACCGTCGACCGGTTCGCCATGGTCACCACTATGCGCGGCACCAGTCCCGAGCACCTGGCCGCATCCAACGCACCCGTGTCCGATCCCTTCGGCACCTTCTCCGCCGGTGGTCAGCACCACGGCATCACCGAATGGACCGTCCCCGACGTCAACGAGTGCGAGTTCCGGATGCTCGAGCCCCGCGAGATCACCGCGGGCATGGCCTTCCCGCACGACTACATCATGACCGGGAACAAACGCGAGCAGGTCAAGCAAGCAGGCAACGCCGTCACCCCGCCCGCCGCCCGCGACCTCATCAGCATCGGCGCCCAGGCTTTGGGGGTGGCGTCATGACTGACCTATGGCTCGCCCGTCCCGCCCTGTTCGTGACCGAACATCATCGCGAGAAGTGCCGTCATAACAACTACCAGCCACAGGGTGGCCAAACCAACCCAGATGGTGGCTACCAGCAACGGTCCATCTGTCAACACTACGAAGATGCACATGGCCACTGCGGTGATACCGCCGATCGTCGCGAACTCCCTCCCCTTAGTGGCAAACCATCTACCTGCGGGGGACTTGATCTTGTCCTTGACCTCCTTTGCACGCAACTGAGGTTCGAGAGCGACAATGATCAGAAGCGTGGGAATGACCTGCGCCATAAGGGCAGCGTCATCGGCGGTCAGTTCCATGACCGCTTTCCTGCACGATCACACATTTTAGGCTTGTTCCTGGCGCGCAAGGCGGCGTTCCCGCAACGCAGCAGTACGAGCGGGGCCTTGGTAAACCTCGTTCAGGATCTCATCCATCAGCGCGAGCACTTCGACGGCATCATCCCTCTCGACCGGGATGCCAATGTCGCCGTGCGCCATATCATTGCCAAAGTGGCGCACCTCGTCTGCGGCCTCTTTCACGTGCGGTCTCACAAGTTGCGCCCCCAGCATCAGCTCGATTTTCTTCGCGAGAGTCCCGGTGGTGATGCTCTTGTCCTTCGCCGTTGCTTCGATAACGGTGCGTGCCATCAAGATTGCGGACATGTGGTTGCCACCGCTGGCTCCGCGATGAGCTTCGCTGGCAGCTTTCGCAATGTGCTCCGGAACATCATGCGGCTCTTGCCCCTCCACCCAAGCTGGCGTCCAAGAATCTGCCTCATGATCACGCCAGTACTGCTCTGTGTAGTTGAACTCACTCAGGTCGCGAGAGAACACGGAAGCAATCGAAAGACGGTTGCACTGGTCACAGACCATGACCGTCTGAACGAGTTCTACTCGAAAGAAGCCGAGCGCGGGACTGGATCTCATCTCTTCGCGCCCCGACCGCCAAGCACTCCCTTGGGGGGTCATGTGGGTATCCACCCCGCACCATCCACACTTCGTCGTCGCCACGCTGCTCCTCCTGAAAGCGCCGCCCTGTGCGGCTCACAAAGCCTACCCAAGGGGGGGGACACCTAATGGCTTGGTTCAACGCTGACGACAAGATGCACTCCCACCCAAAGCCGCGGCAGGCGGGCCGGCAATGCCGTCATAGCCCCGGCACCCCTGAACCTCATCAGCATCGGCGCCGCAGCACAAGGGGTGAGAGCTTGACCTCAGCTTTGTCCTGGTCTATCCGTGCGCCGACCCGGAAGCTTGCGTTCGTTCTGGTGGGACCTCGGGTGAATTGTCGGACTCAGCAGTCTCAGCAACGTAGGCATCCAGCTTCTTGCTGTGATCGCCCAAAGACCGCAATGCATCTCGTCTTGTCCTTTTGGACCCATCGGTCCAAGACCGAAGAGAGAGGACGAGTTCGGTTACGCCCGAGTTCAGGCGCCCAAAGTACTTCTCCTCGTCACCCGAACCCTCTTGCCTTGCCATCTCGAGATCGGTTCTCAAGCTGGTCAAAAGATAGGGCCACCTGTCTATCACTTCGGCCACAGGGCGAGCGTCCCCGCCGCTCATGTGTAGGCGATGAACAGCGCTCCTCATATTGAGAAAGGAAGAAGTAGTTGCTGCAAGCCGTTCGTCTTTCGCGATTATGAACAAGGTTTGCTCAGCAGCGGCGAGTAAGTCCGCCATAGCCGAAATTTGTTCCTGCCGTTCAGCTTGGCGTCGTGCTTGTCCATTTGTGAGGCGGACGACGATCAGTGCAACGAGACCACCGATGAAAGCAGCAACCAGGGAGCCGATCGTTCCGCTCCAAAGCTGTTCCGCCATCTCGGCACCAATTTCGATATTCATTCATCCACTCTAATAGGAGGCACTGATGGCGTGGTTCAACGCTGACGACAAGATGCACTCGCACCCAAAACCCCGGCAGGCGGGCCTGGAGGCCATGGGCTTGTGGCTGATGGCTGGCACGTACTGCAGCGACTACCTGACCGAGGGGCTCGTGCCTGGCTGGTATGTGGAGTCGTGGCCCCGCGGCCGGAGACTTGCCCAGCAGCTCGTGACCGCTCGGTTTTGGGAGCCCGCTGGCAACGACTGGCAGTTCCTGTCCTGGGACGAATACCAGCGCACAAAGGAACAGGTCGAGGAGGACCGAGCGAAGTGGCGTGAACGCCAGCGCCGGTACCGGGAACGCAAAGGGACAACGGACGAGACAGGAACGTGACGTCACGCGTGACACTGACCGTGACTGGACCCGTGACTCACGCGTCTCCAAGTCCAAGTCCAAGTATTTAACTCACCTCCCAGCATGGATGGGTTTTCAAGATGAAATCCAAGACAAGCAAGCAATCGTTCAGGACATTAGACGCGAGGTGTGAGTCGCTTGCCTGCTGAAAATCCTCTCCCCGTGACCCGCAACCAGGCGACGATCCTCGCGGCCCTGCTCCACGAGATCCGGCCCCGCTGGTCCACCGAAGCGATCGTGTCCCTCGTCGGGAAGAACCTCGGCACCATCCCGTCCTTCCCCGCCCTCGCCGAAGCCGCCATCCGGGTAGCGAACGACCCCACCAAGAACACCCCGGCGATCATCTTCCTCGACGGCAAGCACTGGGAACGCCCCGACCAACCCCGCGAAGCACCACCACCCGGACCACCCTGCGAAGACCACCCCGAGAACGAAGCCCACACCTGCCACTGCTGCAGAGCCGACATCCTCGTCGGCGACAGACCACCCACCCACCAAGGCAAACACTGGACCCCAGGAGACACACCATGAGCACCACCGAGAATGACCATCGACTCATAGCCGCAGGGAACGCGTTCTACGGCTCCACGGATGGCCTCGCCATTGAGCGCGTGCGCAAGGCACTTGCTGCCGCCGACGCAGCGGACGCCGAGCACGGCATCCAGCGGGTGCGGATTGATGAACCCGTGCTCCTCGCTCGCACCCTTTGCGACCTCAACGACGAGCGCTGGAAACACCTCAGCGAAGGCGTACAGGCCGACTACGTCGAGGACGCACTCGTCGTCATCGAGACCCTCATGGAAGCCACCCGATGAGCGCAAACACTGCACCCTCCCGTAGGGCGACCGGCTCCCCCGATTACCGACCTTCGCGGGTTGGGGTTGCGCAGTCGAGGTTCGAGGAGGCGAAGGCGATCACGGACGCCCTGGTGATCCGCCTGTCGCGGGAGCGTTCGGAGCTGGCTGGGACCCGGGATGAGGACCGGGTGCGGGTGTTGCGGCGGGTGGAGGTGACGCGGATTGCTCTGGTGGATGCGCGGGCGTATGAGGCTCGGGTGTTTCGTGCGTGGGAGTATGAGCGTTCGTTGTTGGTTGGGCGGCCTGTGGCGGGGGTCAGGAGCGACGAAAGTAGGCCGCACGGGTATTTGGGTGTCTCGCCTATTTCTGGGCCCTCTGAGCGCCGTACAAACCCATCACGGGTGGGCATAAAGTCCACTAACAGGAGAATCGCGTGAGCGCCCCGACGCCGAACCTCGCCCGGATGTACGCGGCGATCACCGAGAAGCAGCTGCAGCGCCAGGTCGAGGGCGTCCTCACCGCGTACCGGTGGCGGTGGTACCACGCCCCCGACAACCGCCCCGTGAAGGGCAGGGTCCAGCGGATCAAGCCGGGCTTCCCCGACATCCTCGCCGTCCGCGGCCCCCGCCTGGTCGCGATCGAGTTGAAGACCGAGGCCGACCGGGTTGCACCCGAGCAGCGAGAGTGGCACAAGGACCTCGCGGCCGCCGGCGCCGAGGTGTACCTGTGGCGGCCCAGCGACATCAACACCATCCGCGCCACACTCGCCTAAAACACCCACTACCAAGTGATGCTTTACCCATCATCAGCCGATAGACTGGGCGGACACGCAAAAGCCCCGCACTGCGCGAACAGCCGGGGCACGACCGGAGGTTAGATTCGATATGCCAAGCATAGACACACAGGTCCCCGCCATCGAAGCCTGGGAGACCGAGGACGGCAACATCGTCGTGTGGGGCACCCACGACCCCAAGATCGCCGAAGCCACTTCGTCCGCCTTCTGGGAGCAGAGTGGCCACCCCGCATGGGCGCACCCCTCACTCAGGACCGAGGAGGAGTGGAGCAAGGACCTCCGCGGGACCAGCGAGCAGCCCGGGTGGACCCCCTACCTGGTGTTCTGGGCATGAGCGCCCACCGTCACGTCTGGCACGAGCGGCTCACCCGCCGCCTCCGGACCCTGTACGCCTGCCAGTGCGGCGTGACCCTGATGAGCCGGCCATGAGCGCGCAGCTGCGATTCCACTACCGGCGAGCCGTCGCCGATCGCGAGGGCTACTACGTCACCCGATGGGACCGCGCCGTGCCAGTGAGTGTCGTCGCCGCGACCGAGAAGGAAGCAGACCAGAAGGTGTGGGACATGTCCGGCGAGCCACCCCGTGGCCGCTACTGGACCGCGAAGCTCGACAAGGTCGAAGAGCTCGCGCCCTGCCAGCTTCACGCTGAGGTGCCGGCATGAGCGGCCCGTCGTTCGTGGATGCCTTCGACGCGTACGCCCACGCCATCGCGTGCGGGGCGCCGAGCATCGTCCAGGCGGACCGGCTTGCTGACCTGACCGCCGCCCACCGGACCCGCATGAACGAGCTCGCCACCCTCGAAGGGTTCATCGCCGACGAGGAGGGGCAGCAGCTCGTCGCCGCAATACACGCCAGGAAGGCCACACCAGCATGAGCAAACCAACCATCCAGCAGATCTTCGAAGAACTGCTCATCGCTGAGGAAGTCGCCTGCGAGTACGGGTACCGCATTGATGGCGACAGGATCCTCATGGAGACCTATACGGAGGACGGCAACGTGGACGCCGTCTACCCGCTCACCATCACCGTCGACGACCCTCTGTGAGCGAAAAGACCGTGCCGGCGTTCCGTGGTGGGGGTAGCGGCACCCCCGGGTTCATCACCATCGTCGGCAACGGCACGCCCACCCTGGTCACACCCGCTGCGGAAAAAGTCCTCTTGGACATGGGACGGGCCGCACCGACGCAACTGAGTGCTAGAGACTCGGCTGAAGCAATAAGCTCATCGGATGGGGTACACGACAACCGACTTCTCAACCCGCAGCGTCAGAGCCGAAGCGAAGGCGCAAGCAGGTGAGACGCAACCGATCGGTCTGCCCTACATCTTCTTCTGGGGGTTCATGTTCTCCCTTGCGGTCGTGCTCGTTCTTGTGTGGCTGGCAGCTTCGTACGAAACACAGGAGTTCATCTTTTGGCGAGCAGAGCCACGCATGAACCCCGATACTTTTTTCGGAGTGATTCGAAATGGAGTGACTGCAGCAGCGGCCCTCGGTGTAGGTGTCACCCTGTTCTTTTCCTACCGCCGGCAGCAGACAGCAGAACGCACGCTACTGATCAGCGCAGAGGCTCAAAGGACTGCTGTTGAGACACAAAAGACCGGGGTGCAAGTCCAGAAGACCGCCGCAGCCGCGCAGGCGCTTGCGAATAAGAATTTCAAATTGGTTGCACGGAAGCACGATCTGGAAGTTGTCGCAGCCCTTCGAGCCCGCTATGCCGAAGCCGCCTCGCAGATAGCTTCCGATAAAGTCGCGGTGCGTCTTGCAGGCCTACATGCCCTAGGGTCCCTCGCAGATGAATGGAAAGATCGTTCTGACCGCGATGAGCAGCAGCTTTGCATTGATCTTTTCTGTTCAGTAGTGCGCACGGAACCAGTCGAACCTTTAGAGGGTGAAAAAAATTTCACGAGTTCCCCGTTTCTAGAAGCGGGCTGGCAGATTCTTACAACGAGAATGAGCAGCACTGTCGACGAACGAAAGTCCTGGAAGGATATGACCATAGATCTCCGACGATCAGTCATTCCCGATTTGGAAGAGTGGATCCTCGAGAACGGCGAGCTGCAAATGCCAGGAGTGCTCGCGAGCCCGTACGTCTTCTCGAAGCTCAAGTTGCGCGGAGGCATCTTGGATCTTGATGGCATCCGAAATGCGCAGGGGAAGAACGTCGTCGCATTTTTCAGTTGCCAGTTCACTGGAGGTAATCTGTTCCTAAACAATCTGCATCCTTCAGTAGAGCGGGTTTACTTTCTACGTTGCATCTTCGACGGCGGCCATCTCCTGATGCTGAATGCATTCACTGATCTAAAAATGGATTTTGAAGATTGCACTTTCATAAGAGGACGTGCGCAGGTTATTCAGGGAATAGGACAGCAGGAAGGGTTAACTATGCGCTTCGAGCACTGCACATTCGAAGCACCTGTCATCCAAATCCCTTGCCAAGACACCGATAAAGTTATCTTATCGTTCGATGACCGGTGCACATTCTCGGGCGATGCGGCTGCTATGACACAAGACCCGCGCAGCGCCATGATCACAGCAGCGTCTCATGACTGAGTGTGGTGCGAGAAAACGTGGCGGTGCTGAGTGCGCGGCGCTTGGGCTGACCCATGCACAACTCCGGGCCGACTTCCACGAAACGACGCATAGACGCTACCGCAACCTCTTCCGTTTGCTGGCGACGATCGCACCCAGAAGGAATCGTGCCATGGGTAAGCTGACGAAGTGACCGACGAGAATGAGGACAAGCCTCAGCCCAAGAAAGGCATGCTCTACCGCCGCTATAAAGAGATTGCAGAACTGAAAGATAAAGGGGATCTCAGTTCCGTTTCCCCTGAGGAGCTCGCCGAATTCGAAGCTTTCGACGTTCGCATGCGGGCCACGCTAAATGAGCTAGCAAATGGGATTAGCGCGCAAATTCGAGCAGCCAGTGTGATACCCAAGTTCAACTTCGACTTACCGAAGCTGCAATGGGACTTTCCAACGCTCACCACCCCCCCAAGGGGTCAGGCAGCACCGGCTCCCTCAGACCCACAACCGGAACCAGAGCCAGCCGAGACGACGGGAGAAGGAGAAAAGCCTGGCCGGGAAGAGCTGACTACTCAACCGGCAACAACCCTAGAGCTCGAAAAGATTCCTGACCCCAACGTCGTCATCGCAGCTACCCTGCAGGACTTGGTTGGCCTTCTGACCCAGGCCAACCTGCAGCATGAGGAGAACGCCGACTACCTCAAGCTTATGGCTGACAACCTTACCGAGACCTCCAAGGCTAGGAAATCAGCCGACACAAGGGCTGAGCAACAGGACGGGACCAACAGGCGCCTAACTATCTTTGGAATCACCCTCGCCGCGGTCAGTGCCATCTCGGTAATTCCCGTGCTCATTGAGTTCAAGAGGTGGTTTGTTGAGACCGCACAGGAAGTCATAGCACCGACTCTGATAGGAACTTGGGGCATCATCGGTGGCTAAGTGTGGTGCGAAGAAGCGTGGCGGGGGCGAGTGTGCGGCGCCAGCGATGCGGGGGCAGAAGCGGTGCGCCCGGCACGGGGGTAAGTCGCCCCAGGCGCAGAAGGCGGCAGCGACCCGCATAGCGGAACAGGAAGCACGGGAGACCATGGAGAGAGCGATCGTCACCCTCGGATTGCCGCAGGACGTCGACCCGGCGAAAGCCCTCCTCGACGAGATCAGCCGCACCTACGGGGCCGTGCTCTGGCTGCAGGGGAAGGTCCGGGAGCTCGAGCCCGACCAGCTTGTCTGGGGCACGGTGGAAACTCAGCAGGGCATCGGGCCGCAAGGCCCCGTCGACACGACCACCGAGCGTGCCGAGTTCAACGCCTGGTATCAGCTGTACCTCGGGGAACGGAAGCACCTCGTCGCCGTCACAACGGCAGCGCTCAAGGCCGGCATTGAGGAACGCCGCGTCCGGTTGGCTGAGCAGCAGGGCGACCTCGTCGCGCAGGCCATCCGGTCCATCCTCGACGCCCTCAACCTGACCCCGTCGCAGTGGGAACTCGTGCCGACCGTGGTGCCCGCCGCACTTCGCTCCCTCGGCGAACTCGCGCCTTGAATACCCATCATTCATGGGTGAATTGACCACCCGTAAAGTAGAATGGAACCTATCAGGGCGGGCGCCTTGAGGGGCAAAATGACGGCAACGGCAGAGCAGGACCACAGGCAATCGCAGGCCATGGTGCCATCGACCTTCGAGGACATCTGCCGGCGGGCGTGGCGGAAACTCGACGAAGCCCAGCCCTGGGACGCTATCCCCGAGGAGGCCCGCGAGTCGTACCGTGCCGACGTCCGGTGGATCCTCGACACCGCCGCGGACATCATGCCCATCGAAACCCTGCACGGCGCCGACGGTGCCAGCGTCTGGCTGCGAGGCGACCAGTAGTGGGTCACCAGCAAAAGGGCAAGAGCAAGAAGCGCCCGCGTGGCTGGCATCGCCGAGGCTATGGCCCCGACAAGGCATTCCGCAACGCCATGAGACGTCTGGACCGGGCAGCAGCACTAGCGAAGGCAGGACAAGCATGACCGAGACGCTCACGCCGGTGGAGCGGGCGACCCTGTGCGGTGACGGCCGGTGCGAGGTGCCCCAGTTCGATGGGTTTACCCTCTGCGCGAAGCACACCGACAGCCTCACCCGCGATCTCGCCGCGGTCGGGGACGTGTGGGCGAACCTGCAGGTCACGATCCGCCGGCAGGACGCTACGTCTTCGGCGATCGGCGGCGGTGCCACCGGCTCACGACCGTGCATGAACATCGACGCCCACGACAAGGGCGAGACGCTGGCCTCGGTACTGAATGGGTGGGCGGGCGCCCTGGCTGGTGGATACCAGACCCGCACCGCGACCAGGGCCTCCGCGTTCCTCGCCGAGCACCTACGCATGGTCGTTAAGGAGGACTGGGCGGGTGACCTCGCGCAGGAGCTCGCCGAATCTCTCGCCGACTGCCGGCGGGCCACAGACCGGGCACTTGACGTCATCAGCCTCGGCGTCTGCGGGTTCGGGGACTGCCCCGGCATGGTCACTGCGATCGTCGGCGGGGCCAGCGGGCGATGCCGGGAGTGCGGCGCAGTCTGGGATGTCCTCGAACGGCAGGCGTGGATGATCGGCCAGGCATGGCACACCACAGGGTCCCTGCGCTTCCTCGTGAACGCGCTCAGGGAGGCGAAACACATCACCGTCCGGTACGAGACGCTCAAGAAGTGGGCGCAACGCGGGAAACTGTACGGCCGCTGCGACCTCGCAACCCGGGAGCACATCTACACGGCCGCTGACGTGTGGCACTCATGCCAGTAGCACCCATCGTTACAGGACGTACTATCGCTTGACAGTGGGCACGTGTCCCCATAGTCTTCTCATAGTGCGAGAACTGGCTCCGGAAGCGTTGGGTCCGCGTGGGTCAGCAACGCGATAATCGGTGCATGTCATTAAAAAAGCGCAGCGAGGTCTGGGTGAACGCAGATGGCTCACTGTCGAAGCGAGATGGTGAGCGACGCAAGCTCAAGCTGCTATCGGTCGCTAAACGACGCAGCATCGAACTAAGCGATATCGTCTCGTTCCGGGAACTAGACAGAGACACTCAAGCGATCGTGATGAGCGCATTGCGCGAAGACCGAAGCCGCCGCAGCCCGAAAGGTCTAGGGCACGCCTTTGCCGTTTTGGGACCAACCGCGGCCTTAGCAACGGTTTTGATCGGTTACCTGATCCCCTCTGCGGATCCCATCCGATATGACGAACAGGAACACGCCCTCCAGATGGCCCGACTAGCTCAAGCTGCTGATGCCGCCCGTGCAATTCTTCGCAACATGTCCGGGGAATCTGGACAGCCGATCGAAGCTTTGGACACGAACACCGCGTTCTTCGGCCCATATGAGCAGCTTGGAACTGGTATCGAGATGTTGACATGGATCATCGCTGCTCTCGGTGCTGCCGTTCTTACGTCCGTCCTTCTCTCTCTTTTCCACTTCACGCCAGCAGCCGCTCGAATGGATGCCTGGATCGCGACGTTCGAGGATGTGCAGCGAGAAGTACCCCCACGACGAAGTCGCTGGTGGAAACTGTGAATTGAGGAACCATGAGCGTGTCCTGGCTGGAACGAGCAGCGATGCAGTTCGAGCCGCGCAAACCGAAGTGGAACTCCCCCGGCGCGATGGCGCTCGCCACAAACCCGAAGACCGTGCAGACACCGGCCCTCGACCTGATTGACGCCGCGCTGGTCGAAGCGTTTAACACCCCCGACTCCCGGCTCATCGTGTGCATGGTCCCGCAGGAGGGCAAGAGCGTCCGCGTCGCGAACGACTTCCCCATCTGGTGCCTCACCCAAAACCCTGATCTCCGTATCGTCACAGCCTCCTACGCGCAGAACCTCGCGAACAGGAACGGCCGGGTCATCCGCAACCGGATCACCACCAGCGACGAGATTGACCTCAAGATCGCGTCCGACAACGGCGCCGTGCACGAATGTACCCTCGACGGGTACCCGGGCGGCGTCCTCTCCGTCGGCATCGGCGCCGGTGTGACCGGCCGCCCCGCGGACATGCTGATCATCGACGACCCCATCAAGGATCGCAAGGAAGCGGACTCTGAGACGTACCGGAACAACGTGTGGGACTGGTGGACGGACCCCGCGTCCGCCCGCCTCGCGCCCGGAGCGCCGGTAATCGTCCTCCTCACCCGCTGGCATCAGGACGACCTCGCAGGGCGCCTGTTGGAGCAGGACAAAGAGGCGGGCTGGAAGGTCCTCAATATCCCTGCGCAGGCTGACCACCGGCCCGAAAAGGGCGAGACGGACCCGCTGGGCAGGAAGCCCGGCGAGTTCATGGTGTCCGCCCGCGGCCGCACCCTCAAGCAGTCGCTGCAGCGCAAGGCCACCGCCGGCGCCCGCACCTGGGCCAGCCTCTACCAGGGCCGCCCCTCCCCTGACACGGGCGGCGCTTTTCCACAAGAGTGGGCGCGGTATGGGGAAAAGATGTGGCTCGAGCACCCCGACGGGCGACGCACCGTCCCCGGTGTCGGCCGCGAAGACACCGAGCTCGTCCAGTCATGGAACCTCGCGTTCAAGGACACCAAGTCCAGCGACTACGTCGTCGGCCAGATGTGGCTCAGGATCGGCATGCAGGCCTACCTCCTCGACATGGTGCGTGAGCGACTGAACTTCACCGCCACCTGCAAGGCCATCGAAGCCATGAGCGCAAAGTGGCCGCAGGCGGTCGCGAAGTTCGTCGAAGACAAAGCGAACGGACCCGCCGTCATGAACGCGCTCGGCAAAACGGTCGTGGGGCTCATCCCCATCGAGCCCGAGGGATCCAAGTACGCCCGCGCCAGCGCAATCTCACCGCTGACCGAATCAGGGAACGTCCTACTCCCCCAAGCCGAGCTGCTCCCAAACGTGGAAGAGCTCATCGAGGAAGCTAAGAACTTCCCGAACAGCGCACACGACGACACGATCGACGCCCTGTCGCAGGCCATCAACCGGCTGCTGCTCATGCCGCTCGAGGCGGGCATGTTCGAACCGGTCGAACCGTATGTCGAGGAGTGGTCGGGCATCAGCCCGTACTGATCCTGTACCCACTAACCGCACGTTCGAACAGATGGAGGCCCCGTGGGTAAGATCCTGCAAGCCCTCGGCCTCCAAGAAGCCGCTTCGGTGATGTCAGCGGGCGACAGCACGGTCACTGTCTCGGCGGGCCAGTGGGACACCGTCCTGCACCGCCTCGAGGAATCCATGGCGCAGCTGCAGCTCGCGGCCGAGGACTCCGGGTGGGCGAAGATCAACGCCGACCTCGTCAACGAGTTCTCCCGCGAAGGCCCCAAGCGCATCGCGACCAACGGTCGCCTCATGGCGATCGCGAACCCGCTCATCAAACGGGCCCTCGGCATCCGGCACGCCTATGTGTGGGGTCAGGGTGTGCAGATCAGCGCCCGCGACGAAGCCGTCAACGAGGTTGTGCAGGCGTTCCTCGACCGTGAGGACACGAAAGCCACATTCACCGGCGCTCAGGCCAGGGAACGGCGCACGAACGCGCAGGGCACGGACGGAACATCTTCCGCACCGACTCGACTCTAGGCATTACCGCCGACCTTCACGCCTCACTTTGTGAGCGGGAGCGGGCGCTTTGTGAACAGGAAACAGAAAAGGCCCGGTTTCCCGGGCCTTACACTGTGGAGCTAAGGGGATTCGAACCCCTGACCCCCTGCATGCCATGCAGGTGCGCTACCAGCTGCGCCATAGCCCCGTGCCGTGCTGCTCCAGGAGGCCTTCACCCCGCCGAAGCAACTTGACCAGTCTAGTAAATTCTCGCGACTTCGCCAAATCGGCCGTTCGGGCATCTCAGCCCTCCAGGGGCTCCACGGGAAGCGACCCCAGACCCACGTTGTGCTCGGTCAACTGCCACGAGAACAGCGCTCCGGATCTGCCGACGACCTCGTGCACTTCCGACCAGTGGCAGTTCGAGAGTCCCGCAAGGGCACCCCAGCGCTCCGGGGGCAGCCCCATCAGGGCGGCCAGGGCCGCCCTGATCGCTCCACCGTGGCTGACGACCACGAGGGTCTCCGACGGCGCGATGCTGGCGACGGCATCCGTCACCGCGGCGAGCATGCGCTGTCCCACCTCGATCCGGTTCTCCGCACCACCGGCCCGCACTTCGGGGTCTCCCCCGCGCCAGGCGGCGTTGTCGTCCGCGAACTGCTCGTCGATGGCGGCGAAGGACAGGCCCTGCCACTCGCCGGCGTCGGTCTCACGCAGCCGCACGTCGTAGGAGACGTCCATGCTGCTGAGACCGGCCAGTGCGGCGGCGGTGTCGGCCGCGCGCCGCAGGTCGGACGAGATGATCATCGAGGGCTGCCGCGTGACGAGGACCTCTGCGGCGCGCGCAGCCTGCTCACGACCCGTGTCGTCGAGGTCGATGTCCTCCTGGCCCTGGAACAATCCGGACCGGTTCCACTCCGTGCGGCCGTGGCGCCAGAAGATGATCCGCCGGGCCGCCGGATGGGTGTGGGGGTTCCGCGTCACTCCGCGGCGTCGTCGGCTGCTACGACCTGCGGTGAGGTCTGCAGCTCACCCTCGAGCTGGAGGTCCACGGACGGGCAGTCCTTCCAGAGCCGGTCCAGGGCGTAGAACACCCGGTCCTCCTCGTGCTGGACGTGGACGATCACCTCGGCGTAGTCGAGGAGGACCCAGCGGCCCTCACTGCGCCCCTCACGCCGCACGGGCTTCAGGCCCTGCTTGGACAGTTCCTCCTCGATGCCGTCGACGATGGCATTGACCTGCCGCTCACTCGGCGCGGACGCGATGACGAAGACGTCCGTGATCGCCAGCCTGTCGCTGACGTCGAGGGCGACGATATCCTGGGCGATCTTGTCCGCCGCGGCGTGCGCCGCGGTGCGGGCAATGCCGATGGACTGTTCGGTAGCGCTCACTGATCTCCTTGTGTGGTGCCAGCGGTTTCACCCATTGAGGGAGCTGACGGTCATTATTATCCCGGTTGCGAGCGCTGCTGCGCCCACCCCGAGCAACGAATACTGGATATAGCGCAGCCGGCGCAGCCGTCCGAGGCCGGCGGTCATGGCGTCGAGTGGCTCCAGGCCGAACGCGCTCCGGGCCCCGATCGGTTCCGTCGGGCCGCCGTCCGAAGAGCTTGCAGACACGCCCTCGCCCGTGGCGGGGTTCCGCTCGGGACGCGGGATGACCACCGGTATCAGCGAGGTCGACGGCGCCCGCAGGACGGATCGCGTGCCGCCCGGAAGCCGGACGAACTCGGGTGGCGCGACGAACGAGAGGTTGTGTGCCGCGGTCGGATCATGGGGGACCGACGGCTGCGGCGGACCCTGCGCCGCGACCTCCTGGATATTACGGGCGCGGGCGTTGAGGGCAGCCGCCCGCTCGGCCAGCGCCTGCTGGCGTGCCAGCATCGCGGGGTCCACGGAGAACGGGTCGTCGGTGGCCGCGGCCTGCAGGCCGGCCGCGTGCGCGGCGGCGTCCTCGATCAGCGCGTTGCGCCTGGCGAGGGCCTCCTCGATGCTCATGTCCTCGACGCGGCGCGTATCCGTCCCCCGGGAGGCCGTATCGGCGAGGGGTCGCCGCGCGCCGTCGTCCGCCTGTGCCTGCTGCTGCCGACGGCGGTCCCTGCGCCCGCCCGGCAACGGTTCGGTGGAGCGCACGGCCAGGGACGCGCCATAGCCGACGGCAGGGCCCGCCGCGTCCAGCCGGACCGACGGGTCGACGGCGACCGCCGACACGCCGTCGGCGGTGGGGGCGACAGCTTTGCCCTGCGACCGCAGCAGCCTCAATTGCCTGCGGGTCGGTAGTTCGACGCGCACACCCTCGAGCAGGGCGGCCTGGTGCTCGGCCAAGGCGCGCAGGGCCCCCAGCGCTTCCCGGTTCCGTGCGGAGATCTCCGACTCCTGCGCTCCTGGCGCTGGACGGTCGGTTTCCTGCGACCCGACCGTCCGTACGGCGTCCTCTGCCTTGCTCATCGCTGATTCATCCAGTCGGTTGTTTCTCGCCCTCGACGCCAGAGGACGGTGCGCCCTCCTGCCGGATGTCGCGCCGGTAGAGCCGGTGCTTGGCGATGTACTGCACGACGCCGTCGGGCACCAGGTACCAGACCGGCTTGCCCTCGCCCACACGGCGCCTGCAATCGGTGCTGGAGATCGCCATGGCCGGCACTTCCAGGAGGCTCACGTCGCGCCCGCGGCCGTTCAGCTCGTGCCCTGGCCGCGTCACCCCGATGAAGTGCGCCAGGGACCAGAGTTCCTCGGCGTTCTTCCACGTGAGGATCTGGGCCATGGCATCCGCGCCGGTGATGAAGAACAGTTGCGCATCCGGCCGTTCGACCTTCAGGTCGCGCAGCGTGTCGATCGTGAAGGTGGGGCCCGGCCGGTCGATGTCCACGCGGCTCACCGTGAAGCTGGGGTTCGACGCCGTGGCGATCACGGTCATCAGGTACCGGTGCTCGGCCGCCGTGACGTCCTTGTCGGCCTTCTGCCAGGGCTGGCCCGTCGGGACGAAGACCACCTCGTCCAGATCGAAGACCGATGCGACCTCGCTGGCGGCCACGAGGTGACCGTGGTGGATCGGATCGAAGGTGCCGCCCATGACGCCGAGGCGCCACGGCGAACCATCACGATGCCGCTGCCGGAGGCCACCCATGACGTCCCGCTCGATACCCTCTGCCACCAGGACTGCTAGTGCCGGTTCGCTTCGCCGTGATCGTGGTTGTTCGCGTGCTGCTTGTGCGGGTCGATGTGCTCTTCGACGGCCTCGTGGCGGTTGCGCACGTTGGAGAAGGAGATCGTCACGATCATCAGGGTGAGCAGGACACCCATGGCGATCAATCCGTACGCGATCGCCGGCATCGGCAGCTCGGAGTGGGTTTCCATGGCTTCGTTCGCCAGCAGTGCGCTGCCGAGGGAGTAGAGCATCGTGGTTCCTCTGTCGGGTCAGGTTCTGCCGGTGGTTCCGGTCCGGCGTGGGCATTTCCTCCAATGGTACGCGCAACGGGGCACGGGGCTCCGCCGACGGGAGGTCCGTCAGCGCCGGACGTGCCCCTCGCCCTGCACGATCCACTTGGTCGTCGTGAGCTCGGCCAGCCCCATCGGTCCCCTCGCGTGCATCTTCTGCGTGGAGATCCCGACCTCGGCCCCGAGGCCCAGTTCGCCGCCGTCGACGAACCGTGTCGATGCGTTGACCAGCACGGCGGCGGAGTCCACGCCGGCCACGAACTCCTCGGAGGACGCGAGGCTGTTGGTGATGATGGCCTCGCTGTGCCCGGTGCTCCAGCGTCGGATGTGCTGCAGCGCCTCGTCGACGCTGTCCACGGTGCGGACTGCGAGGTCGAGCTGCATGTATTCGCGGTTCCAGTCGTCGTCGGTCGCCGACGGGGCAGCCGTCCCCTCGGGCAGGAACGCACGCGAGCGGTCGTCGACGTGGAGCGTCACCCCGGCGCGCGAGAGGGCGGCGAGGACTGCAGGAGCGGCTCCGGAGCGGCTGTGCACGAGGAGGGTCTCGACCGTGTTGCAGACGCTGGGGCGCTGCGTCTTGGCATTGAGCAGGATGTCGACGGCCATCTCCTCGTCGGCGCTCTCGTCGAGGAGGATGTGCACGTTGCCCTCGCCGGTCTCGATCACGGGGACCCGGGCGTTCGTGACGACGGACTGGATGAGCTCGCGTCCGCCGCGCGGGATCAGCACGTCCACGCGTCCGCGGGCCTCCATGAGCACGCGGGCGCCCTCCCGCCCGAACTCGTCGATGGTGAGGACGGCGTCATCGGGCAGCCCGTGGTCCTCGAGGGTGTCCCGGATGATGCCAACGAGCGCCGCGTTCGTGGCGGCGGCCGCGCTGCCCCCGCGGAGGATCACGGCATTCCCGCTCTTCAGGGCCAGGCCGGCGATGTCGACCGTGACATTCGGGCGGGCCTCGTAGATCGCCGCGACCACGCCGAGGGGCACCCGGACCTGCCGCATCCGGAGCCCGTTGGGCAGGGTCTCCGCACGCACGGCGGTCCCGACGGGATCAGGAAGGGCGGCCAGCTGGGCGAGTGCATCCGCGAGCCGGCCGATGCGCTCCGGGTCCAGGCTCAGCCGGTCCAGCAGGTAGTCGGAGGTCCCGGCGGCACGGCCGCGCTCGACGTCGGCCCGGTTGGCGGCCAGCACGAGGTCCCGCCGGGCGACCAACGCGTCGGCGATCGCCAGCAGCACGCGGTCCTTGCGGGCGCGGTTTGCCCGGCCGAGGATCCTCGAGGCGGTCCTGGCCCGGTCCGTGATCGCGTGGACCGCCGCGGTGAGCTGTTCCGGGGTGAGCGACGGCGTGTCGTCGGTCCGGGCGGTCGTGGGCTCAGCCTGCAGATCGGTCATCCCAGCAGTCTAGCGAGGAGCCGGTTCGGAGGACGCCCGGAGGTCGGGTTATGACGCGGCGGCAGGCCGCAGCACCACGAGGTCGTTCACGTGCACCACGGAACGCTCGTACTCGGCGCCCAGCTCCTCCGCGAGATCATGCGTGGAGCGTCCGAGCATGCGCGGCAGCTCGGACGAGCTGTAGTTGACGAGTCCGCGCGCCACCACGGTCCCGTCGCTGCTCACGAGCTGCACGGGGTCACCGGCCTCGAAGACGCCGGAGACGCCGACCACTCCCGCGGGGAGGAGGGACCGCCGCCGCTCCCCCACGGCGCGGACGGCACCGTCGTCGAGCACGAGGGTGCCGAGGACCCTCGCGAGGTGGGCCAGCCAGAGCAGGCGGATGGGCTGCCGCTTGCCGGTCGCCGTGAACCAGGTGCCCACGTCCTCGCCGCGCAGCGCAGCGGCGGCATTCGCGGTGGACGTCACGAGCGCGGGGATGCCGGAGGCCGCCGCGATGGTGGCGGCCTCGACCTTCGTGACCATGCCGCCCGTGCCGACGCCCGCCTTGCCTGCACGCCCGATCGTGACACCGTCCAGGTCGGCCGGCGACTCCACGAGCGGGATGCGCAGGGCACCCTCGCTCGGTGGGCCGTCGTAGAGCGCATCGACGTCGCTGAGGAGCACCAGCGCCTCCGCCTTGACGAGGTGGGCGACGAGGGCGGCCAGGCGGTCGTTGTCCCCGAAGCGGATCTCATGGCTGGCCACGGTGTCGTTCTCGTTGACGATCGGCACGACGCCGAAGTTCAGGAGCCGCTCCATCGCCCGGTGCGCGTTGGCGTAGTGGGACCGCCGGACCAGGTCGTCCGCGGTCAGCAGGATCTGGCTCACGGTCACGCCGTGCGCGGCGAAGGCCTGCGAGTACTGCGCCATCAGCAGGCCCTGGCCGACGCTCGCTGCGGCCTGCTGCGTGGACAGCTGCGCGGGACGCCGGGCGAGACCCAGCGGCGCCAGACCTGCCGCGATCGCACCGGAGGACACGAGGATCACCTCGGTCCCCGCGGTGCGCCGCGCGGCGAGGACATCGGCGAGGCCCACGAGTGCCTCGCCGGAGATGCCGCCCGAGACGGACGTCAGGGACGACGAACCGACCTTGACGACGATCCTCCGCGCGGACGGTAGTCCCGCCCGGGAGGCCAGCGGATGCAGTGACGTGTCCAGGCCCATGGCTAGCCCTCGGACTCGCCGTCCGCTTCTTGCCGCGTAGGGGCAGGCCGCATCCGCTTCTGCACCGATTCGGTCCAGATGCCGGCCTTGCGGTCCGCCTCGAGATCGGCCCGGGCGGCAGCCTTCGCCTCCTTGCGCTCCTGGTACTCCTCACGCTTCTGCTCGCGCGTCGGCCGGACGTACTCGGCCAGGCGCAGGTCGGAACCGCGCGGTCCGGCGAGCAGCTCGGCGCCGCCCATCATCGTGGGCTCCCAGTCGAAGACGACGCCGTCGCCCTCGCCGATCACCACGGTGTCGCCGGGCTTGGCGCCGACCTTGAACAGCTCCTCCTCGACACCGACCTTGGCCAGGCGGTCCGCGAGGTAGCCGACGGCCTCGTCGTTGGTGAAGTCGGTCTGCTTGACCCAGCGTTCGGGCTTCTCGCCGAGCACGCGGAAGAGGGGAAGGGCGTCCTTCTCCTCGAGGCGGATCCGGAACGGTGCGGCGTTGACGCCTCGGGGGCGCAGCACGGGCGGCGCGACCTTCGGAGGTGCGGCGGCAACGGTCCTGCGCGCGTTCTCGACGATCTCCGCCATCGCGAACCCGAGCTGGCGCAGTCCCTCGTGGCTCGACGCGGACACCTCGAAGACGCGGTAGCCGCGCTCCTCGAGCTCGGGACGGACGAAGTCCGCCATGTCCCGTCCGTCCGGCACATCCACCTTGTTGAGGGCGACGAGGCGCGGGCGCTCGTTGAGGGGGACGACGTCGCCGTCGGGCCCTGCGTAGCTCATGTCCACCGAGTACTTCTCGAGCTCACGCTCGATGATGCCGAGGTCCTTCAGCGGATCGCGGTCCGTCTCGAGGGCGGCGCAGTCCAGCACGTGCACGAGGGCGGCGCAGCGCTCCACGTGGCGCAGGAAGTGGTGGCCGAGGCCCTTTCCCTCGCTCGCACCCTCGATCAGGCCGGGGACGTCCGCGATGGTGAAGCGCGTGGAACCCGCTTCGACGACGCCCAGGTTCGGCACGAGCGTGGTGAAGGGGTAGTCGGCGATCTTCGGGCGGGCCGCCGACATCGCGGCGATCAGGCTGGACTTTCCGGCGGAGGGGAAGCCCACGAGGGCGATGTCCGCGATGGACTTGAGCTCGAGGACGACATCCCGCTCGTCACCGGGGATGCCGAGCAGCGCGAACCCCGGTGCCTTGCGCTTCTGCGAGGACAGCGCGGCATTGCCGAGGCCGCCCTGGCCGCCGGCCGCCGCGACGAACTCGGTGCCTTCACCGACGAGGTCGGCGAGGACCTCGCCGTCCTTCGACTTGACCACGGTGCCGTCCGGCACCGGCAGGACGAGAGTCTCCCCGTTCTTGCCGCCGCGCCAGTCACCCATCCCGTTGCCGCCGTTCGTGGCATGCCGGTGGGGGGCGTGATGGTAGTCGAGGAGCGTGGTGGTCTGGTGGTCGACGCGGAGGATGACGTTACCGCCGTCGCCGCCGTTACCGCCGTCGGGCCCACCGAGGGGCTTGAACTTCTCGCGGTGGACAGAGACGCAGCCGTGGCCGCCGGTGCCTCCGGATACGTGCAGGACTACGCGGTCAACGAAACTCGCCACGTCGGTCTCCTTCTACAAATGCTTCACTGTGCCGAGTCGGGTCGGCTTAAAAGAAGGTGGGGCGAGCCATAGAGGCTCACCCCACCCGAATGCTTGGTGCACCGTGCGCTGGCAGAGACTACTCTGCTGCCGCGCCCACGATGTTGACGACCTTGCGTCCACGACGGGTACCGAATTCCACGGCACCTGCCTCGAGTGCGAACAGGGTGTCGTCGCCGCCGCGGCCGACATTGGCGCCCGGGTGGAAGTGGGTGCCGCGCTGGCGGACGATGATCTCGCCGGCCTTGACGACCTGGCCGCCGAAGCGCTTGACGCCGAGGAACTGTGCGTTCGAGTCGCGGCCGTTGCGAGTGGAGCTTGCGCCCTTCTTATGTGCCATGAGTTATGCCTGCCTTCGCTGAAGTGTCTACGTGACCGATCGGTAGCCCGAAGGGACTACGCGATGCCTGTGATTTTGACGCGGGTCAGTTCCGAACGGTGACCCTGGCGCTTCTTGTAGCCGGTCTTGTTCTTGAACTTCTGGATGACAATCTTCGGTCCACGAAGATTCTCGACGATCTCGGCAGTGACGGTGACCTTCGCGAGGTCCTCCGCTGCGGAGGTGATCTTGGCGCCGTCTACCAGAAGGAGGGCGGGAAGCTTGAACGTGCTTCCTGCCTGACCGGTGACGCGGTCAAGGGTAACGAGGTCTCCTACAGAAACCTTTTCTTGGCGGCCGCCTGCGCGGACAATCGCGTACACCACTTGGGAACTCACTTCTCTCGACAATCTTGACTTCTGATGAAAAAACCTGGGTGCGCCTCGGCGGCAATCCTGGGGTTGCTCGTCGTGCGGGACCCGCACTGGTGCCTTCGACGTCGCCGCCCGGAGGCCGCTCGTGTCTGCTGGACATCCCAGTCTGCGAATCCTGCGCAGTTGCCGCCGGACATGCCGGTTGACAGGCAAGTGCACCGAGGGTTCAGATTACGCCAGTACAGCGCCCTCCCGCAAATCAGCGGGCGCTCGGCGCGCGGCAGCGCGGGCCCTCGGGGCGTCGAAGAAGTCCCGTTCATAGGCGGCGGACCAGCGGAAGGCCGCAAGCATCGCCGTGCGTTCGACCGGGGACGCCCGTCGGTGCGCGCCGTCGGCGATCTGCTTGGCGCGCGCGGTGGCCTCCGCGAAGCCGGGGTCGGCGTAGGTCGCGATCCATGCGGCGTAGGGATGCGGACCGGACGGGCCGTGGCCTCCGGGTCCTCCCTGCGGTCTCTCCTGCACCCTCTCCTGCACGTGGTCGCCGACCGCTGCGTAGAGCCAGAAGCACGGCAGGACGGCGGCGACGAGTTCCGCGTACGATCCCCGCCCGGCGACGGCCCGGAGGTGGTCGCAGTAGGCGCGGGTGACGGGACCCGCATCGCCCTCCCCTGCCCGGATGCCGGTCTTCCCCGACAGCCAGGTCCGGTGCAGCTCCGCCTCGGTCTGCAGGCACGACGTCGCCGCGGACAGCCAGAACAGCTGCTCGTCCTCGGCCGGCGCCATGGCGGCGGCACGGGCCAGGACGGCGGAGTAGTCGCGGAGGTACAGCGCGTCCTGCTGCAGGTAGTAGGCGAAGTCGGTCGCGGGAAGGTCCCCCTCCATCAGCGCGGTGAGGAAGGGCAGCTCCAGGAGGTTCCTGCGCAGTTCCCCGATGTCGCGCCAGGCGAGCTCCGTGAAGCGCTGGTGCGCGCGAGGATCAGGTCCGGCGTGGAAGTGGTGCACCGGTCCGCTGCCTGCTCCCACGTCCAGCAGGTCGGCGCCCTGCAGTGCCCCTTCGAGCCAGGACTTTGCCTCCCGCACCGCCGTGGGCCAGTCGCCGGTCACGGCGAACCGCGTGGCGATCGCGGACGACAGCGAGCAGCCCGTACCGTGCGTGTTCTCGGTCGGCACCCGGCAGCCGTCGAGGACCACGGTGTCCGGGCCGCCCGTTGCGTCCTGCGGGGCGGGAATGAGGGCGTCCGGGCATCGTTCGCCGGGCAGGTGCCCGCCCTTCACCAGCACCCGGGTGCCGAGCCGGACCGCGAGGACCCTCCCCTGCTCGAGCGCTGCGGACCAGGAGGCGGCAGGATCCGCTCCGACGAGGACGGCGAGCTCCGCGATGTTCGGGGTCACCAGCGACGCACGCCGGGCGAGGTCGACGACGGCGCGTACCGCGTCGTCGTCGAGCAGCCGCGCACCGCTGGTGGCGACCATGACCGGATCGAGCACGACGACCGGCGGGCGGGCGTGGTCGAGCCATGCGCCGACGCAGCGCGCCACGGCGGCGGACCCGAGCATCCCGATCTTCACGGCGTCGATGCGCACGTCCTCGGCGATGGCGTCGAGTTGCTGCCGGAGGAAGTCCGTGGGCGGGGTGTGCACCGCGGTCACGCCGCGGGTGTTCTGCGCCGTCAAGGCGGTCACCACGGCCATCGCGTACCCGCCCGTGGCGCTGATGCTCTTGATGTCCGCCTGGATCCCGGCGCCGCCGCTCGGATCCGAGCCGGCGATGCTCAGGATGTTGGGGATCCCGGAGATCGGATCGCACGCTGTTCGGGCAGTGTCCATGACTGACATCCCTCCGCTAGGCACGGGCGCGAGGCCCACTAGATCAGGTTCGACGGGTGTGATCTCAGCCCTGCATCCGGCAGGGCACCCCGTGTCACCGACCAGCCTATAGCAGCCGGGCGCCCATGGACGGGACACGCGAAGGCCGGAGCCCCTGGGGACTCCGGCCTTCGCGTGCCTGCCGATCCGTCGTACGTGGAGCTGCTACAGCTCCGACGCCGGCACGCCGACGCCGAAGATCAGCGGCTCCGCACCGGACGGCTCCGGCTTCCGCGCGATCGGCCCGGCCTTGGCGACGTGCCGCGTCCCGGAGGGCTCGGCGGCGCTCTCGGCACCCTGGGTCTCGATGGCGGTGTCCGCAGCGCCCTGCGCGCTGCGGGCGACCCGGCGTCGCGGCCTGGACCGGCGCACCGGCGCCTCGGGCGCGGGAACGACGACGGGAGGCGCGGCGCTGGTCGCGGGGACCGCCCGGACGTCGGCGGCCTCCTCGCGATCGCCGTCTGCCGCGGCGCCGTCGCCAGCGGCCGCGACGTCGACGGCCGGGACATCGTCCACATCGGCGGGCCGGCGGTTGAAGGCCTCGCTCAGGCTGTCCAGCGTCAGGCGCGTCGCGGGCGCCTCCTGGGCCTCCTCGACGGCCGGCCGACGGCTCTCCGCCCGTGGCAGGGTCACTGTCTCGCCGTTGATCGTCAGCACGGCTTCCGTGACCTGGACGTCGGCGTCGGCAGGGGTCTGCTCCGCGTGCTCCTCGTGGGCGTGGTGCGTGGCGGCCGCGATGCTGGCGAGGGCAGCCCGGGCCGCTTCGGCCTTCGCCGCGCGGTCAGGGGTCTCGGCCACGGGGGCCGGGGGCAGTGCGATGCCCTCGTCCTGCTGGTTGCCGCGTCCCCGGTTGCGCTTGCGCTCGCTCCGGGAAGGCTTGTCCTGGCGCAGCTGCTGCTGGTTGTCGGGCGCAGGCACGGAACGGCGGTGCTCCACGGGCTCCATGTGGGTGACGACGCCGCGGCCCGCACAGTGCTCGCAGTCCTCGCCGAAGACCTCGAGCAGGCCCGTGCCCATGCGCTTGCGCGTCATCTGGACGAGCCCCAGCGAGGTCACCTCGGCGACCTGGTGCTTGGTCCTGTCACGGCCGAGGCATTCGACGAGACGGCGCAGCACGAGGTCGCGGTTCGCCTCGAGCACCATGTCGATGAAGTCGATCACGATGATCCCGCCGATGTCGCGGAGCCGCAGCTGGCGCACGACCTCCTCGGCCGCCTCGAGGTTGTTCTTCGTGACGGTCTCCTCGAGGTTGCCGCCGCTGCCGGTGAACTTGCCCGTGTTGACGTCGACCACGGTCATCGCCTCGGTCCGGTCGATCACGAGCGAGCCGCCCGACGCCAGGAACACCTTGCGCTCCAGGGCCTTCGAGATCTGCTCGTCGATGCGCGAGGCGGCGAAGATGTCCTCGTCGCCCGTCCACTTCTCGAGCCTGCCGACGAGGTCCGGCGCCACGTACATGACGTAGGCCTCGATGGTGTCCCAGGCCTCCTCGCCGGAGACGACGAGCTTGGAGAAGTCCTCGTTGAAGACGTCGCGGACCACCTTGATGGTGAGGTCAGGCTCACCGTAGAGGAGTTCGGGCGCCAGGGTCTTGGTCGACCCGGCCTTGCGCTCGATCTCCTCCCACTGGGCACGGAGGCGGTTGATGTCGTGCGTCAGCTCCTCCTCGCTGGCACCCTCCGCCGCCGTCCGGACGATCACGCCGGCGTTCTCGGGCAGGCGGTCCTTGAGGATCCGCTTGAGGCGGTTGCGCTCGACGTCGGGCAGCTTGCGGGAGATACCGGTCATGGAGCCGCCGGGCACGTACACGAGGTAGCGGCCGGGCAGGGAGATCTGGCTCGTGAGCCTCGCACCCTTGTGGCCCACCGGGTCCTTCGTGACCTGCACGAGGACGGGATCGCCCGACTTCAGCGCGAGTTCGATGCGGCGCGGCTGGCCGTCGAGGCCGGCCGCGTCCCAGTTGACCTCTCCGGCGTACAGGACGGCGTTGCGGCCGCGTCCGATGTCGACGAACGCCGCCTCCATGCTCGGCAGCACGTTCTGCACCTTGCCGACGTACACGTTGCCGATCAGCGAGTCCTGCTGCGTCCTGGACACGAAGTGCTCCGCGAGGATGCCGTCCTCGAGGACGCCGATCTGGATCCTGTCATCGCGCTGGCGGACGATCATCTGGCGGTCCACGGATTCGCGGCGGGCGAGGAACTCGGCCTCGGTGATGACCTGGCGGCGGCGGCCCGTGTCACGGGACTCGCGGCGGCGCTGCTTCTTGGCCTCCAGCCGGGTGGAGCCGCGGACGCTGGTCACACGGTCCGAGACGGGCTCGCTGGACTGGCGGGGAGCCCGCACGCGCGTGACGGTGTTGGGCGGATCGTCGTCCTCGCCGCCGGTCAGCTCGAGGTCCTGGTCTCCACGGCGGCGACGACGACGACGGCGCGACGTGACGCCCGCGCCCTCCTCGGGGCCGTTCGCCGGGGACCGTCCGTCGGTGTCCTCAGGACCCTCTGTCTGGCCGTCGTCGGTTCCGGCGTCGGCCTGGCCGGCATCGCTGCGGCTGCGCGTGCGACTCCGACGGCTGCGACGCGAGCGACGACCGGACTCGTCCGACTCCTCCTCGTCCGTGTCCTCCTGCGGCGGCGCCACCTTCACGGACGGCACGGTGACGGTGCTGAGATCGGGTGCGTGGAACAGCAGCGACAGCGGCGACTCGGGGACCGCGAAGGGATCGAACCGGTTCTCGTCCGACGGCGTGTCCTCCTGGCCGGCATCGACCTGCGTGACGTCGCCCTGCGTGGCTCCGTCCTGGGGCTGCGCGGACTGCCGGGACTCCGACGCGGCGTCCGGGCGCCCTGCGGGAGTGTCGGCTGCTGCGGGAGTGCCGTCTGCTACGGGTTCCGCCACTGCGGCGTCGTCCGACTGCGCGGGCTCCGACGCCCTGCGGCTGCGGGTCCTCGTCGAGGTACGGCGCGCCCGTGCGGGCTTCTCCTCGGCTGGAACGGCGGGAATCGAGACGGCGTCCGCTCCGACTGCGTCGGGCGCGTCGGCGGGTGAGGCAGCGGTTGCGGCGTCGGCTGCGGGTGAGGCTGGAGGTGCAGCATCGGCTGCGGGCTGCTCGACGGGACGGGCTGGGCCGGCTTCAGCGGTCGCGGCGCGTCGGCGGGTGCGGGGGGCCCGGGTGGTGGCCGTCGCTGCAGGGGCGTCGGAGGCCGGCGATGCTGCTCCGTCGCCGGCGGGTACGGCCACGGCGTCCGCCTCGGTCTCGTCCGTCACCACGACGGGCTTCCGCGCCCGGGTGGCGCGTTTGCGGACGGGGGCGGCGGCTTCCTCCTCGGGGGACGCCTCCGGTGCCTTGGGTGGTGCTCCCTCGGGGGCACTCGCGGTGCGGCGCTTCCGCGGCGCCTTCGCCGGTGCGGCCTGCTCCTGGGATTCCGGCGCGGTAGCGGGTGCTTCCGTCACTGCCTGTTCGTTTCCCTGCTGCTCTGACTGATCCATGCGTGCTCGCTCCAAACCCCTGCGGCACCGTCCACATTCCAGCGCCCTCCAGGGCGGTATGTCGGCCGGCCGCGGGCCCTTCGCCCGGCGGCTGACCGGAAGTCGTTGTCATGCCGTCCGAGGTCACACCGTCATGGGGGTGCGGAATCACTCGGAGGCCAGTGGCGCTTTTCCAACTCAGCCGCCCGTGTGGACGGTGGGTCCCGCCAGCGGATTCCGCCTACGTCCACCGATGGGGCGGAGTCGATAGGACGGAAGCATCGCTCACGGAACGGAAGCCTGTCACCGGACCGGCGTGGGAATGTGGTTCCCCCACCAGCCATCGCCATTGTCTCACACCGGTTCCGGAAAGGAACCGATGGTGCGCGCTGCACTCGCGGACAGGAGCCGGTCCATCGTGCTCCGGGCGAGCGGTTCGGCGTTCCCGGGCCGTTCATCGGCGTCCGCCGTCGTCGGATGCCGGCCGTGTCCGCCGTCGTCGCGTTCGCGGACGCCTCCCCCGCGGAGTTCGGGCGGTGGCGTGCTGCGGGAAGCGGCGATCCACCGCTTCCCGCAGGGATCAGTGCTTCGGGAACTGCCCGGTGACCGGCGATGCGTCGTCGGCGAGCGGCCTCGCGACCGGCACCTTCGTGCCCAGGACCTGCGCGACGACGTCGTGCGTGATCTGCTGGGCGGTGAGGCCGACGCGCTCGAGGACCTGGTTCCGGGAGCCGTGGTCGAGGAACTCGACCGGGAGTCCCACCTCGTTGAGCGCGGTGTCCACGCCCGCGGACCGCATCTCCTGGCGGATCCTCGATCCCACGCCACCCGCACGGACACCGTCCTCGATGACGATCACGATGCGGTGCTCGGCTGCGAGGTCGATCACCGAGCGGCGCACCGGCAGGAGCCAGCGGGGATCGATCACGGTGGAGCTGATGCCCTGCGCGCCGAGCCTGTTCGACACGTCGAGCGCGAGCTCGCTCATGGCCCCGACGCTGACGATCAGGACGTCGTTGGCGCGGGAGCCGGCGGGCCGGCGGGACAGCACGTCGACGCCGTCGTGCAAGCGTTCGATCGCCTCCACCTCCGCGCCGACGGATCCCTTCGAGTAGCGGACCACGCTCGGGGCGTCCGAGATGGCGACGGCCTCGCGCAGTTCCTCGCGCAGCCGCGTGGCATCGCGGGGGGCGGCGAGGTGCAGGCCCGGGACGGCCTGGAGCAGGGCGAGATCCCACATCCCGTGATGGCTCGCGCCGTCGGGTCCCGTAACGCCCGAGCGGTCCAGGACGATCGTCACCCCGGCCCGATGCAGGGCCACGTCCATCAGGAGCTGGTCGAACGCGCGGTTCAGGAAGGTCGCGTAGAGGGCGATGACAGGGTGCAGGCCGCCGAAGGCCATCCCGGCCGCGCTGGCCACGGCGTGCTGCTCGGCGATGCCGACGTCGAACACGCGGTCCGGGTGCCGGGCGGCGAAACGGTGCAGTCCGACGGGGATGAGCATGGCGCCGGTGATGCCGACGATGTCCGGCCGCTCGTCGGCGATGTCGGCGATCTCGTTCGCGAAGACCGAGGT
Source organism: Arthrobacter sp. TmT3-37 (assembly GCF_054510835.1). Taxonomy (NCBI): domain Bacteria; kingdom Bacillati; phylum Actinomycetota; class Actinomycetes; order Micrococcales; family Micrococcaceae; genus Arthrobacter; species Arthrobacter sp. TmT3-37. The sequence continues at coordinate 147,140 of NZ_JBTNDU010000003.1, read as the reverse complement.
CCAGGACTGCTGGCCCGCGGCGTCCACCGGTTCGCCCGTCTCGGGGTCGATGATGCCGACGGCGTGGAACTGGTCGGCCTCGTGGGCCCGGGCCGGGGCGTACCCGTGGCCCTTCTCCGTGATGGCGTGCACGATCACGGGCCCCTCGTAGTTCTTCGCGAGGTGCAGTGCCTGTTCGACGGCGGCCTGGTCGTGGCCGTCCACGGGGCCGACGTACTTCATGCCGAGGTCCTCGAACAGGCCCTGGGGTGCCCACCAGTCCTTGATGCCCTTCTTCATGGCGTGGAGGCTCTTGTAGCTGAACGCGCCGACCGTGCCGCCGTTCTGCATGCGGGTCTTCACCCAGTCGAGGGTGCGCTCGTAGACGCGGTGGGTGCGCACGGAATCGAGGGTGGGACGCAGCGAGGCGAGATAGTCGGCCACACCGCCGATGGTGGGCGCGTAGGAACGGCCGTTGTCGTTGACGACGATCACGACCCTGCGCCGCTTGTCCGCGGCGATGTTGTTGATCGCCTCCCAGGCCATGCCGCCGGTGAGCGCACCGTCGCCCACGAGGACGACGGCGTAGCGGTCGCCCTCGCCGTTGAGGACCCGGGCCCGGGAGATGCCGTCGGCCCAGGAGAGCGAGGACGAGGCATGGGAGCTCTCGACGACGTCGTGCACGGACTCCGCGCGCGACGGGTAACCGGACAGGCCGCCCTGCTGGCGCAGGGTGCTGAAATCCTGCCGCCCGGTCACGAGCTTGTGCACGTAGGACTGGTGGCCGGTGTCGAAGATGATGCTGTCCCGCGGTGAGTCGAAGACGCGGTGGATGCCGAGGGTCAGCTCGACGACCCCGAGGTTGGGCCCCAGGTGTCCTCCGGTCCGCGAGACGTTGCTGACCAAAAAGGTACGGATCTCCTCGGCGAGCGCTGACAGTTGCGCGTCGCTGAGCTTGCTCAGGTCCTGTGGGCCGTGGATCGTCTCCAAGAGTCCCATCGGCGCCTCCTCGGTTCGTTCGGCGTGGCGAGGGATCGCCCTCGATTGACCTTAACTCTAACGTCCGGGTGTCCGGCGGGGTGCCTCGATCGTCCGCCCGGCTCGCCCGAGCCCTCCGTCGTCAGGCCGGTGGCGGCAGGAGCCGCGCGAAGGATTCCATGTGGTGCGTGTGCGGGTAGAGGTCGAAGACGCGCAGGGAGTCGAGCGACCAGCCCGCGGCGAGGAAGTAGCCGAGGTCGCGGGCGAACGACGCCGGGTCGCAGGACACGTAGCCGACGACGCGCGGGCGGGCCTGCACGATCTGCCGGACCACCTTCCTGCCGGCCCCTGCCCGGGGCGGGTCGAGCAGGACGGCGTCGAGCGGCTCGCTCCAGCGGCCGAGCACGGCGTCCACCCGCCCCTGCACGATCGACACGTGGTCCTGGCCGTGCAGGTTGCGCCGCGCATCGCGGCTCGTCCCGGGCGCACCCTCGACCGACAGCACCGAACCCTCCGGCCCGACGGCGCGAGCGAGTGGCACGGTGAACAGACCCGCGCCCGCGTAGAGGTCGGCGATGCGTTCACCCGGCGCCGGCTGCAGCCCGTCGAGCACCGCGGACACGAGCGCCTCGGGAGCGCCCCGGTGGATCTGCCAGAAACCGGCTCCCGTGACCCGGTAGTCGATGCCGAGGACGCTCTCCTGCAGCCACGTCCTCCCCTTCAGCCGCTCGACCTGCCCCGACGCGGGATCGAGGACGCCCACGGAGGCGCCGTGGACGGACGAGGCCACCGAGGCGACGCGCCGCGGGGACGTGCCCGCCGCGGGGACGAGCAGCACGAGCGGCTCACCCCCGCCTGACGGGACAGCGACGTCCACCCTCCCGATGCCGCTGAGGTCCAGCGCCCACAGCCGCAGGTCGTTGACGGCCGCGACGGCCAGCGGCATCTCCCGGACGGGGACGACGCCGTGGGAACGGTGCAGGTGCATGGCGAGACGGCCGGCCGAATCCACGGCGAAAGCCGCGCGCGTGCGCCAGGCCAGGCCGTCGGGTGCCTCCCCCGGCGCTGCCTCGACCGTCACCGCCCGGTCGGTCTTCGCGAGGCGGGCCAGCTGCTCCTCGACGATGGCACCCTTGAGCCGGCGCTGCTCGTCGAGGGCGATATGGCCGAATTCGGCGCCACCGACGGCGGAGCGTCCCTTCGCGGCGGCCGTGAGGGCGTCCGCCAGGGGCCAGGGATGGGTCACGCGGTGCGGGGAGGGCTCGATCACCTCGACGACATCCGCCCGCCAGAAGCTCGCGGCCTCGTCGGTGTCGGTGAACCGCACGCGGACCACTTCCCCCGGCAGGGCGTGGCGGACGAAGACCACGCGGCCTTCGTGCCGGGCCACGAAGTGCCCGCCGTGGGCGGGCCGTTCGATGGTCAGCTCGGCCGTGCCGGCGGCGGAGCCTGCTGCCCGGTCCAGGTTCTCGGTGGGGTCGGCGGCTGGTACGGCGTCGGTCATGGTGTCTTCCTACTTCAGGTCCTGGTAGATCTGGGCCGCGTCGGAGGACGCGAGCTGCCACGGCACGCTGGCGACCATCACGCCGGGCACGAAGTGCAGCCGTGCCTTGATGCGGAGGGCGGTCTGGTTGTGGACCAGCTGCTCCCACCACTTTCCCACCACGTACTCGGGGATGTAGACCACGATCAGGTCGCGGGGCGAGTCCCGGCGCATCGTCCTGATGTACTCGAGGATCGGTGTGATGGTGTCCCGGTAGGGCGAGGCGAGGACGGTGATCGGCACCGGGATCTCGTACTTCGCCCAGTCGGCGAGGGTTCGGCGGGTCTGCTCGGGATCGACGTCGACCGTGATGGCATCCAGGCGCGACGGACGCGAGGCCCGGGCGAAGGCGAGGGCGCGCAGCACCGGCTTCCGGACGTGTGAGACGAGGATCACGGCGTGCACGCGTGAGGGCAGGGCCCGCAGGCGGACCGCGTCGTCGATCGCGAGTTCCTCGGCGACGGCGTCGTAGTGCTTCTTGATGCTGCGCATCACCGCGAACAGGATCGCCATGGCGAGCACCGCGATCCATGCGCCGTACTCGAACTTGGTGACGAGGATGACGGCGAGGACCGCGGCGGTGAGCCCGAAGCCGAGGGAGTTGATGGCACGGGACTTGTGGATCCTCCACCGCTCCTGCTTGCCCACCGTGCTGCGGAGGGTCCTGTTCCAGTGCCGGATGAGGCCCAGCTGGCCACCCGTGAAGGAGACGAACACCCCCACGATGTACAGCTGCACCAGCGCCGTGACGTCGGCCCGGAACACGAGGATCAGGACGATGGCCCCCAGCCCGAGGGCGAGGATCCCGTTGCTGAACGTCAGCCTGTCCCCGCGGGTGCGCAGCTGGCGCGGCAGGTAGCCGTCCGTCGCGAGGATGGACGCGAGGACGGGGAATGCGTTGAAGGCGGCGTGGGCCGCGAGGAGCAGGATCAGGGCGGTCGCCGCCACGACCGCGTAGAAGGCGGGAGACCCGGCGTCGAAGACGGTCCTCGCCAGCTGGCTGACCACGGGCGCCTGGATGTAGTCGTCCGGGACGGGCGCGCCGTCGAACAGCAGCTGGGCCTGCGGGTCCTGGACCACGTGCACGCGTGTGGCGTTCGCGAGGTAGAGGACGCCGGCGAGCATCGCCGAGGCGACGACGCCGAGGATCACGAGCGTCGTCGCCGCGTTGCGGCTGTGCGGAGCCTCGAAGCGCGGCACGTTGGCACCCGGCCCTTCGAGGCCCGTGAGGGCCGCAGCACCTGCGGAGAACGCCCGGAGGATCAGGAGCGCGCCGGCCAGCCCCACGAGGCCGGCGTCGAGGGCGGCATCCGGGACGATCTCGAACCGCGCGCTGGGCGCCTGCGCGAGCGTCCCCGTGACCGCCTGGCCGATGCCGGTGGCACACAGCGCGAGGATCCCGGCGAGGAAGGCATAGGTGATGACGGCGCGGGCGCGGATACCGCGCGTGATGCCCCGCAGGTTCAGCAGCACGAGCACCGCGACGCCGACGACGGCGAGGACCACGCGTCCACCCTCGAGGCCGGGCGCGAGGGAGACGACGTACTGTGCGGCGGCGGAGACCGAGACGGCCACGGTGAGCAGGTAGTCGATCATCAGCGCGGACGCCACGGTGGTGCCGGCGCGGGGTCCGATGTTCCGCTTGGCGATCTCGTAGTCGCCGCCGCCCGAGGGATATGCGTGCACCGCCTGGCGGTAGGAGGCGACGACGACGAGCAGGACGGCGATGACGGCCAGGCCGACCCACGGCGAGACGGCCACGGACGCCACACCCGCGAGCGCGAGCGTCAGCAGGATCTCGTCCGGGGCGTAGGCCACCGAGGACAGCGCACTCGCCGAGAAGACGGGCATGGCGAGGCGCTTCGGCAGGCTCCTGTTCCTCAGCCTGTCGCTGGCGAAGGGCTTGCCCACCAGCACCCGCTTGACGGCCTCGAGAAAAGTCAGCACAGCCCACAGACTAGCGCGTCGGCGCCGGGACCAAGCCACTAGGCTTGATGCTGGTACAGCAGGGAACGGCAGGATCTACACCAAGAATCAGGGGTGCCCCCGGTGGCTCATTTTGTGATCATGGGATGCGGCAGGGTAGGCGTCAGCCTCGCCCATACGCTCGACGAATCCGGTCACTCGGTGGCGATCATCGACCAGGACGACCGCGCCTTCCGCCGCCTGCGGTCGTCCTTCGGCGGGCGCAAGGTCACGGGTGTCGGGTTCGACCGGGAGACCCTCAAGTACGCGGAGATCGAGGATGCCTACGCCTTCGCCGCCGTCTCGAGCGGCGACAACTCCAACATCCTCGCGACCCGGGTCGCCAGGGAGACGTTCCACGTGCCCCACGTCGTCGCCCGTATCTACGACCCGGGGCGCGCCGAGATCTACCAGCGGCTCGGGATCCCCACGGTCGCCGCGGTGCGCTGGAGCGCCGACCAGGTGCTGCGTCGCATCCTGCCGGAACAGACCATCAACGGCGATTTCCGGGAGACCTCCGGCCGGCTGATCCTCGCCGAGCTCGCGTTGAGCGATGCCTGGCTGGGCCGGTCCCTGCGCAGTATCGAGTCCGCGAGCGGAGTCCGGGTCGCGTACCTCACCCGATTCGGGGAGGGGATCCTGCCGACCGCCGAGACCAACTACCAGCAAGGGGATATCCTGCACGCCATGATGCAGACGACGGCGACGGACGAGATCGGTCGCATCCTCGCGGCCGCACCGCAGGAGGATCTCTCATGAGGGTCGTCATCGCCGGGGCCGGGAGTGTCGGCTCGTCCATCGCACGGGAGCTGCTGGGCAACAAGCACGAGATCCTGCTCATCGACGAGAAGCCGGAGGTGATCGGCCGCAGCGGGCTCAAGGGAGCCAAGTGGCTGATCGGTGATGCGTGTGAACTGACGACGCTCAAGGATGCCCGCCTGGAGGAGGCCGATGTCGTGGTGTCCGCCACCGGTGACGACAAGGTCAACCTCGTGGTGTCGCTGCTCGCGAAGAGCGAATTCGGTGTGGGCCGCACCGTGGGGCGCGTGAACAACCCGAAGAACGACTGGATGTTCGACGACTCGTGGGGTGTGGACGTCGCCGTCAACACCCCGCGCCTCATGACGGCCCTCGTGGAGGAAGCCGTCGAGATCGGCGATCTGGTCCGCCTGCTGACGCTCCAGACCGGTGTGTCGTCGATCGTCGAGTTCACAGTCCCTCAGGACTCCCCGCTCGTCGGCGGGACGGTCGGCTCCATCGAGCTGCCGGCGGACTGCGCCGTGGTGGCCCTGCTGCGGGACGACTCCCCCATCACCCCGAGTCCCGACGACGTCGTCGAGGGCGGCGACGAGATGTTCTTCCTCGCGGCGATCGCGGCGGAGGACGAACTGCGCGTCGCGCTCTCGGCGCGGAGCGACGGGGCCGGGAGCTAGCTGCGCGGGCCCGCCGGGGGAAGATCTCCACGATCGCGTCGAGGTCCGCACACGTGCCGTGCGGGGTGGGACTCACCACCAGGGCGGCGGGAGCTGCCGCAGGTCGGGAAGAACGCCTGGTCCGCCCCGACTCGGCCCTGCCGGTGCGCGGGCGGCGTGTAGCCGTACCGATCTGGTTCCTGGTGCTCGGCGTCGATCGTCACGACTCCTGGCTGCTGCTGAGCAGGGCCGAGGGGGCCGGATCCTGCAGCGGGGTGGGCGGCAAGGGGGCGGCCACCCCCACATCCGCGACGACGCCCCCCCAAATCCCAGCCCCCCCGTAGGCGGTCCGCTGACGGGCGGCACCGGTCCCCCGCGCCAGGAGCTGGAACAGCAGGAACTCCACGGTGCCGAGTTCGCCCTGGTCCTCCAGGACCGGCTGGAGGTGGTCGAGCAGGGCCATGACCACCTCGAACGCGCCGCGCGGCTCGCCGGACAGCGGGTGCATCAGCCGGTCGTCGAGCCCGAACCTGCTGGCCTGCCAGCAGGCGAGCCGGAGCTGCACGGCGGGGGCCGGTACGGGTGCCACGCCGGCGCGCCACTGCCGCGCTGCCGTCTCCACGAGGCCCCGCACCAGGGCCGCGAGGAGAACGGCGTCGTCGGCCTGCAGGCAGACGTCGCCCACCCGGACCTCCACCGTGGGATGGCGGTGGCTCAGCCGGGCGTCGAAGTAGATCTGCCCCTCGTCGAGGGGGACCCCGGACCGGAGGATCTCCCGCACCTGGGCGCGATAGGCCTGGGCGGACCCGAAGATCTCGCAGGGACCGACGGTGGGCCAGCGGTTCCAGGCCTGGGAGCGGTAGCTCGCATAGCCGGTGTCCGTGGCGTTCCAGAAGGGGGAATTGGACGTGATGGCGGCCAGCACCGGGAGCCAGATCCGGATCCGGTCGAGGACGGCGACGCCCTCCTCGTCCGACACCACTTCCACGTGGACATGGCAACCACAGGTCAGCTGCTCCACCGCGGTGAGGCCGAACCGCTCCACCATCCGCTGGTAGCGCAGGCCCGGTGTCGTCGTGCTCGTCGCCGGAAGTGGTGATGTGGCGAGGGCGACGGCCCGGGCACCGACCGAGCGGGCCGTGGCGTCCGCTCGAATGCGCTGTGCGGTGATGTCACGGGACAGTTCGGCGAGGCCGATCCGCGGAGGGGTGCAGGTCTCGATCTGTTCCTGCTTCATCTCACTGCTGAGGCCGTCGGCTCCGCCGAGGCGCTCCACCACGTCGCCCAGCGCGACGGGGTGTCCGTCGACGCCGTCGACGATCAGGAATTCCTCTTCGACACCTGTTCGACGCATCTTCGCGATCCTGTGGCACTGGATGGAGGGCCGGGCGCCGTTCGACCGACCCCCGGAGTGCCAGCATCGTAGGCCTGCCGAATCCGGCTCCGCAAGGAATGCTGCTGGGCCGATCGAACTTGAAAAAGGGGATCCGCGACGGTCGCCGCGAGGACGACGACGAGGGGTGCCCGGCTACGTGCCGGGGACGATGCTCGAGTCGGAGTCGGAGTCGGAGTCGGAGTCGGCCGGGCGCGGACGGGAGACGACCCATGCCAGCCACAGCCCGAGGGCATACAGCGGCAGGCCCATGGCAACGCGCATGGAACCCAGCGCCGCCACGTTCTCCGTCAGGTAGAGCGGCACCTGCACCACGAGGCGCAGCGCCAGCACCGAGACGATGATCCAGGTGGCAAGGGAGTACGCGCGGACGCGGACGGGATCCTTCCGCCACTCGATGCCCTCGTTGCGGAGGAGACCGAACAGGAGTCCTGCGAACGGCCAGCGGAGGACCACCGACGCGGCCATCGCGAGGATGTAGGCACCGTTGATGAAGAACCCGGGGAGGAAGAAGTCCTCCGCGTTGCCCGTGCGCAGGGCGACGAAGGCGCAGAAGGCGACGCCCACGAGTCCGGCGAGGGCCTGCGTGACGGGCGTGCGCGAGACGAGCCGGATCCCGGTGAAGACGGCGGAGACCGCCAGCGCCGCGACGAGCGAGACCGGGAGGTCGGTGGTGATCGTGAAGAGGACGGTGAAGACCAGGCCCGGCGCGATGCTCTCGGCGAGTCCCTGCACGCCACCGATCGAGGACAGGACGTCGATCTGGCCGGAGTGGTTGCGCTTCACCCCGGACCTGGCTGCGTACTGCGTGGCCAGGTCGGCCGCCGTGGGCCCGGCCTGCTGCGGGTCGGGGCGGGAGGCCGGGCGTCCATCGGCGCCGGAAGGCTCCGAGGACGCGCCGGGCTCGTTCGTGGGGTGGCTCATTCAGGACTCCTCGGGGCGGCCGATGATCTCGTAGCGGGGGTTGTACACGGTGGGCAGGCCGTCGACCCGGCTCAGCATGCCCTCGAAGCGCAACGCTACCCCTGCCTCCATGCCGGGGATGCGGCGCTGGCCCATCCAGACGATGCGCACGTCCTCCCGGGCGCCGTTCCAGTCGATCCGCGCCAGGACGGTGAACGACGGCGATGCGGTCACCGGCGCGATGGTGATCCGGTCGATCACGCCTCGTGCCTTGATCCTGCCGCGTTCCGGCAGCGCTGCGGGCACACCGGACGTACCCGCGGGCCCGCCCGTCGGCATGGACGAACCGGCCGGGCCTGGTGAGTACTGCCGGGAGGGCACGTCGGCTAGCGGGTCTCGGTGATCTCGGGCCCGCGCTCCAGCGGGTTCAGGTCCGGGCGGGCGGCAGCCGGAGCAGCCGGCGGGCCGGCTGCGGCGTCCTTCGGCAGCCGGAGCTGCAACAGCTCCCGGGGCGGCAGGGGGTGGTCGCCACGGACCACGACGACGCTGCGGAACAGCTTCTCGATGGGCGCCGCGGCGCTCGGGTTCAGGGCCGCGGGGCCGCCGAAGACACCGCGGAGGAACCAGCGGGGTCCGTTGATCCCCACGAAGCGGGCGACGCGGACGCCGGCCTGCCCGTCGGGCGTCTGTGCCGGCAGCTTGGCGAGCAGCTCCGTGCCGAGGCGTCCCGGGCGCTCCTCGACGGTTCCGCCCTGGGAGCCGACGGAGGTCCCGATCTGCTCCCTGATCTCGTCCCAGAGCCCCTCCGTCTTGGGCGCGGCGAAAGCCTGGAGCTGCAGGGTGGATCCGGCCAGGTCCAGCGTCACCGCGATGACCCGCTTGCTCCGCTCCTCCACCTCGAGGCGCAGCTGGAGTCCTTCGGCGGCATTGATGCGAAGTGCACCGAGGTCGATGTAGCCGTGGTCGGTGTCCTGCTCGGAGGCGTCGAACGGACCCTGGGCGGCGCGGTCGTAGTCGGCACTCGCCACGTGGCCGGCGGGTGCGGCCGGTTCGAGGGGGGCTCCGGCCTCGTCCGGGGCTGCTGCCGGCGTGTCCGCCGGTACCGGCGCGTCGTCGACGGCGTCCGCCGCCGGCTCCTGCGTCAGCGGCGCGTCGGCGGCGTCGTCCTGCTTCTTCTTCCTGAGGCGCCCAAAAGCCATGTCCGGGGTCCTTTCCTGATGAGGTTCTCGTGGGGGTGCGATATTCCGTGCGACGCGGCGGACGCCTGCGGGAGGCGTCAGCCGCCGGCCGCGGAGCGGAGGTCCGCGGGTGTCGCGTCAAGGGCACCGAAGCCGCCGGTGGACCCGAAACCGCCCGTGCCCCGCACGCTGTCGGGCAACTCGTCGACCACGGCGAAGACCGCGTGCTCGACCCGCTGGATGACCAGCTGCGCGATCCGGTCACCGCGGGAAAGCCGCACCGCCTCGGACCGGTCCGTGTTGAGCAGGCAGACCTTGATCTCCCCGCGGTAGCCCGCATCGATGGTGCCCGGCGCGTTGACGATGGTCAGGCCGTGGCGTACAGCGAGTCCGGACCGCGGATGGACGAGCCCGGCGTACCCGCGGGGAAGCGCCAGGGCCACTCCCGTGGGGACGAGCGCCCGCGCACCGGGCTCGAGGACGACGTCGACGGCGGTGCGCAGGTCCGCGCCCGCATCGCCGTCGGTGGCGTAGGCGGGCGGCTCGAGGCCGTCGTCGAGCATCAAGATCTGGACCCGGAGGTCCTGCTGTGTACCCATTGACCGCATCTCCCACGCAAGCTATCCGGTTACCAGCGTCCCACTTTAGCGCCTTTGCCGGTGCCCTACCCGACAGGCCCGGGCCACACCGACGGTGACTCCTCCCGGACGAGGGCGGGGACGTCCCGGCCCCCGTCCGGGAGGGAGGGACCGTGCCCCACCCGCCGCTCCTGCGGCCCGGCCGGGATGAGACCGCCGCCAAATGATGGAATGCTGGTTCCATGTCCAGCGCGCCAGGGGAAGCACCCCGCAACACATCCGACGAGGCCGTCCTGTACGAGGAGCGCCTCTGGCCCTCACCCTGGATCTGGCTGATCGCCGCGGGATTCTCCTCGGCCGTGATCGTGATGTTCGCTCCCATCTCGATGGGATTCGGCTACGGTGCGGCGCTCGTCGTCGCCGTCATCGTGTTCACCCTGCTGATCCTGTCGACACCGCGTATCGCCGTCACCGGGACGACGCTGACCGTCGGGCGCGCGAGCATCGAGCGGAAGTACCTGGGCTCGGTGGAGTGGTTCGGCGGCGACGACGCGACCCACCAGCGGGGCCCGGGCCTGAACGGGCTCGCGTACCTCTGCATCAGGGGGTGGATCTCCCCCGTGGTGCGCATCGAGGTCACGGACCCCGAGGACCGCACACCCTACTGGCTGACCTCGTCCCGCACCCCGGAACGCCTCGTGGCCGCGCTCGCGGCCTGATCCGGCGCCCGCGCCCGGTCGGGACGGGGAACGACGCCGTCGGTCGACGCCGTCGGTCGACGCCGTCGGTCGACGCCGTCGGTCGACGACCGACCGTGCCACACCTGCTGCGGTTGTGTCAGCCCTCGCAGTCCATGCAGTACAGCTGCCCGCCCCTGTCGAGTGCGATCTGCGACCGGTGACGGACGAGGAAGCACGAGGCGCAGGTGAACTCGTCGGCCTGCGCGGCGAGGATCTGCACGGAGATCTCCTCGCTGGAGAGGTCAGCTCCCGGCAGATCGTAGGAATCCGCCGCTTCGAGTTCGTCATCGTCGACCGGTGCGATCATCTGCGCGGTCTGCCCCGCCGGCCGATGCCCCGCGCGAACGTCCGTGCGGGTGTTCGAGTCGTCGTCGTCGACCGCCGTGCGCGGCGCGTCGTAGTCTGTCGTCATACCTGTCTTCCGCTCCATACTCTCTGGCCAACGCCGGGGTCTGCCCCTCCGGCTCCAACAACGCCGAAAGGCCGGGATTTGTGCCCGCTCCCGGTGTGCCGGCCGCCACGCCTCACCGCGTAGTAGGAAAGGCCGACATTCAATGGCAAAGTTTCACGTAGCAATTATTGTCGGCTGGAGGAATTGATGCAGGAGTTACGCCTGGTGGGTGTCCATGAGGATGGCGAACATCTGCTGTTGAGCGGCGGGGACGGCACGTCCTACCGCCTTCCCATCGACGATGCGCTGCGGGCCGCGAGCGACCGGATCCCGGACGCACCCCTGGCAGCATCACCGGAGGCTCCGGAGCCGGTCCGTCCGAAGCCCGCGAAACCCCCGAAGCCGCCGAAGCCGCCGGTGCATCTGACCCCCCGGGACATCCAGTCGCGTATCCGCTCGGGCGCCACGGCCGAACAGGTCGCCGCCGAATCCGGACTCGATCTCGCGCACGTCGAGCGGTACGAGGGACCGGTGCGTGCCGAGCGCGACTACGTGGCCTATCTGGCCCAGCGGGTGGAGGTCGCCACGCCGCTGCCCAGCCACGACGGCTACCGATCGGCCTTCGGGGACGACCCCGCACTGCTCGGGGACATGGTCGCCTTCCGTGTCCAGAGTTACGGGATCGACCCCGTGTCGCTCGAATGGGACTCCTGGCGCCGTCCGGACGGCTCCTGGCACGTCGAGGCGTCCTTCGACCTGCCGGACGATTCGACGGTGGACCTCGGCGAACAGCCTCCCGCCCAGTGGACGTACAACCCCACACGCAAGACCGTCGCCAACGCCAACCGCTGGGCGCAGGTGCTCAGCGAACTGGAGCCGCTCGACGGCCCGCTCCCCTCACGCCGGCTCAGCGCCGTGGCGGACCGTGTGTTCGACTTCGAGGCGGAGAAGGAGGACGAGGCTCCGACGCCGGACCAGGACGGTCTGCTCGATGTGCTCCGCTCCCGTCGCGGCCAGCGCCTCGGCGCCGACGAGGAAGGCGACGACGCCCTCGCCGAGCTGCTGACACGCGGGAGCATCCCCGCCGCGCATCCCCGTGACGAGGACGCGGACCAGGAGACGCCGGAGGGCGAGGAGTTCCCCATGCCGGGGCTGTCCCTCGCTCCTCGGTCCGGGGTCGCCGCCGACACGGAGACGGACACCGGTCAGGACGACGGCAGCGACACCGACGACGGCACGGACGAGGAGTCCGCCGACGAGGGATCCGCCGACGACGGTCCGGGCGGCGACGTCCTCGGGAGCGCGGCCGCCGATCCCACCCACCACGAGGACGGCACGCCCCGGCTGTACGAGGGCGTCAGCACGGACACGCGCGAGATCAGCATCTTCGCGCGACCGACCCGCAGGCTCCAACCGCCGGCAGCGGCGCAGCAGGGGACGGGGTCGCCGGCGGCACGCGCCGGCGGCCGCGGCGCGGCGGCAGCGAAGGGCCCGGACAAGGATCCCGCCGAGCAGACGGTCAAGAATGCGGGCAAGGACCCCATCAAGGATCAGGGCAAGGACGCAGCGGAGGCCACCCCCGAGCGGCGCGTCAAACCGAAACGCTCCAGCGTCCCCAGCTGGGACGACATCGTGTTCGGACGCAAGGGCGACTGACCCGCGCTGCGTGCCTCCGCGCTGTCGGTGGCGGCGCCGTTCTGCGGTGCGCCCGGCTCAGGAGCCGCTGGTACCCGGTTCCGCGTCCTGCAGGGTCGGGGTACCTCCGCTGCGCGGCGGGACCGCCCTCTCCTCGAAGGGCAGCGGCATCTCGTTGGAAAAGAGGGACGGCGACGTGCGGGACGTCTGCCGCCGCATGTGGTGCCGACGGCAGAGCGTCTCGTAGCCCACCACCGGCACGCGGACGGACGTGACCGGGTCCGCGGCTGCCCCGGCAGCCGGTGCCGCAGGCGAGTCCTCGTCGCCGGGCTGGTCGACGTCTCCCACCACCATCTGGTCGCCCTCGACCACCATGACACCGTCGACCGTGCGCGCGTTGTGCGTGGCCCGCTTGCCGCACCAGCACAGGGCCTCGACCTGCAGGACCTGGACGCGGTCCGCGAGCTCGATGAGGCGCTGCGACCCGGGAAACAGCCGTGTCCGGAAATCGGAGGTGATGCCGAAGCTGAACACGTCGATGTCCATCTCGTCCACGATGCGGGCCAGCTGGTCGATCTGGTCGACGGTGTAGAACTGCGCCTCGTCGCAGATGACGTAGTCGATGCGTGCGCCCATGGTCTGCCGCAGCGTCAGTTCGACCCAGAAGTCGGTCTCGGGGAAGACCTCGACCGCCGGTACCTGCAGGCCGAGCCTGCTCGAGATCATGGATTCGCCGGCGCGGTCGTGGGAGCTGAAGAGCAGCCCGCGACGCCCGCGTGCCTTGTGGTTGTGGTCCATCTGGAGCGCGAGCGTCGACTTGCCGCAGTCCATGGTGCCGGAGAAGAACAACAGCTCAGCCACGGCCGGCACCCTTGCCGCTCCCCCGTCGGGAACCGCCGGCGGGGGGTTTGCCCAGGACCAGCAGCGGGATCTCCCGCTCGGCCCGCGTCAGCGAGCCGTGCTGCCCGACGACGTCGAACGCGGCCGGCTGGACGCGCCGCCCGTCGAGGAGGGCGATGCCTTCCCGTGCGAGGACCAGGAGGTCCCCGATACGTGGCAGCACCGTGTCCGAGACCGGTCCGAAGTAGCCTGCGGCCACGGCCTCGTCCCGCGGGAGGATCCACGCCCGGGTACCGAACGCCTCGTGCCAGCGCAGGGCGAGCGACTCGCGGTCGCGGACGGCGAGATCCTGCTCGAGGTACAGGTGGAGCATGCGCGGCTCGCCCCCCGTGTGGGCCACTCCGTCGACGAGATCGGCGCGCTCGGAGTAGTCGATGCGCTGCGACGGCGGGATGTCCACCATGCCGTGGTCGGCGGTGAGGAGCAGGAGAGTGTCGGGCGGGACCCTCCGGGCCAGGAGCCTGAGCGCGGCGTCCAGGTCCTCCAGGGTCCGCAGCCACTCCGCGGAGTCGACGCCGTACCGGTGTCCGGCCTTGTCGAGGTCGTTGAGGTAGAAGTACACGAGCATGCGCGGGGCGCTCGCCAGCTGCTCGGCCGCCGCGTCGATGCGGGCGTGGATGGTCTGCGCGCCGACGAAGGCGCCGCCCCGCAGGGCCGCCCGCGTCATGGGCGAGTCGGCGAAGCGGGGCTGGCTCACGGTGACGACCGGAAGGTGCTGGGACACGCGCTCGAAGACCGTCGGGTGCGGTTGCCAGGCGAGCGGGTCGACGCCGGCGTCCCAGCGGCCCAGCATGTTGACCACGCGTCCCTGCGCAGGATCGAGGACGTCGTAGCCGACCATGCCGTGCAGGCCGGGTGCGAGGCCCGTACCGAGGCCGGCGAGGGACGCGGCCGTGGTGGACGGGAAAGCCGAGGACAGCGCTCGGGCCGCATCGAGGCTCTCCCGGAGGTACGGAGCGTGGGCCGCGTACTTCCTGAGCAGCGACAGGCCGAGGCCGTCCACCATGACCACGGCGATCCGGCGGGAGGCCGGCAGGGCGAGGGCGTTGCCGAAGCCTTCGACGCCCAGGGCCGCGGCCGAACTGGTGAGGACCTCGGCGACGGTGGCGGTCCCGTAGGCGGGCGCGGGCGGGAGGCGCTCCAGGTGCTGGAAGGGCATCAACCGCTACCGCTGGTGATGGGGGCGGTTGAAGCGCCCGCCGAAGCCGGGTTGGCGGCGCGGGGCCACGTCGGATCCGACGTACCCGCCCGACGCGGGGCTCGCCGTGTTCACCTTCCTCAGGGCACGGGCGAAGGCCTTGGCGTTCTGCACCGCCTGGGCGCCGTCGGCCTCGGCACTGACACGCAGCACGATGTCCTCCTGCGCCACCGTGCCCGTGAAACCGTGGTCGGCGTCGCACTGCGGGTCGCCGCAGCTCGCGGGGCCGATGTCGAGGCGCTGGCCGCCCGACCAGGCGATCGCGAGCGTCATCTCGCGGACCTGGTCGCTGGGCTTGTAGTCCTGCGGCTGCGCGTAGAGGTAGCTGAGGACCACCGAGCGGATCTGGCTCACCGGGACGGATTCGGTGGAGATCTGCGCCATCACCTGCTCGCCCGCGTCGTCGAGCTGCTGGTCGTCCACGTGCGTGATGACCAGCATGTCCTCGGTGAGGACGAGCACCGTGATGTGCCGGTGCACCTCGGTGCGCTCGAAGTGCGTCTCGAGGTGGGCCACGTGGGACAGCGGCTCGCGGCCGTCGAGGGCGTCGTGGACGACGTCGGCCACGAGACGCGGGTAGAAGCCGGCCCGCTCGAGCGATGCATCGAGGTCACGCCGCTGGGCGGAAAGCGATGGGGTCATACCCCCAGTTTCCCCCACCGGGCCGGGTTGTGCCTAACCAGCGGGCGTCAGTCCCGCATGGCGCGGCGGGCGCTGTCCGTGCGCCGCTGGGGGTTCCCGACGTCGATCGCGGCGCTCAGGACCGCAAGGCCCGACGTCGCGACGAGGACCGGATTGAAGTCGAGGCGGGCGATCTCGGGGTGGTTGTCCTTCAGGAGCGCCACGCGGGCCACGAGGTCCTCGAGCGCCGGAACGTCCGCGGCAGGGAGCCCCTGGTAGCCGAAGAGCTTGCGGGAGGCGCGCGGTGCCCGCACGAGATCGGCGAGGTCCCCGGTGCTCAGGGGCGGGACGGCGTGCGCCCAGTCATCGAGCAGGTTGACGGCGTCACCCGCGAGGCCGAACGAGACCACGGGCCCCATGAGGGGATCCTCGATGGCGCGGATGCTGCAGGCCTGGCCGGAGGGGGCCATGGACTGCACTTCCATGCCGAAGCTGCCGAAGGGCGCCAGGACGTGCGCCATCTGCGTGATGTTGCGTCGCAGCGATTCGGCGTCGTCGATGTTGAGCCGCACGCCGCCGAGGTCCAGGCGGTGGCGGAGGTGCTCGTCCATGGTCTTGAGGGCAACCGGCCAGCCGAGGCGCTCGGCCGCCTCGACCGCTTCGTCGGCCGAGGCGAACCGCACCGACGGCAGGAGCCGGATCCCGTACGCCTCCATGAGTGCCCCGCACTCCTCGGGGGCGAGCCGGGTCAGCTCGACATCCGTGACGCGCGCCCGGACGCCGGCGAGGACGCGGACGGCCTCGTCGACGTCCACGCCGTCGGGGTCGAGGAACTCGCCGTGGTCCCGCGTGCGCCACAGTGCGTAGCGCACCACGGCGCCCAGGGCGGCCAGGGCGGCGCCGGGACTCGGGAAGCAGGGTATGCCACGCTGCAGGGGCAGGACCGTGTCCGCGGCCTGCGGTTCCGGGGCCGCACCGGCGAGGGGGGCCCGGACCGTTCCGGGGCCGCCCGCCGCCACCTCCGCCGGGGACCCCGGTGACAGCCGATCGGACGACAGCGCCGCCGTCCTCCGAGGGTCCGTCACCCGGGGATCCGGCGACGGCGCGGAGGCGACGAGGCCGTCGAGTTGGAGGCGTGTGTCCAGGGTGCCGGTGAACGAGGCGATGACGGGCTTGCCGGCCTCCTCGGCGCATTGCTGGAGGCAGGCCGCGATGGTCTCGGCCGGGAGTCCCCGGGCGGGCAGCGTCGTGACCACGGCGGCGTGGACCGCATCATCCCGCAGTGCATCCGCGACCACCGACCTGAGGGCGGGAAGCGCCACGGACTGCCCGGTGTCGAGCTCGAGCCCGGCCTCCAGCCGCGCGACGGTCATGCCCTGCGAGGCCACGCCGTCGGCGACCACCTTGCCGAGGGCCGAGGAGTTGCTGAAGACGGCGACGCCCGGTCCCTGCGGCAGCGGCTGGCTCGCGACGATCTGCGCGATGTCCATCAGCTGCTCCGTCGTCTCGACCCTCATGACGCCGGACTGCCGGAGCATCGAGTCGAGCGCTCCCGGCGGTGCCTGGGTGGTGCGGACCGCGTGTCCCGGCGGCAGCTGCAGGCCCGTGACATCGGACTTCGCCACGATGACGGGCTTGGTCAGGGCGAGGCGGCGGGCGATGCGCGAGAACTTCCTCGGGTTGCCGATCGACTCGAAGTAGAGACCCACGGCGCGCGTGCTCGGATCGTCCTCCCAGAACTGCATGGCATCGTTGCCGGACACGTCGGCCCGGTTGCCGGCGGAGATCACCGAGGACACCCCGAGCCCGCGCCGCCGCGCGCTGGCGTAGAGGAGGACACCGAGGCCGGCAGACTGGCTGAACAGGGAGAGCGCTCCCCGTTCGGGCAGGCCGGGCGCCATCGAGGCGTTCAGCCGGACCGCGGGGTCGGTGTTGACGAGGCCCAGGGATGCCGGGCCCACCACGCGCATGCCGTGCGCCCTGGCCTTGTGCACGAGGGCGCGCTGGCGCGCCAGCCCGTCGCCGCCGTCATCGGCATAGCCTGCGGTGGCCACGAGGAGTCCCCTGACGCCTGCACGGGCACACTCGTCCACGACGGCGTCCACCTGCTCGTGCGGCACGGCGATGACGGCGAGGTCCACCTGCTCGGGTACCTCCGTGAGGGAGGCGTGGGACATGATGCCGTGCAGTTCGAAGGCCTCGGGGTTGACGGCGTACACCGTGCCCGTGAAGCCACCGTCGATCAGGTGCTCGAGGAGAGCATGGCCCACCGTCCCCCATTCGCGGCTCGCGCCGATCACGGCCACGGACGACGGCGTCAGGAGCTCCGCCATGCTCCTGGCCTCGGCGCGGTGCTCCCTCGACTCCATGACGGCCTGCGACCGGCGGGTGGGATCAATGTCGAAGCCCAGCATCACGACCCCGTCGTCGAAGTGCCGATCGACCTCGTAGCCGGCCTCGGCGAAGACGGTGATCATCTTGCGGTTCTCGGGAAGGACCTCGGCCGAGAACCGGCGGATGCCGTTCTCGCGGGCGGCCGCGGCGAGGTGCTCGAGCAGGATGGAGCCGACCCCGCGTCCCTGGTGGTGGTCCGAGACGTTGAAGGCGACCTCGGCCTCGAGCGGATCGTCGAGGCGGTCGTAGCGGCCGATGCCGATGATGTCCGTGCCGCGCGTGATGACGAAGGCCACGCGGTCCCGGTGGTCCACTTCCGTGAAGCGCTTGAGCTCCTTCGCGCTGAGCGTGGCCTTGTACGTGAAGAAGCGGAGGTAGATCGAATTCTGCGACTGGCGCACGTGGAAGGCCTGCACCGCGTCCGCGTCGAGGGGCGAGATGGGCCGCAGGTGCGCCGTCCCGCCGTCGCGCAGGACGACATCAGCCTCCCAATATTCCGGGTATTGTCCGTCCGCCACCATAGACTCAGGGTAGTCGGCATCCCCTCGACCGTGGGTCGGTCCGCTGCCGGAACCGCCCGCGGACCGCGGATGCCCGCCGACCACCCGATCTGCCCACCCGAGTTGTTGAGGAACCGCACCGCACATGGCCAGGCGCCAGAACTCCGCACCGCCGGAGGATTTCACCGAGAAGATCATCGACATCGATGTCGAGACCGAGATGGAGGAGTCCTTCCTGGAGTACGCGTACTCCGTGATCTACTCGCGCGCCCTGCCGGATGCGCGCGACGGCCTCAAGCCCGTCCAGCGGCGCATCCTGTACATGATGACGGACATGGGCCTGCGCCCCGACCGCGGGCACGTGAAGTCCGCACGCGTGGTCGGTGAGGTCATGGGCAAGCTGCACCCGCACGGTGACAGCGCCATCTACGACGCCATGGTGCGCATGGCGCAGGACTTCTCGCTGAGGCTGCCCCTCATCGACGGCCACGGCAACTTCGGCTCGCTCGACGACGGTCCGGCGGCCGCCCGGTACACGGAGGCGCGCCTCGCGGCGGCCGCCCTGACGCTGACCGACCACCTCGACGAGGACGTCGTCGACTTCGTCCCCAACTACGACAACCAGCTCACGCAGCCGGAGGTCCTCCCCGCGGCGTTCCCCAACCTGCTCGTCAACGGTGCCAGCGGGATCGCCGTCGGCATGGCCACGAACATGCCGCCGCACAACCTCGGCGAGGTGGTCGCTGCGGCACGCCATCTCATCGCGAATCCGGATGCCTCGCTCGAGGACGTGATGCGCTTCGTCCCCGGGCCCGACCTCCCGAGCGGTGGCAGGATCGTGGGGCTCGACGGCGTACGCGACGCCTACGCGACGGGCCGCGGGTCCTTCAAGACCCGCGCGAAGGTCACCGTGGAGCAGCTCTCGGCGCGGCGCACGGGCCTCGTGGTCACCGAGCTCCCCTACACCGTGGGCCCCGAGAAGGTGATCGAGCGGATCAAGGACGCGGTCACGTCGAAGAAGCTGCAGGGCATCTCGGACATCGTGGACCTCACCGATCGCACGCACGGCCTGCGCCTCGTGATCGAGCTCAAGAACGGCTTCAACCCGAACGCCGTCCTCGCGCAGCTGTACCGCTTCACGCCGATGGAGGACTCGTTCGGCATCAACAACGTGGCCCTCGTCGACGGTCAGCCCCGCACCCTCGGGCTCGTGGAGCTGCTCCGGGTGTACATCGCCCACCGCATCCTGGTGGTGCGCCGTCGCACCTCCTACCGGCTGCAGCGCAAGCGCGACCGCCTGCACCTCGTGGAGGGGCTGCTCATCGCGATCGTCGACATCGACGAGGTGATCCAGATCATCCGGTCCTCGGACGAGGCGTCCGCGGCGCGCGAGCGCCTGATGTCCATCTACGACCTGTCCGAGACGCAGGCGAACTACATCCTCGAGCTCCGGCTGCGGCAGCTGACCCGGTACTCGCGGATCGAGCTGGAGAAGGAACAGGACCAGCTCCGCCGCGAGATCGCCGAACTCGAGGCGATCCTCGGCTCCGAGGAGCGCCTGAGGACCCTCGTCTCCGACGAACTCGCCGGACTCGCCGACCAGTTCGCCACGCCGCGGCGCACGGTGCTCCTCGAGTCGGAGGCCTCGGCGCCGCTCAAGGGGACCCTGCCCGCCGCTCCTGCCGGCAAGGGCGCCAAGGCGGTCCTCCCGCTGGAGATCGCCGACGACCCCTGCTGGGTCCTCCTGTCGGCCTCGGGGCAGCTCGCCCGCACGTCCGACCGTCAGCCGCTCGGTGACGGCCAGCGCATCAAGCACGACGCCTTCCGGTCCGTGCTGCCCTCGACGGCCCGGGGCGAGGTGGGAGCCGTGACGTCCGGGGGACGCATGATCCGCCTCCAGGTGATGGACATGCCGGCCCTGCCGCCCACCGCCGGCGTGCCGAACCTGGCGGGCGGAGTGCCGTCGTCGGAGTTCATCACGCTCGAGCGCGGCGAGTCCCTCGTGGGACTGGCACCGCTGAGCGGCGTCGTCGCCCTGGGTACCGCGCAGGGCGTGGTGAAACGCGTGCAGCCCGACTACCCGCTGAACCGTGACGACTGGGAGGTCATCTCCCTCAAGCCGAAGGACAGGGTCGTCGGTGTCGCGACGGCCGGCGACGAGGACGACCTCGTGTTCATCACCCGCCTCGCACAGTTGCTGCGTTTCCCGGCGTCGGCGGTACGGCCGCAGGGCCGGACGGCCGGCGGCATGGCGGGCATCAAGCTCGCGGCCGGGGACGCCGTCCTGCACTTCGGCGCGATCGCCCGGGGTGACGAGCAGGGCGTGGTGGTCACGGTCTCCGCCGCGGACGACGCGCTGCCCGGCACGACGGCCGGTTCGGCGAAGGTCACCGAGTTCTCCGAGTACCCCCCGAAGGGCCGGGCGACGGCGGGGGTCAGGGCCCACCGTTTCCTCCGCGGCGAGGAAGCCCTGTCGCTGGCGTGGGCGGGCCACGGGCCCGCGCGCGCGGCGTCCGCCAACGGTGTGGCCCGGGCGCTGCCCACCGAACACGGGCGGCGCGACGGTTCGGGTGTCCCCCTCACCCAGCAGATCGACGCCGTCGGGCCGAGCCTGCTCGGTCTCATCGAGGCGTCCCGCCCCGTCGCTCCCGTCGCCGGCGTGCGCCTGGTGGACGGGTCGGCGCCGGATTCCGCCGTGCACGGAGGACCGGCGGCCGGAGCGGACGACGAGGGACAGGGCACCCTGCTCTAGCCGGTGGGTGCCCGCGGGGTGCCTCAGCCCGTGCGGGCGGGAAGCGGGAGGTCGAACACGATCGAGCGCTGCGTCGGCACGTAGCCCATGCGTTCGTAGAGGCCCAGCGCACCGGACGGATTCTCGGTGTCCACGCCGAGCCCGGCGTTGTCGATGCCCGCCGCACGGTACCGCCGCATCGCCTCCGCGAGCAGAGCCGGAGCGAGTCCGCGTCCGCGCCACGTCCTGCGGACGCCCAGCAGGTCCGTGTAGCCCTCCGTGTGGCCGAGCAGCTCCTTCGAGTCGGGGTCGTAGCTGGCGAGCTGGTATGCCGCCACCTCGCCCCTCGCAGGGTCGAGCAGTGCCAGGCTCCAGTCGGCGCGGAACTCGGGGTGGGTGACCGTGAACTGCCAGGATTCCTGGTCGCGGGGTTCGCTGCCCCAGTGGTCCTGGAAGGCGTCGTTGTGGGCGAGGCGGACGAGTTCGCTGATGTTCCTGTCGGATCCCTCGGCGAAACTGACGAGTTCCAGCTCCGGAGGGATCGGCAGGTCCGGGATCGGCTGGTCCAGCGGCCTCGTCATCTCGGTGAAGTACCGGACGATGCTGCTCCCGCTCGCCCGCAGCAGCGCAAGGTGCGAGGGGTTGCGTTCCTCGACGTAGTTCCGGAAGATCCCCTCCTCCTGTCCGGTCTCCAGCAGGCGCATCCCGGCCCGCCACGCCTGCCAGGCGAAGACGGCACGGCCCATCCCGCGCCCGCGCCACGCGGGGTCCACGCCGCCCGCGCCGTGCACCAGGGAGGAGCCGGTATTCATGGAGAGGCGTCCGAACGCGCGCGGCACGCCGTCCCCGTCGAAGCCGGCGATCGTGTCACGACGCGAATCGTTCTTCGACGCCCGCAGCGCCTGCTCGAGGTCGGCGCGTTGCTCCACCCAGTCCGGCTGGTCCTCCTCCGCGATGCGCCTGACCAGCTCGAGCCAGGGGTCGATGTCGGCGTAGGCGAGTGGTCGCCACTGCAGCAGGGCGGGGAGGTCCGGAGCCTCGGCGTCCCGGGCGCGCGTGGTACGGGCATCCGGGGTGTCTGCGGTACTCATGACCCCAGCGTATTGCAGGGCGGGGACGCGCGCCCGGCAGGCGCGGCGCCTAGCCCCGCTCGGCGCCCGTGCGGGCTCCCAGCGCCATGACCCCGTCGCAGAGCGCCGCTTCGTCCCGATCGTGCGTGACGAGGAGGACGGCCGTGTCCGGGAGCCCGCGCCGCAGGTCCGCGAGCAGCGAGCGGGCACCCTCGGCGTCGAGGTGCGCCGTGGGCTCGTCCAGGAGGACGACGCCGGAGCGGGTCAGCAGGGCGCGGGCGACGGCGAGCCGCTGCCGCTGGCCGCCCGAGAGCCGGGATCCGCCGGGACCCACCGGAGCGTCGAGACCCTGCTCGAGGCCGGCGACCAGCCCGGCGAGCCCCACGGCCTGCAGTGCCGCCTTCAGCTCCGCCGGGGTGGCGGGGTCGTCGGGAGTGCGTGCGAGCTGCAGGTTCGCGCGCAGGCTCGAGTTGAACAGATGGCTCTCCTGCGGGCACCAGGCGATGCGCGGCACCTCGCCCGCCGTCACCGGCCGGCCGTCCACCAGCAGCCTGCCGTCCTCGAGGGGCAGGAAACCCAGGAGGGCTCCGATGACGGTCGACTTGCCGCTGCCGGAGGGTCCGGTGAGCCCTGTCCAGCGTCCCGGACGGAGGTCGAGATCGACGTCCTGCACCACGGGATGTCCGGGCTCGTAGCCGATGGCTGCCCGGTCCAGGGCCACCGTCCGCACCGGCAGGCCGGCCCCGGGGCCCCGATGGCCCTCCGCGCCCGTGGTGGATGCACTGAGCGAGGGCTGGATGCGCCGTGTGGCGGCCGCCAGCGGACCCCAGTGCTGCACCGCCGAGCTCCCGGCGACGAACGGCTCCACCAGGGCGAGTTGCATGAGGACCAGGACGGCGGTGAGGTCGGCGGGCAGGCCGGTGGCCGTCGTGAGGATGCCGAGGGACGCGGCGCAGCAGGCCGCCACGATCACCGCCGTCGAGGTCCCGGCCGCCGCCGCCGACCGGCGGGCGGCTGCTGCGGCGCGGCGGTCGAGTCGCCGGGTGGAGCCCAGCGCCGCGTGGTGCGCGCCGTTCACCCGCAGGTCCGGCGCTGCCCTCAGCAGGCCGGTGACGCGCTGGAGCGCGTCGGCGCGGACCTGCACGGCGGCTGCTCCGGCGGCCCGCTCCCGGACCACGGCGATCAGCGGGGCGACGACGAGGGCGGCGCCGACGGACAGGGCCTGCCAGCCGAGGGACGCGGGATGCAGCGCGGCGGTGGCGGCCAGCGCGGCGACCCCCGTGAGGACCGCGGTCGCGAAGGGCAGCAGGGCACGCGAGGACAGGTCCCGCAGTTCGTCGATGTCACCGACGAGACGTTCGATCCCGCCCGAGCCGCGGGCGAGCAGCCGCCAGGCGCGGCCCGCCCCGAGGAGCCCGGTCCACAGGCGCAGCCGGGTCTCGTCGGCGCGGTGGAAGACGGCACGGTGCAGCCAGAGGCGCTCCTCGTAGCGCAGGAGGGAGCGCCCGATGCCGAAGAACCGGACGCCGACGATCGCGGTGAGGAGATGGAGGATGGGCGGCTGCTCGGCGGCGCGGACGATCAGCCAGCCGCTGAGCGCCGTCAGTGCGACGGCGAAGACCGAGGCGCCGAGCCCCAGCCCCGCGGCCGCCAGGAACCGGCGGTTCCACGGCCGGACCAGGACCAGCACGTCGCGCGCGCCGGCGAACCACGACGTGCCGGGACCGGCGGCGCGAGCGCCCGGGAGGACGTCCGGTCCCGGGGCCTGCGGCCTGTCCGTACCAGGCGTGCCGGCCGGTGCCGGACGGGCGGCTCCGAGGGTCGCATCCCGCCGTCCCCCCACGCCGAGCCGCACCTCGGCCGATGCGATGGCGGCCGTCTCGTCGTCGTGCGCGATCAGGAGGACGGCCAGCCCTGGCCGGCGCCCCTCGATGGCGGTGCGGATGGCACGCGATGCTGCGGGATCCACGTGCGCCGTGGGCTCGTCGAGCAGCAGGAGCCGGACCGACGGATCCTGCGCCCGCAGCAGCGCGCGTGCGACGGCGACCCGCCGCAGTTCACCGGGGCTCAGCTCCCCCGTGTGCCGCCCAGCGAGGTCCGCGGCGCCGACGGCGGCGAGCCCGGTCCGGAGGGCGGGGTCGTCCTCGGACAACCCGGCGTACAGCGCGAGTTCGGCGCGGACCGTGTCCATCACGAGTTCGGGATGCTGCGGGACCCAGGCGATGCCGCCGTCCACCGGCCCTGCGATGCTCCCCTGCAGCCGGAGCCCGGCCGGTGCCGCCGCTCCCCCGGCCAGCGCCCGCATCAGGGTGGACTTGCCCGAGCCGCTCGGGCCCCGCAGCGCCGTGATGGAGCCCGATCCGAGGACGAACGACACGTCCTCGAAGACCGGCTCCCGGACGCCGTCGTACCCGGCCGTCAGCCGATCGACGCGGAGGAGGACTCCGGTCTCCTCCCGCACTGCGGGAGCGGAGGCGGACGACAGCCCGGAACGGGAGGGAGCCACCGGGGCGTCGACGACCGCCCGGACCCGGGCTCCGGCCTCCTCGCCGTCCTCGCTGGCGTGGTGGGCCGCACCGACGTCGCGCAGGGGTCCGTAGCACTCGGGCGCGAGGATCAGCGCGATGAGGGCCGTCTCCAGGCCGAGGTCCCCGTGGATGAGGCGCACACCGGCGAAGACCGCGACGACGGCGACGGAGATCGTGCTGATGAGCTCGAGCGCGAGGGACGAGAGGAAGACCGTGCGCAGCGTGGTCATGGTGCGGGACGTGTAGGTGCCGGCGATGTCGCGCAGGGCACGCGTCTGCTCGGCGGCACGCCCCAGGCCCACGAGGACGGGCAGGCCCCTGGCGAGTTCGAGGAGGTGGTCGGACAGTCTCCCCAGCGCGTCCGCGGCCTGCCGCGTCCGCTCCTGGGTGTGGAGGCCGATGAGTGCCATGAAGACGGGCACGAGCGGGACGGTGAGGACGATGATGAGGGCGCTCACCCAGTCGGCGGCGAGGATCCGTGCGCCGACGATCAGCGGCACCACGGCGCAGGTGATGAGCGCGGGGAGGTACTGCGCGTAGTACTTGTCCAGGCCGTCGAGTCCGCGGGTGAGCAGTACCGCGAGGGAGCCCTGCCCGCTGCCGGCAGGAGCGGCCTGCGTGGTGCCGCCGTCGTCCAGCACGCGCACCAGGGCGGCCTCGCGCAGGCGCTCGCGCACGCCGAGGGCGAGGCGGGCTGCCGTGGCGTCCTGGCCCCACGCCGCGATCGTACGTAGCGCGGCACCGAGGACGCCTTGCAGCAGGACGGCCCGGACGTCCGGCGACCCGCTCGCGACGGACGCGATGCCGAGCGCGAGGGCCTGGGCCATGAGGACCAGCCCTGCGGCCCGGGTCGCGGCGAGGACGCCGAGAAGGTAGACGGCCGACGTCGAACCGGCCGCCCCCGCCGGCCCGCCGGACCTGAGCACGGCCATCGGGGACGGGCGGCGGGGCGCCTGCCCGTCCCCGCCCGCGCCGGTCCCCGCGGCGGCCGGTGGGGTGCTATACGGCCGCATGGCCGTCCTGGTGGCTCCGCTCACAGGGCTGTCACCGCGTGGGCGGCCGGGATGCTCGCCTCCGACACGCGCCGCCGGAAGACCCAGTACGTCCAGGCCTGGTAGGCGAGGACGAGCGGTACGCCGAAGCAGGCCACCACGCTCATCAGTCCCAGCGTGTAGGGCGAGGACGAGGCATTCTGCACCGTGAGGTCGAACGCGGGGTCGAGTGTGGAGGGCAGGACGACGGGGTAGACCGCGCCGAAGATCGATCCCACAAGGGCCAGCATCCCGCCGCCGAGCGCCGCGAACGCCCGCCCGTCCCGGCCTCCCACGGCGGAGCGGTACGACGCGGTGAGGCACGCCACCGCGAGCACGACGGCGAGCCAGGTGACCACCGAGCCGGTGCGCACCTGCACGAGGACCGTCCAGCCCAGGAACGGGATCAGCGCGAACGGCAGGAGGCGGCGGAACAGGCGATCGGCCTGGCCCCGCACGCCCCCCTCGGTCTTGAGCGCCACGAACGCCGCGGCGTGCACGAGGCAGAACAGGACGACGGCGGCCGCGCCGAGGAGCGCCGGCGGGGTGGCCCACGCGAAAGCGCCTCCCACGCGGTCACCGTTCGCATCGAGCGGCAGTCCCGTCGTCGTCAGCGCGAGCGCGGCACCGATACCCGCCGCAGCGGTGAAGGAGCCGACGGCGATGGCCCAGTCCCAGCGGTTGCGCCAGGAGTCGCCGTCCTGCTTGCCGCGCCACTCGAAGGCGACCGCACGGAAGATCAGGCCGAGCAGCACCAGCAGGAACGGCAGGTAGAGCGCCGACAGCAGGGAGGCGTACCAGTGCGGGAAGGCTGCGAAGGTCGCACCGATGGCGGTGACGAGCCACACCTCGTTGCCGTCCCAGACGGGGCCGACGGTGTTGAGCAGGACGCGCCGCTGGGTGTCGTTGCGGGCCAGGAGCTTCATGAGCATCCCCACCCCGAGGTCGAATCCCTCGAGGAAGAGGTAGCCGGCCCAGAGCACGGCGATCAGCACGAACCAGAGGGTGGGCAGTGCCTCGGTCATCGGGGAGCCTTCCATGGGTCAGGGTGATTCGTCGTCGCGGGGGTGATGTCGACGCCGGTGGCGGAGCTGGTGGAGGGGGTGTCAGTAGGCGAAGGCCAGGACATCGCCGTCGTCCTTCCTGCCGCCGTGCGGGCGTGCCGCGTCGTCGTCCTCGTCCTCGTCCTCGGCGGCGTGTGCGAGCTCCGGCATGGCGGACGCGGTTCCGCCGCGGACGTAGGTGACGAGGAGCCGCACCTCGACCACGAGGAGGACCGCGTACACCGAGGTGAGCACCACGAGGGAGGCGATCAGCTCGGCCAGGGAGACACCGGGCGAGACGGCGGCGGCGGTGAACATGAACACGCTGTCGATCCCCGACGGGTCCGGGTTGGGCGCGACGACGAAGGGCTGCCGTCCCATCTCGGTGAAGATCCAGCCGGCCGAGTTGGCCCCGAAGGGCGCGAGGATCCCGAACACGGCGAGTCTCATGAGCCAGCGGGACTCCGGGACGGTTCCCCTGCGCAGGACCCAGAGGGCCGCGGCGGCGGCCGCCGCGGCGATCGCGCCGAAGCCGATCATGATGCGGAAGCCCCAGTAGGTGACCTCCATGACCGGCAGATAGTCGATCTCGGTGCCGGCGCGCTCGCCGTACATGGGGTCGTCGGGCAGGGTGGTGCCGTACTTCTCCTGGTACTCGGGCAGCAGGGTGTTGACGCCCTTGACCTCGGTGGTGAAGTCGCCGTTGGCGAGGAAGGACAGCACACCGGGGACCTCGATCACCGCCGTGATGTCGTCGCAGCTCTGCGCCCCGAGGTTGCCGACGGACAGGATCGAGAAGCCCGTGCCGTCATGGCACGCTGCTTCGGCGGCGGCCATCTTCATGGGCTGCTGGTCGAACATGAGCTTGCCCTGCAGGTCACCGGTGATCCCGGTGCCGGCGAACGCGATCATCGCGACGACGGCGCCGGCCCGGGCCGAGCGGAGCCATACGGCGTGGTCGACGGCGTCCCGGGCGCCGCGCGGGTTCCCGACGACGAGGCTGCCGTCCGGACCGAGGCTGTCCAGGCCGTCGCGGCGCCGCTTCCACAGGTGGTACCAGCTGATGCCGAGGAGGAAGGCCCCGGCGACGGCGAGGGCACCGAAGACGGTGTGCGGGAAGGCGACGAGGGCCGTGTTGTTCGTGAAGACCGCCCAGGCGTCCACCATGACCGGCCGGCCGTCGACCATCTCGACACCCACGGGGTGCTGCATCCAGGAGTTCGCCACGAGGATGAAGTACGCGGAGAACACCGAGGCCAGGACGGCGGCCCACAGGCTCAGGAGGTGGATGAGGCGAGGGAGGCGTCCCCACCCGAAGATCCAGAGGCCGAGAAAGGTGGACTCGACGAAGAAGGCGAGGAGCGCCTCCATGGCCAGCGGCGCTCCGAAGACGTCGCCCACGAAGCGGCTGTACTCGCTCCAGGCCATGCCGAACTGGAACTCCTGCACCAGCCCGGTCGCCACGCCCATGATGAAGTTGATGAGGAAGAGCTTCCCCCAGAACTTCGTCATGCGGAGGTAGTGGTCCTTGCCGGTGCGGTGCCACAGGGTCTGCATGCCGGCGACCAGCAGCCCCAGCCCGATGGTGAGGGGGACCATGAGGAAGTGGTAGACAGTGGTGATCCCGAATTGCCACCTGGCAATTTCCAAGGCTTCCATGGGGCCCTTTCAGCAGCGCCTGGCGTCGGCGACGACGGAACTTCTACAACCCGTAGAAAAAGTTCTTCTACACATCGTAGAACAAATCCGCACCAATTTCTACGCGGAGTAGAAATGTCTGCGCGGACGCTGTACTTTAGAGGCATCACGCTTGATCGCTCCCTGCGGGGAGCGGATCCGGGTTCGAGGCGGACCGGGATCGCGCAGAAATTGAAGGAAGAACATGGCAACGCTCGGAGACCTCGAACGCACGGTGATGGACCTGCTGTGGACAACGCCGGAAGCGATGACCGCGAACGAACTACGGGACGCCATCGCAGAGGCGCCCTCGGGTGAGGTGGGACGCGAACTCGCCGTGACGACGGTGCTCACCGTCCTCTCGCGCCTGGAGAAGAAGGGCCTGGTCGAGCGGGAGCGCGACAGCCGCCCCCACCGGTACAGGTCGGTGACGAGCCGCGAGGACCACACGGCCGAACTCATGCACGAGGTGCTCGTGACGGCGCCGGACCGTGAAGCCGTGCTCGCCAGGTTCATCGGCAGCGTCTCCGAGGCCGAGGCCGAGACCCTCCGCAAGCTGCTCGGCGGCAGCTGACCCGCCCGTGTTCTGGGCCTCGTACCTGCTCGCTGCTCTCGCGATCATCCTTGCGTGGCCTGCGCCCATCGCGCTGTCACGGGCCTCCTGGCCCGCACGCGCGCCCTTCACGGCCATGGTGCTCTGGCAGTCGATAGCACTCGCCGGTGGCCTGTCCATGATCGGGGCCATGCTCGTCTGGGGCCTCGAGCCGCTGGGTGACAACCTCGTGTCGGCGTCGGCCGGATTCTTCACCATCCTGCTCGACGACGAATCGGCGCAGACGCTCGGCGTGGTCCACGTCTTCGCCATCAGCGCGGCGACCCTCCTGTTCGCGCACCTCCTCTTCACCCTCGCGCTGACATTCATCCGGATCCGGCGACAGCGTCGGCGCCACCGCGACATGCTCACGCTGCTCAGCTCACCCGCCGCCGACCAGCCCTCGACCCTCGTGATCAACCACCCGGCGCCCGTGGCCTACTGCCTGCCCGGCGGGGCCCGCTCCGTCACCGTCATGTCCGACGGCCTCATGGACCTCCTGTCGCGCGCCGAGCTCGACGCCGTCCTGACCCATGAGAACGCGCACCTGCACCAGCGCCATCACCTGCTGCTCTGGGCATTCGCCGCCTGGCGTTCCGCCCTGCCGTGGCTGCCGACATCGCAACTCGCGCAGCGGGCCGTCAGTGAACTGATCGAGATGCTGGCCGACGACGAGGCGCTCCGCCACGTGGACGAGCCCACGCTCGTCCGGGCGATCGCCATCGTCGGATCCGGCGCCCTGCCCTCGTCGCCGGACGCCCTCGACGATCCCCTCGCCGAAACGGGCCGGAGCGGTGGGGCGGTCCGAGCGGACGTGACCGGCGGTACCGCCGACGTGCAGTCGACGGCCCACCGGCTGCGCCGCCTGCTCACTCCCCTGCCACCCCTCAGCCGGCTCCAGCAGGGGGCAGCGCTCTCCGCGGCCGGTCTGCTGCTGGTGGTCCCTCCGGCACTCCTGGTGGCACCCGAGCTGCTCGGCTGAACCCGACCTCCCGGAAGGATGGGTGCCGCCTCCTCCTCGCCACCGGTCGATCGTCTGTGGCTCGAGCGGCCGGAAGACCGGTGACTCCTCCTCTTCCGCCTGTTCCGGGCCGTGAGTAGACTTCGCGGCACGGGCCTCAGCAGGCTCGGAGGGAGCAGACCTGCGCTGGGCAGTGTCGCGGTTTGCAACCACTACCGCGCGCATGCGTCGGCGCCCTGGAAGTTGGAGCACTTCTAGAGATCGAGGCACGTCATGCGCAAGACATTCCTACTCGGCGCCGCAGCCTGCGCCCTGGCACTGACCGGTATGGGCTCGTCCCCGGCCTTCGGGGCGGGCCCTGTGGAAAGAGGCCCTGATAAGGACCGGGTCAACTATGAGAAGGGCACGGAGCACGCCAATTCCATCTGTGCGTTCTCGGGGCAGAACGACGACCCCGAGGAGGCCTATCCGTTCGGCGGCCGGGTGCAGTCCTACGGACAGCTGGTGAGGCTCGGGCTCAAGGGTGACTTCCCGAGCCCGGGTGAGGTGTGCAGCCTGCCCTACACCCCCGGGACAGAGGCCCCCTGACGGACGGCCGGGCCGGCCCCCGGTCTCGGGGCCGGCACCGGCACTGCACTGCACTGCACTGTGCGGCACTGCACTGTGCAGCACATCCGAAGAAGGCACACCCACGACGGTTCCGGGAGTTCCGTGCGGCTCCTCCCGGAGCGGGCGGCGCCGGTCAGGCGTCGATACGGTCCCGATCGAGCGACGAAGCGCCCGCGACGATGAAGTCCTTGCGCGGTGCGACGTCGCTTCCCATGAGCAGGCCGAAGACACGCTCGGCCGACTCGGCCTCCTGGATGCGCACGCGGCGCAGGGTGCGGTGCCGCGGGTCCATGGTGGTCTCCGCGAGCTGGCCCGCGTCCATCTCCCCCAGGCCCTTGTAACGCTGGATGGGCGACTTGTACCGCTTACCCTGCTTCTCCATGGCCGCCAGCAGCCGCGTCAGCTCCGCCTCCGAGTAGGTGTAGATCATCTCGTTGGCCTTCGACCCGCCGTTGATCACCTCGACACGGTGCAGCGGTGGGACGGCGGCGTAGACGCGGCCGGCCTCCACCAGCGGGCGCATGTACCGGAAGAACAGCGTCAGCAGCAGCGTCCGGATATGGGCTCCGTCGACATCGGCGTCGGTCATCAGGATGATCTTGCCGTAGCGCCGGGCGTCCAGCTGGAAGCTCCGCCCCGAACCCGCCCCGATGACCTGGATGAGGGCGGCACACTCCGCGTTGGAGAGCATGTCCCCGACCGAGGCCTTCTGCACGTTGAGGATCTTGCCACGGATGGGCAGGAGCGCCTGGTAGTCGGAGGACCGCGCCAGCTTGGCGGTCCCGAGGGCGCTGTCGCCCTCGACGATGAACAGTTCGGAGCGCTCCTGGTCATCGATGCGGCAGTCGGCGAGCTTGACGGGCATGCTCGACGTCTCGAGGGCGTTCTTGCGCCGCTGGGTCTCCTTGTGGACCCGGGCCGAGATCCGCGACTTCATCTCGGCGACGACCTTCTCGAGCAGCAGCGCCGACTGCGCCTTGTCGTTGCGGGCGGAGGAGGACAGGCGTGCCTGCAGTTCCTTCTCCACCACCTTCGCGACGATGGCCTTGACGGCCGACGTCCCGAGGATCTCCTTGGTCTGCCCCTCGAACTGCGGCTCGGCGAGGCGCACCGTGAGGACGGCCGTCAGCCCGGCGAAGACGTCGTCCTTCTCGATCTTGTCGCTGCCCGCCTTCAGCTTGCGGGCGTTGGCCTCGATGATTTTCCGGAAGGTCTTCAGCAGCGCCTGCTCGAACCCGCTCTGGTGGGTGCCGCCCTTCGGCGTGGCGATGATGTTCACGTAGCTCCGGACCGTCGTCTCGTAGCCGATGCCCCAGCGCAGCGCGATGTCGACGTCGCAGTCGCGTTCCACCTCCGCCATCTGGCTGTGCCCGCGCTCGTCGAGGACCGGCACCGACTCCTTGAAGCGGCCGGACCCCTGGAAGCGCCACACATCGGTGACCGCGGTGTCGAGGGCGAGGAACTCGGCGTACTCGGAGATCCCGCCGTCGTGCTGGAAGACCTCCTCCACCGGACCGGACTCACCCGGCGTTCCGGGAAGTCGCCGTTCGTCGCGCAGCGTGATCCGGAGCCCCGGCACGAGGAAGGAGGTCTGCCGCGCGCGGGTCTGCAGTTCCTCGTAGGAGAACGTGGCATCGCGGGTGAAGATCTGCCGGTCGGCCCAGTAGCGGATGCGCGTGCCGGTTCGCCCGCGCTTGGCCGTGCCGACGACCTCGAGGCGCGAACCGTCGAGGAAGGGTTCGAAGGACGACTCCGGCGAGGGCGTCCGGCCGTCCCTGAAGACACCGGGCTCTCCGCGCCGGAAGGACATGGCGTACGTCTTGCTGCCGCGGTCGACGAACACGTCGAGACGGGAGGACAGCGCGTTGACGACGCTCGCTCCGACGCCGTGGAGGCCGCCCGACGCCGTGTAGGACCCGCCGCCGAACTTGCCGCCGGCGTGCAGCTTGGTGAAGACGACCTCGACGCCGGTGAGGCCGGTCTTCGGCTCGATGTCCACCGGGATGCCTCGGCCGTCGTCATGGATCTCGACGGATCCGTCCGCGTGCAGGATCACCGTGATGCTCTGGCCGTAGCCGGCCAGTGCCTCGTCCACCGAGTTGTCGATGATCTCCCACAGGCAGTGCATCAGGCCGCGGGAGTCCGTCGACCCGATGTACATGCCGGGACGCTTGCGCACCGCTTCGAGGCCCTCGAGGACCGAGAGGTGCCGGGCGGTGTAGTCCGAGGTGGGGGGTGTCACGGGGGAAGAGTCTCCTTGGCGGAACGGGCACGATCCAGGACAGGCGTCAGGAGGGTGAGGGGGAAGAGTAGGACCAGTTTATTACGTGCTGCCGACACGACGGGGAAGACGCGTCCCGAGGGCGTTCCCGGGCCTGCCGGACCCAACCCCTACCCCTGGTACGCCCGGAGCGAAAGGAGGCCCAGCCTGCGAAGGGGCGGCGACGAATAGTGGTTATATGAATACACGATCCACATGAGGAGGCTTTCATGACCACTGCAGTAGCAACTCGCGAACTCACTGCCCTGGACCGCTGCGACCGATGCGGCGCCCAGGCCTACGTGCGGGCCGTCCTTTCGTCCTCCGGTGGAGAGCTTCTGTTCTGCGGCCACCACGCGCGCGCCGTCGAAGCGAACCTGAAGCCGCTCACGTCCGAGTGGCAGGACGAGACGAAGCGGCTTCACGAGAAGCCGGCCGTCGTCGGCGACTGATCGTCGCCGGACGCCGCACCCCACGATCCGAGAACAAGCGCTCCGTGTACAGGCGCTGAAGCGTAAGGGCCCCTCCGCCAGGAGGGGCCCTTCCTGCGTCGTGGGGCGGGGACGGGATCGCAGTCCCCGCCCGGCACCGATCATCCGCCGGCGGCAGGGCTCTCCACCGGGCGGACGCGGACGGACGCGGGCGGACGCGGGCGGACGCTTACGGATGCGGCGGTACCGGAGCGGGTACGCGAAAGGGCCCTCCCGGAGGGAGGGCCCTTTCGGAGGTCCTGTGATCAGTCGAGGTAGTCCCGCAGCACCTGCGACCGCGACGGGTGACGCAGTTTCGACATCGTCTTCGATTCGATCTGGCGGATGCGCTCACGCGTGACCCCGTAGACCTTGCCGATCTCGTCCAGCGTCTTCGGCTGGCCGTCGGTCAGCCCGAACCGCATGGCGACCACGCCCGCCTCCCGTTCGGAGAGGGTGTCGAGGACCGAGTGCAGCTGCTCCTGCAGGAGCGTGAAGCTCACGGCATCGGCGGGCACGACGGCCTCGGAGTCCTCGATCAGGTCACCGAACTCCGAATCGCCGTCCTCGCCCAGGGGCGTGTGGAGTGAGATGGGCTCGCGGCCGTACTTCTGCACCTCGACGACCTTCTCGGGGGTCATGTCGAGCTCGAGCGCCAGCTCCTCGGGAGTGGGTTCGCGGCCGAGGTCCTGCAGCATCTGGCGCTGCACGCGGGCCAGCTTGTTGATGACCTCCACCATGTGCACCGGGATGCGGATGGTCCTGGCCTGGTCGGCCATGGCACGGGTGATGGCCTGGCGGATCCACCAGGTGGCGTAGGTCGAGAACTTGAAGCCCTTGGTGTAGTCGAACTTCTCGACGGCGCGGATCAGGCCGAGGTTGCCTTCCTGGATGAGATCGAGGAAGAGCATGCCGCGTCCGGTGTACCGCTTGGCCAGGGACACCACGAGGCGGAGGTTCGCCTCGAGCAGGTGGTTCTTCGCCCGCTTGCCGTCGTGGATGACGAACTCGAGTTCACGCTTGAGCTTCGGATCCATGTCCGGATCGGCGGCGATCTTCTCTTCGGCGAACAATCCGGCCTCGATGCGGAGGGCGAGATCGACCTCCTGCTCGGCGTTGAGCAGTGCGACCTTGCCGATCTGCTTCAGGTAGTCCTTGACGGGGTCGGCGGTCGCGCCGGCAGAGACGACCTGCTGGGCGGGGGCATCGTCGTCATCGGCGTCCGAGTAGACGAAGCCGGTGGTGGTGCCGACCTCGGCCGCCTCGGGCTTGAGGTCCTCCGAGTCCACCTCGACGGCGGGGTCCGCTCCGTCGAGCGTATCCACCGAACCCTGTGCGTCCGAGGTCGAAGCCTTCGCGGCCGCAGCGGACGAAGCAGCTTTCGTGGCAGGCTTCTTGGCCGCTACCCGTCGCTTGGTAGTGGTGGTACCGGCGTCTGGCGACGCCGGTGCTGCTGTCTTCTTGACCGACACAGAGAACCTTTCGTACGGCGGTGTGTGGTGCCATCAGAGGGACAACACCACTATGACCCTGTCAAGTCCGCGCTGTTCACCAGAGGTGTCCGGCGAGACGGGTCCCTAGGGAACGGCCCTGCCGCCCGCGCTATTCCCCGTGGCTCCGCCTTTCGGCGTGGATCCCGGGAAATGCTCGGTGACGTTCTGGTACGCGGACCCAACCGGGTCTCACTACCATTGTCTCACGATCGGCGTCCACGCCGGAAATCATCGGCCGGGCTGTTCAGCCGTCCCGGCGTGCTGCGGGACGGCGGTCGGATCCTTCCCCGCCGCACCTGCCGGCCAGGCCGTGGACCTGCTCCTGGCCCAGGCCGGCAGCCCCCCGCGCCGGAGGAGTTCGTGCAGCAGGCGGGCGAGCCGGTACCCCGGTACCGCCCGTTCTGCGGCGTCAAGGTAGACCGCCGCCCTGGATCCGCGTCCGCGGGCGTACTCGAACCAGGCCGACATGGTGAGACCTGCGGCCCTGGCCTCACCGTCCGATACCTCCGCCAGTCGTCCGAGGACGACCGTCATGCCGTCCACGCGGTCCCAGGCGATGGCGCCGGTGAACCTGCCGGCCAGCACGTCCGCGTAGACCAGACCCGCATCGCCGACGATCGGGCCTCCACCCGGTGGTGACGCCGCGGGCGCTCTCCCCGCCCGGCCGATGCCGGTCCCCGGGTCCCGGCCACGCTCCGTCGATGCCGGCAGGCCCAGGGCCGCGCGCAGTCCGGTCGCCTCCCGCACGTCCGGCAGCACCCGGTCTCCGCGGACCGCGCCATTGTCGGCGCGTGTCCCGGCGGGTCCGGAATCGTCGAGGAGGCCGCATGCCGCGACCCCGGCCAGAGCCGTGCCCGACCCGACACTGGCACTCACCAGGAGGAAATCACGGACGGTGCGCGACTCGATACTCGCCAGGAGGAACGCCGCGACATCGGGCTCGGCGTCCACGACGAGTGCTTCCGGCCGCAGGAGGACCGCATCCCACACGTCCGATACCGCCTGGAACTGGGCCGGGGACGTCCACCGACCGGCGCAACCGGACGCGTAGCGTGCGCGGGCCTCCTCCACCACCCGGAGGCGGTGTACCGGCGAGGAGGTCCGTCGTGCCACGGACGGAGCGGCGCGGAGCACGGCGTCCGACGCCGAGGCATCGAACGCGCTTCCGCTGAAGATCAGCTCGGCGTTGAGCGGACTGAGGACCACGGCGTCGAGCGGTCGGCCGGGCCATGGGCAGCACTCCTCGTCGCTGCAGAAGTAGTCGCGCCAGGCAGAGGCCGAGACGAGCCAGCCCCCGTGGACCGGCAGTCCGGCGGCTTCCAGGACCGCTCCGACGACTCGGACCAGTCCGTGCCGGGGTGGGAGTGCCTGCCGTGGCCAGCCCTGCTTCGTGTAGACGACGAGGAGGGTGCCGTCGGCGTCGGCGTCCCCCCGCACGAAGGACACCACCCCTTCGGCGAACGCGCGGGAGTCCCTGCCGTCGGGCGGCAGGTCCACCCGCAGGGTGGCGCCGAGCCTCCGGCCCTGCGTCGTGAGGACCACGAGGCTCTCGTCGGGCAGGAATCCGAGGGCGTGCGGGACGTAGGACAGGATGTCCGCCGTGGACGAGACGGCGATGGGAGGGGACGGTGGGATGCCCGGTGCCGGGCTCGCAGGGGATGACATGCCGCCAGCCTGCTACGCGGACAGGGCTTCCGCTCGGCCCGCCGACGTCATGTGGACAAGCCCGCCGCTTGGATGGTTCCCGATGCGACCTAGTCGCCGGAGGGCCTCCGGGCAGCCTTCTCGTTCCGGCGGCGGCGGCGCTCGCGGGCCAGCGCATCGCGGATGGGCGGGACGACCACGCCTTGCTCCGCCATCCGCCGGCGCACCCTGCGCCGGGCGATGACGACCGCCACGACCCCCGCCGCCAGGAACACCAGCTGCACGGCCATGGCGAGGCGGAAGGACGCGAGGGCGTAGAGGTCACCCCGGGAGAAGCCGCTGCCGAGCAGGACGTCGAGGACGACACCGATGACGAACATCGACAGCAGGGACGCCATGAAGCCGCCGATGTTGACGATGCCCGTCGCGGTTCCCATGCGGGCCGCGGGGTTGAATGTACGGGCGAAGTCGAAGGCGATCATCGACCCCGGCCCGCCGACGGCCAGCGCGACGACCAGCAGCGTCAGCAGCGGCAGCGGAGCCGGTCCGGGGTAGAGCAGCACCGCCAGCCAGGCGGCGGCCATGAGGGCGGCGATCGCCAGCACCATGGTGGATCGCCGCAGGGGATGCCGACCCACGTACCTCCCGAGCAGTGGTCCGCAGGCGATCCCCACCGCGACGAACAGGGTCATCAGGGCGGAGGCGACACCCTCCCCCACCTTCTCCGCACGGACCAGATAGGGGTAGCCCCACATGAGGACGAAGACCGTGCCCGGGAACTGGATGGTGAAGTGCGACCACAGGCCGAGGCGCGTCCCCGGTTGTCTCCACGCCGCGGCGAGCGAGGTGCCGGTCTGCCGCAGCGTCTGCGGGGAGCGCTCGCTCCCCGCCAGCGGCGAGTCGCGGATCACGGTGATCGAGAGGACGACGGCGAGCGCCGAGAGGGCCGCGGCCGAGAGGAAGGCCGGCTGCCAGCCGAAGGTGGACAGCAGTGCCACGAACGGGATGACCGAGACCACCTGCCCGAGCTGGCCGATGATGCCCGTCCACTGCGTGAGGACCGGGATCCGCCGGGGCTCGAACCACGCGGGCAGCAGCCTCAGGACACTGATGAAGGTCGTCGCGTCGCCCGCCCCCACGAACAGCCGTCCGACGATCCCCGCACCGACCGAGTCCGCGAAGGCGAGCTGCGCCTGGCCGAGCGCCATGAGGACGCCTCCGGCGACGATGAGCGTCCTCGGCCCCCACCGGTCCACGAGGACACCGACCGGCACCTGGAGGCCTGCGTAGACGAGCAGCTGCACCACCGTGAACACGGACAGCTGCGAGGCGGAGGCGCTGAAGCGGTCCGTCGCCTCCAGCCCGGCGACACCGAAGGTGGTGCGCTGCGTCACTGCAACGAGGTAGGCGGTGACACCGGCCGCCCAGACAAGAAGTGCCCTCGAGGATCTCACAGCCCCATTATCGCGTGGCGGGTGACCCATCCACTCCCGCGTTACGGCCCGTGGCCGGCAGCGCGCCCGCGGGCGGACGGCCTGCCGTCCGGATCGCGATCCATTCGGCGACGGGGCTACGCCGCGGAGCGCGACCCCGGACCGGCCGGTCCTTCGTCGTCGCGTCCCGCGGCGTCCCCTGGTCCCGGCTCCCGGTCACGATTCTCGCCGCTGTCGTGGCTGCTGTCGTGGCTGCCGTAGTCGATGGGGCTCGCGCCCAGGAACTCCGTGTCCCAGAGCAGCGTGGACTCCTCCTCCGCCTGCGGGCTCGCGAGGTACGCCTCGACGGCCGCACCGAGCTCCTCGGCGCTGGCCAGCTCGCTGTTCTCCTTGACCAGCAGCGACCTGCGCGCGGCTCCGTCCGCGTACTCGTCGTAGCGCTTCTCGAGCGACGCGACCACCGACTGCACCTCGGCCGAATTGCCGACCTGCCGGGCGATCTGGCGCTCGACGTCGCGCCCCGTCTCGCGGAGCCGGTCCGTCGGCAGCACGAGCCGCGCGGTGGCGCCCAGGTACTCGAGTCCGGCGACGGCTGCCGGCGGATACTCGGCCTCGGAGAGGTAGTGGGGCACGTGGATGACGTGACCCACGACGTCGTTCCCCGCCTCGACGAGGCGCAGCTCGAGCACGTGACCGATGGACGCCTGCAACTCCGCGGTCGGGCGCCAGGCGTTC
The DNA here is from genome assembly GCF_054510835.1 of Arthrobacter sp. TmT3-37. Lineage (NCBI taxonomy): Bacteria > Bacillati > Actinomycetota > Actinomycetes > Micrococcales > Micrococcaceae > Arthrobacter > Arthrobacter sp. TmT3-37. The sequence continues at coordinate 108,555 of NZ_JBTNDU010000003.1, read as the reverse complement.
ATGCCGTCGATCAGGTCGGACCGGTTGCCGTGCAGGGTCACCCCGATGGGTCGCGTGTGCGGGACCGGCATCGGGATGGCATGGATCCAGGAGACGAGCGGCACCTCGAGGTCCTCCACCAGGCCGACGACGGCGCTCGCGAAGCGCTCCCACTGCAGATCAGGTTCGACGCCGGTCAGGAGCAGGAACGGCTCCCCCAGTCCGTCGAACAGCCGGTGCAGCTCGAGCCGGTGCGGCTGGTAATCGGTCAGGTGGTCCTCGGCGAACGTGATCTTCGGGCGACGGCCGCGGTAGTCCATGAGCTGGTCGGCGTCGAACTCGGCCACCAGCTCGTGCTCGAGGACTTCGAGCAGCTCCTCGCTGACCTGCGAGACGACGTGTCCGGCATCCAGGAAGCCGGTGAGGCTCACGAGCAGGGGGAGCCCCTTGATCCGCGGGTCGCCGAAGACGTCGGCGTCGGTGTTGTACAGGGTTCGTGGATCCAGCATGGCTCTCTCCTCCGGTCGGGTCCTGTTCCTGTCAACGCCGTACGCGCCCGCTTCATTCCGTACCACGCGACGCGTCCCGGGAGGACGATCCACCCCCACCGACCGCCCCGCCCTCGGCGACGCCGCACCTCGCGGGGCAGCGACTACGATCGTCAGGACGGTTCCCGGACCACCAGATGCCGGAGCCGCGCAGAACCTGGACAACCCATCCGGACACGAGGAGACATATTCCGTGATCAAGACGACCGAACTACACCTGACGGCTTCCGCGAAGGACCTCAAGAAGATCCCGAGCGACGCGCTCGTGATCGCGGTCGCCAAGGGGACGGACGGGCCGGTCCTCCTCGACAGCCCGCTGCCCCCGAAGGCGGCGCGCGCCCTCGGGGACTCGCTCCAGGTGCTCGGCATCACCGGTGCCGCCGACGAGGTGCGCCGGCTTCCCGGGCTGCCCGACACCGGAGCCGACTCCCTCGTCCTCTCCGGCGTGGGCCCCGTGGCCGACGGCGAGGCACTGTCCCCGGAGACCCTGCGCCGTGCCGCCGGTGCCGCCGTCCGCCAGCTCACCGGCCTGGAGACCGTCGTGCTCGCGCTCCCGGCCGGCACCGTCGCCGCCGCCGCCGCCGTCGCCGAGGGTGCCGCGTTCGGCGCCTACAGCTACGAGGGCCACAAGTCGGGGATCAGGGCCGACGGGACCGTGGCTCCGTCGAAGGACCAGGCCGCCGTCCGCACCGTCATCGTCCACACGTCCGCGGCCGACGACGCGGACCTCGCGCCTGCCTTCAGGCGCGCCACCATCCTGGGCAAGAACGTCAACGCGACGCGCTCCCTCGTGAACCAGCCGCCGAGCCACCTCTACCCCGAGACGTTCGCCCAGGCCGCGAAGGACCTCTCGCGGGGGCTCCCCGTCAAGGTCACGGTGATGGACGAGAAGCGCCTGGAGCGCGACGGCTACGGCGGGATCCTCGGCGTCGGCAAGGGCTCCACGCGGCCTCCCCGCATGGTGAAGGTTGAGTACTCCCCCGCGAACTCGGCCGTGCACCTCGCCCTCGTGGGCAAGGGCATCACGTTCGACTCCGGCGGACTCTCCCTCAAGCCCGCCGCAGGGATGCAGACCATGAAGCTGGACATGGCCGGCGCCGCTGTCGTCCTCACCACGCTCCTCGCCGTCGCGGAACTCGGCCTCCCTGCCAAGGTCACGGCGTGGCTCTGCCTCGCCGAGAACATGCCCTCGGGCTCCGCGCAGCGCCCCGAGGACGTGCTGTCCATCTACGGGGGCCGCACCGTCGAGGTCCTGAACACCGACGCCGAGGGCCGCCTCGTGATGGCCGACGGGCTTGCCGCCGCGAGCGAGGAGTCCCCCGACGCCATCATCGACATCGCCACCCTCACCGGCGCCCAGATGATCGCCCTCGGCACCCGCGTCTCCGGCGTCATGGGCGACGACGGGGTCCGCGACGCCGTCAAGGCCGCCGCCGACCGCGCGGGCGAGCAGTTCTGGCCCATGCCCCTGCCCGAGGAACTGCGTCCGAGCCTCGAGTCGCAGGTCGCCGACATCGCCAACATCGGCGAACGGCACGGCGGCATGATGACCGCCGCCGTGTTCCTGCGCGAGTTCGTCGGCCAGGTCGACGGCGAGAAGATCCCGTGGGCGCACCTCGACATCGCCGGACCGGCCTTCAACGAGGGGTCCCCCTACGGCTACACCCCGAAGGCCGGAACCGGCGTCGGCGTCCGCACCCTGCTGGCCTACGTCGAGGACGTGCTCGCCCGCACCGCCTGACGGAACGGGTGCCGCGGCGGACTGCCGCCGCGGCACCCGCCCAGCCTGCCCGACCCGCCCGGCCTGCCCGACCCGCCCGGCCTGCCCGACCTGCCCGACCTGCCCGACCTGCCCTACCTGTTCGCGTGACGCTGGGCACATCCGGGCGCGGACGGCACGTCCTCGGCACACTTCAAGTGGATGCGGGCTTGTTCTGGGGATAGGGTGAAAAACGAGAGCACACCAAGCACCCGCCGTGTGCCCCGCGACCGCATCAGCAATCGATTTATCAACCGACGCGTCCTGCGCGTCAACAGACCACGCGAGGGAGCGTTCAAGTGGCCGGATCGGCAACTGCGCAAGAATTCGACATCCTGGTACTCGGTGGAGGAAGCGGCGGCTACGCTGCCGCACTCCGTGCGGTGCAGCTGGGCTTCACCGTGGGACTCATCGAGAAGGGCAAGCTGGGCGGCACCTGCCTCCACAACGGCTGCATCCCGACCAAGGCACTCCTGCACTCGGCCGAGATCGCCGACGGCGCCCGCGACTCCGAGAAGTACGGCGTGAAGGCGACCTTCGAGTCCATCGACATGAACGCCGTGAACGCGTACAAGGACGGCATCATCGCCGGCAAGTACCGCGGACTCCAGGGCCTCATCAAGTCCAAGGGCATCACGGTGATCGAGGGCTCGGGCAAGCTCGCGTCGCAGAACACCGTCGACGTCGACGGCACCGTCTACACCGGCAAGCACATCATCCTCGCCACCGGTTCCTTCTCGCGCAGCCTCCCCGGCCTCGAGATCGGCGGCAAGGTCATCACCTCCGACCAGGCCCTCACGATGGACTTCGTCCCCAAGACCGTGGTCATCCTCGGCGGCGGCGTCATCGGCTGCGAGTTCGCGTCCGTCTGGAAGTCCTTCGGCGTGGACGTCACCATCATCGAGGCGCTCCCCTCCCTCGTCCCGAACGAGGACGCGTCGATCGTCAAGAACTTCGAGCGGGCGTTCAAGAAGCGCGGCATCAAGTTCAACACCGGCACCCGGTTCAAGTCGGTCCAGCAGAACGACGACGGCGTCGTCGTCACCCTCGAGGACGGCAAGACGTTCGAGGCCGATCTCATGCTCGTCGCCGTCGGCCGCGGCCCCGTCACGCAGAACCTCGGCTACGAGGAAGCGGGCCTCACGATGGACCGCGGGTTCGTCATCACCGACGAGCGCCTCCACACCGGCGTCGGCAACATCTACGCGATCGGCGACATCGTCCCCGGACTGCAGCTGGCCCACCGCGGCTTCCAGCAGGGCATCTTCGTCGCCGAGGAGATCGGCGGCCTCAAGCCCGTCGTCGTGGCCGACCTCAACATCCCCAAGGTCACCTACAGCGATCCCGAGATCGCATCGGTCGGCTACACCGAGAAGGCCGCACGCGAGAAGTTCGGCGACGACCGCGTCGAGACGCACGAATACAACCTCGCCGGCAACGGCAAGAGCTCGATCATCGGCACCGGCGGCATCGTCAAGCTCGTCCGTGAGAAGGACGGCCCGATCGTCGGCGTGCACATGCTCGGCACGCGCATGGGCGAGCAGATCGGTGAGGCCCAGCTGATCGTCAACTGGGAGGCGTACCCCGAGGACGTCGCCCCGCTGATCCACGCCCACCCCACGCAGAACGAGGCGCTCGGCGAGGCGCACCTCGCCCTCGCCGGCAAGCCGCTGCACGGCTGAGCCGGGCACCCGCACCACCCCGAGCCTGGTCCACGCCCCGAGGGCGTGGACTAAGCTCGGAACCAGGAATTGCAAGCACGTCCAGCTGAGCGGGCCCCGGTCGTCGACCAGCTGCCAAGGAACGATCTATGAAGGAGAAACGGGCGCATTATGTCTGAATCCGTGAACTTGCCCGCTCTCGGTGAAAGCGTCACCGAAGGCACCGTCACCCGCTGGCTCAAGCAGGTCGGTGACCGCGTCGAGGTCGACGAGCCCCTCCTCGAGGTCTCCACCGACAAGGTCGACACCGAGATCCCCTCGCCCATCGCCGGAGTCATCGAGGAGATCCTGGTCGCGGAGGACGAGACCGCGGAGGTCGGCGCACCGCTGGTACGCATCGGGGACGGTTCGGGTAGCGGTTCCTCCGACGCCGGCAGCGCCGCTCCAGCCGCCGAGGAGGCCCCGGCCGAGCCCGAGCAGCCCGCCGCCGAGGAAGCCCCCCAGGCGGATGCCGCACCCGCAGCGAGTGAGACCTCCGACGATTCCGGCGATTCCGGCGAAGGCACCGAGGTCACCCTCCCCGCACTCGGCGAGAGCGTCACCGAGGGTACCGTGACGCGCTGGCTCAAGGCCGTCGGCGACGACGTCGAGGTCGACGAGCCCCTGCTCGAGGTCTCCACCGACAAGGTCGACACCGAGATCCCCTCGCCCGTGGCCGGCAAGCTGCAGGAGATCCGCGTCAACGAGGACGAGACCGCCGAGGTCGGCGCCGTCCTCGCGGTCATCGGATCGGGCGCGTCCGCGCCGAAGAAGGTCGAGGCCGCGTCGGGTGAGCCGCTCGTGGCCGCACCGGCCGAGGAGCGCAACGACGCCCCCACCGAGAAGCAGGGCGCAGGCCAGGAGGCACAGCGCGCATCGACGACCTCCGAGCCCGACGACGACGCCAGCGGCGCGCCCGAGTCCCCCGCCGCCGAGCCAGCCGCCGCCGAGGAGAAGCCGGCGCCGTCGGAGGACTCCGGGAACCAGGACGCGACCGCCTACGTGACTCCCCTGGTCCGCCGCCTCGCGAACCAGAACAAGGTCGACCTGTCCACCGTCAAGGGGACCGGCGTCGGTGGGCGCATCCGCAAGCAGGACGTCCTCGAGGCAGCGGAGGCGCAGAAGGCCCAGCAGCCGGCTCCCGCCGCACCGTCGGCGCCCGCGGCATCGGCTCCGGCCGCGCCGTCGAAGCCTGCCGCTCCCGCCGTCGAGCCGTCCAAGCTCCGCGGCACCGTCGAGAAGGCGCCGCGGATCCGGCAGACCATCGCGAAGCGCATGCGCGAGTCGCTCGAGGTCTCCGCCCAGCTCACCCAGGTGATCGAGGTCGACATGACGCGCATCGCGAAGCTGCGTGCGTCCTCCAAGGACACCTTCCAGGCACAGAACGGCGCGAAGCTCACCTTCCTCCCCTTCATCTCGAAAGCGGTCACCGAGGCGCTCAAGCAGCACCCGAAGCTGAACGCATCCTTCGACGAGGAGAAGAAGGAGGTCACGTACCACGACGCCGAGCACCTCGCGATCGCCGTGGACACCGAGAAGGGCCTGCTCGTCCCCGTCATCAAGGACGCCGGCAACCTCAACCTCGGCGGACTCGCCAAGAAGATCGCCGACGTCGGAGCCCGCACCCGCAACGGCCAGATCGGTCCCGACGAACTCTCGGGCGGCACCTTCACGATCACGAACATCGGGTCGGCCGGAGCGCTCTTCGACACCCCGATCATCAACCAGCCGCAGGTGGGCATCCTCGGCACGGGCATCATCGTCAAGCGCCCCGTGGTCATCACGGGCGTCGACGGCGACGACACCATCGCCATCCGGTCGATGATGTACCTGAGCCTGACCTACGACCACCGACTGGTCGACGGCGCGGATGCGGGTCGTTTCCTGCAGACGCTGAAGGCCCGCCTCGAGGGCGGCGCGTTCGAGGCCGATCTCGGCCTGTAGTCCATCCCCGGCTCCGGCCGGCCGCACAGGAGCCGCTTCCCACCAGGGAGGCGGCTCCTGTGCGTCCGACGCCCTGCGGAGGACCGCTCGAGGCCCGGCGGAGGCCGCCCCGCGTGATGGAACTCCGCCCCGTGGCTCCCTAGGATGGGTATGAAGAACCCCGGCGTGACATCCGCGCCGGTCCGACCGCAAGGAGAACCATGGCTACCGTACGCACAGCCCACACCGTCTGGAGTGGCGACCTCCCCTCCGGCTCAGGCCAGGTAACGCTGGATTCGTCCGGTATTGGGACCTACGACGTCACCTGGAAGGCGCGTGCCGAGCAGTCCGAGGGCAAGACGAGCCCCGAGGAACTCATCGCCGCCGCGCACTCCGCCTGCTTCTCGATGGCCTTCAGCCACGCCCTCGGCGAAGAGGGGAAGACACCCGAGCGCGTCGAGACGAAGGCGGAGGTCGACTTCCAGCCAGGAACGGGCATCACGGCCATCCGACTGACTCTCGACGCCACCGTGCCGGGCCTGTCCGAGGAGGACTTCCAACGCCTGGCGCAGGCCGCCAAGGAGGGCTGCCCCGTGTCGCAGGCCCTCGCCGCCGTCAAGGACATCTCGCTCACCGCGACGCTTCAGGGCTGAGCTCCGCACGCGAACGAGAAGGGACCCCGGACATCGTCCGGGGTCCCTTCTCGTTCTCGCCCGCAGCCGTGGGACTACTGGCCGAGGAGGTCCTGCGGGCGCGGCGGCAGCGGACCGGGCCGCAGCGCGGGGTAGCCCTCCCTGGCCGGCGGCACGGCGGCGGGATCCTCGGCGAGCAGGTCCCGCAGGATCCCGACGCCCCGCTCGAGCTGGGGGTCCTCGCCCGCCGCGTGGGCGTGCGGCGGGAAGGGCACCTCGACGTCCGGATCCACGCCATGGTTCTCGATGGACCAGCCGATCCCATCCGTCACGTGGAAGCCGTAGCGCGGCTGGTTCACGCCCGTCCCGTCCGCGAGCTTGAAGCGCCCGTCGATACCGACGACGCCGCCCCACGTCCGCGTGCCGACCACGGGCCCGATCCCGCGCAGCTTGGCGACCTGCGTGATGATGTCGCCGTCGGACCCCGCGAACTCGTCGGTCAGGACGACCACGGGCCCGCGTGGTGCGTGGGCCGGGTACGTGCCCGGCGCTTCTCCCCGAGGCATCGACCAGGCCGTGACGCGGCGCCCGATCAGCTCCGCGACGAGCTGCGAGGTGTGCCCGCCCCGGTTGCGGCGCACGTCCACCACGAGCGCGTCGCGTGCCGTCTCCCGGTCGAGGTCGCGGTGCAGCTGGCCCCAGCCGTGCGCCACCATGTCGGGGATGTGCAGATAGCCGAAGCGCCCGCCGGACGCCTCCTGCACCGCCGCCCGATTGACCGCGACCCACGTCTGGTAACGCAGGCGCTCCTCGCTGCGGAGGGGCACGACGGCGACGCGGCGACGCTCCACGGCGTCTCCCCCCGAGTCTCCGCCGGCACCGGACCTCACCGTCAGCTCGACGGTGACCCCGGCTGCTCCGGCCAGGAGGACCCCCGGCCCGAAGGCGGCCGGCACCGGTACGCCATCGATCGCCTCGATCACGTCGCCGGCCTGGACGGCGGCCCCCGGTGCACTGAGGGGCGAGACGGCCTTCGGGTCCGAGGACTCCGTCGCGAAGACCTTCGTGACGGCCCAGCCACCGTCGGCCGGCGCGAACTCCCCGCCGAGGAACCCCTGGTGGCCCCCGGGCTCGGTGACCAGGACCGGAGCGACGTAGGCGTGGGAGGTCCCGAGTTCACCGTGCAGCTCCCACAGCAGATCCGCGAGGTCGTCGTGGCTCCCCAGCCGGGCGACGAGCGGCAGGTACCGCTCCCGGACCCCCGCCCAGTCGATACCCGCCATGTCCTCCGTCCAGTAGAAATCACGCTGCAGGCGCCATGCCTCCTCGAACGCCTGGGTCCAGACGCTGACCGGATCGAGCATCACGCGGATGCGGTCCAGGGTGACATCGACGTACCTCGGGGAATCGGCGTCGACCTTACCGTCGGTGGGGATCGCCGTGACCTTGCCGCCCGAGGTGTGCACCGCCGTCGAGCCGTCGGCGCTGACCTCGTACGCGTCGACGTCCCGCGCGAGGACCTCGACGGTCCTCCGGGCGAGATCGAAGCGCTCGAGCCGCCGCGGCGGCTCCTCCTCCGAGGAGGATGCACGGCCGTCCCCCGTGACGCCCCCGATGTCGCCGGCGGTCCACAGCAGCCCGCCCTCGACCGCCCGGAGGACGTCGTAGGTCCCCTGCCCGACGGGCAGCGCGATGGTCCGCGCCATCAGGAGCTCGGCATCGACGACGACGCGCGGGGCCTGGCCCGTCGCCTCTGAGGCTGTGTCGTCCTTCCCGGCGTCCTTCCCGGCATCGTGCCCGGCGTCCTTCCCGGCGTCCTTCCCGGCGTCCTTCCCGGCGGAGGCAGCGGTGGGTCCGAAGGGGGACGGCGTGCCGGCCGCGAGCGCCACGAGGTACGGTTTCGTCGAGGCCGGGAAGCTGAGGTCGAAACGGTGGGTGTCGTAGACGGGGTCGAAGCTCCTGTCCGAGAGGAACGCTAGGTACTTCCCGTCCCGGGTGAACGTGGGCGACCAGTCGCGGAACCGGCCGTCGGTGACATCGATGACCTCCTCGGGCGCCGCCACGGCGGCGAGGCGCACGCGGTTGCGCGTCCCCTCCTGCGCCATGGGTTCCGCCCAGGCCAGCCACGCCGAGTCCTGTGAGAACGTCACGGCCTCGATGGGCCCCTGGTCGGTCGCGACGATCCGCCGGCGCTCCCCCGACGCGAGCGTGACGACGTCCAGCGCCCCCGTCTCGGACGCGACGGCGATGCGCGTACCGTCCGGGCTGACGGCGAGCGCCGAGGCCCGGAAACGCCCGTCGAAGGCTACGCGCTGCAGGACGTCGTCGGCGGCGCCGGCCTGGGCGCCGACCCGGGCTGCTTCACCGTCCCCGGCGGACACATCGGACGCCGCGATCCTCCCAGGAGGTGCGAACACCTCCCGGATGTAGAGGGCCTCCTCGCCCTCCGTGTCCGCGACGTACGCGACCCGCGAGGAGCCGACGGGACGGCCGAGGCGCGCCCGGACACCCGCCGCGGCTTCGACGACGCGTGAGGGACCGTCCCGGTGGGTGAGCCAGTGCAGGGTGCCGTGCGCCTCGATGATCGATGCCGTCCCGTCGGCCGTGGGGAAGGCGCAGGCCAGGTGGCGATCGACCTTGAGCGGCTGGGGGCGGCGTGCGGTCGACGCCGACCCGAGTGCGATGGACAGCCGGACGGCCTCCCCGCCGAGCGAGGGCAGGTGCCACAGGGTCCCCGCCGATTCGAAGACGACGCCGGTGCCGTCCGTGCTCGCATGTCGCACGTAGTACTCGTCGTGGTCGGTGTGGCGGCGCAGGTCGCCACCCTGCGGGTCCACGGAGTACAGGTTGCCGTGACCCTCGTGGTCGGACAGGAAGGCGAGGCGGCCGGCCACCCACATGGGGTCCGCGAGGTTGCCGTCCACCTCGGGCAGCAGGCGCCGGAAATCACCGCTGCCGTGGGCGTCGATCCAGAACTTGCCGGCCGTGCCGCCCCGGTAGCGCTTCCACCAGGCCGGTTCGCGGGTGAGGACGCTGCCGATGACCACGGGCTCCCCGTCGCCGGACAGGGGATCCCCGGCGATCGTGTCCACGGGACCGAGGGGGATGACGGTCTGCTCCGACCCGTCGACCGGCACGCGGTAGGCCCAGCTGAGGCGCGAGTCCTCGTGGCGGAACGCACTCGTGGCGAGGACGTCACCGGACGCGGTGAATCCCTTGACACGCGTACTCTGGTGGCCCCAGTAGGTGAGTCTGCGGAAATTCCCGCCCTCCACGTCAGCGGCGACGACCTCCGGCGCTCCACCCTGCACGACCGTCCAGGCGATGGTCGTGCCGTCCGGCGAGAAGCGGGGGTTCCTCGCAGCCAGCTGCATGGCCGAGATCCGCCACGCGCGGCCCCCCTCGAGTGGCGCGACCCACACGTCGTTCTCGGCGACGAAGGTGACGCGGTTGCCGTGGATATGCGGATAGCGCAGGTAATCGGAGTCCATCGGTCGATCTTAGCCACGGGACCGCTGGCACCTGGATGACCGCCGCGCGCTGCAGGGCCGGGGCCCGAGGACGCCGCCCGCGACGACGTCGCCATACCGCTCGGCGATGACAAGTGGTTCGATGGAGCCATGCGTATCCTCCTCGCCGGCGCGTCCGGGACCATCGGTACAGCCCTCATCCGCCAGCTCGAGAAGAACCACGAGGTCACGCGCCTCGTACGGCGCGCTCCGAAGGGCCCCGGGGAGATCCGCTGGAACCCCTCCTCGGGTGAGCTGGACGTCGCGGCCGTGGAACACGCCGACGCCGTGATCAACCTGTCGGGCGCGGGCATCGCGGGTGGTCCCTGGACGAGGGGCTACAAGGAGACCCTCTACTCCTCGCGCATCCTCCCCACCCGGACGCTGGTGCAGGCCATGCGCGCGGCCGCCGATCCGCCGCAGGTCTTCGTCAGCCAGTCGGCGTCCGGCTACTACGGGGACCGGGATGATGAGCTGCTGACGGAGAATTCCGCCTCCGGCGACACCCTGCTGGCCGATATCTGCCGACGCTGGGAGGCCGAGGCCCGCAACGCCCCGGACGCCGTGCGCGTCGTGCTGGCCCGCACGGGGATCGTGATGGCGAAGGAGGGCGGCGCGCTCCCCAACCTGCTGGTCCCCATCCGGCTGTTCGCCGGGACGTCGCTCGGCTCGGGACGCCAGTGGTGGCCGTGGATCAGCCTGAACGACGAGGTCAGGGCCCTCGAGTTCCTGCTCACGGCACCCCTGTCCGGTCCCGTCAACCTGAGCGCACCCGCTCCCGCGACCCTCGATACGATCACGCTGCAGCTCGGCCGGGTGTTCCACCGCCCGGTGTGGTTCCGTGTGCCGGGCGCCCTGCTGAAGGCGGTCATCGGACAGCTCGGGTACGAACTGCTGCTGGTCAGCGCGCGCATGGAACCGCGGGCCCTGACAGCAGCGGGCTTCACCTTCGACGAACCGACGCCGGAAGCGCTCGCCGCCTGGGTCCACCGGCGCGTCACCGGCTAGGACGGCGGGCGCATCCATTCGGTCGTCTCACCCGGGTGACACGACCGAATGGATGCGCCAGCCGCCTCCGGAGTCCCAGAGGACGAAGATCAGGTCCTGCAGGCCCGCTGCCATCAGCGGGCGCGGCGCGTCCGCAGAAAGCCCTGCCGGGCCTGCCGCCTCCGTGTAGGAGGACACGGCCGCCGTCGCCCGGACCAGCGACACCTCCGTGCCGGCAGGTGGCGTCGAGGCCGGAAGGCCCGCGACCGCCGTCATCGCCGCCTGTTCCTCCCCACCGAGTGCTGCAGGATCGCGGATCGTGATGGACAGGTCCCGGAGGCTCCGCCCCGAGGCCGCGAGCGCGGTGACGGCCTCCTGGTCGGCCGACATCGCGGGTGAGCCCTGGACGTCGACGGTCGCCAGCAGGGACGGATTGGCGGTCGCGAAGGCCTCGGCCCGGAGGGCGGCGAGACCGACGAGCGCCGTGACCGGATCGGCGTCCAGCGTGACCCCGGCCGGCGCCTGCGGATCCGGAGGCCCTGGAGCCGCCTGCTCCTGCCCGGCTCCTCCCTGCGCGGCATCGTCCTGTCCTGCCCTTTCGTCCCCGGCCTTCTCCTGCCCGCCACCTTCCTGCCGAGTTTCTTCCTGCCGGGTTTCTTCCTGTGCGGCTCCCCCTGACCGCCCGCCGTCCACCACCGAACCCTCTCCCGTCGCCCTCTCCGGGGCCGGGACGATCACACCGCCGGAAGTGGCGGCCCCCGGTCGGTCCGCGCCCGGCGCACCGGGCCCGCCCAGCGTCAGCGCGATGCCCCCCAGCAGCAGCACGAGGGCAGCCACCCCCGAGACGATCGCGAGCAGCGTACGGATGCGCCCGGGTCCGGGCCGCACACCTCCCCGGCCGACGGCGGGAACCCCGGGAGTCCTTCGGCCCGCGGTCGCCCCGCGCGGACGCGGTCGCCCGTCCTTCCGGTCCCGGTCCCGGCCCCGGCCACCTGCGACGCACTTCCAGCGCCGGGTCAGGCCGGAGGGAGCAGTGCCCGTACGCCTCGTCAGCAGGTGCGGCAGCACGCTGGGATGCACGGCCGGTACGAGGTCGACCGGCCCCGGCTCGGTGCTGGACAGCAGCACGCGGGCGAAGGAGTCGGCGGTAGGCCGTCGGGCCCGGGACGGGTCCAGGCCGTCCTCGATGAGCTCCATGAGCTGCGGCGGCACGTCCGGGATGATCAGCGCGAGCGGCGGGCGGTGCTCGGCGGGCCCGGGGGCGCGGCCGGTCAACGCGAACCACGACACCGCTGCGAGGGCGAAGACATCCGCTCCGGTGTCGAAGGAACCGTCGCGCAGCGGGTCGATGAAGCCGGGCGTGCCCGCGCCCGGAACGGGATCGGCCCCGAGGAGCCGCGCGGTCCCGAAGTCGCCGAGCAGGGGCTTGCCCTCCTGCGTGAAGAGGATGTTGCCGGGCGTCACGTCCCCGTGCAGTGCCCCGGCACCGTGCAGGTGGGCGAGCACCTGGGCGATGGGCACCAGGGCCGTGACGACCTCCGGGATCGGGAGGGGACCGCGGCTGGTGACCAGGTTGAGCAGGGATCCACCGGGAGCGAGGTCCATCAGCAGCCCAGGACCCGCGTCCGTTCCCACGATGCGGAGCACCCTGAGGAGGTGGTCGTGGCGGAACCGCTGGAGGGTCAGCAGCTCGCGTGAGAGGTCGTCGGCCGTCCGATCGGACGGCCCGTGCGGCCCGTGCGGCCCGTGCGGCCCGTCGGCACCGTCGGCACCGTCGGACGATCGCTGCCCTCCGGCGCGGGGAGGAAATCCACCGTCGGGGGGTCCCGCGGTGCGGCGCCCATGCCGTCCCGCGACCAGGGCGGATGTCGGGGAAGCCTGCGTTGGCGTTGCCGTCCGGGGCGCAACGGCGACCTTGAGCGCGAAGGATCGACCGTCGTCGTCGGTCACGAGCCACACGGCGGATGTCCCGCCGCGGCCGAGGAGCCGTCCGACCCGGAAGCCCGCGACCACCGGCCGGGGGACCTCCTCGGCATCGGGGGGAGTCGAGCGGGCGTCCGCCCGGACCTCGGGCAGCGTTGCGGTGGTCGACGCATGGTCCGCGGGTCGTGCTGATGCCGTGGAATCGCTCATGCATCAGTTCTAGGGCATGGGAGCGGGTGACCGGCGTTATCCACAGGCCCGAGCGCATCGCTGATCCGCCCGGCCACGGCTTCGAAGGTGTGTTCTAATTTTAATCCTCAGATACACCGAAGGCAGGTAGGTCATGATTCCCTCACCAGCGGATCCGGTCGGCTCCTGGCGGACGTTCGACGACGCGGTCGCACTCACGTTCGACGCCACCGGCGGTGAGTCCCAGCCCTCCTGTCTGCACTGGCGCGGGTCGGCCTGGCACGTCGTGGACGGGTGCGTGCACTGGTCCACCTGGCGCGCGCTGCCGGTGGCTCCGTCGCCGTCGCAGGGGACTGCTCCGACGCGCGGCCTCAGGGCCGACTTCTGGCGTTTCCGCGCGCAGACGAGCGGGTTCTCCCCCGTCCTCCACTTCGAGGTGCGGCGCGCCGAACGGGAGTGGCGGCTCGTGCGGCTCCGCGCGACGTTCGAACTGCCGGAGAAGGGAACGGAGGGCTGATCGACCCCGACGCGGCCACCGCGGAGCAGGACGGCGCGATGTGTCGGTCCACCGGACTACCCTTGCTTCATGACTCTCGTACTGTCGCGCGTCGGACTCGCTCCGGACTACATCGAGTACACGGACGGCTGGGACCGGCAGAAGGCCCTTCACGCGCAGGTCGTGGACGGCACCGAACCCAGCACGGTCCTGCTCCTCGAGCACACGCCCGTCTACACCGCGGGCAAGCGGACGGAGGACCACGAGCGACCGTTCGACGGCACACCCGTGGTCCCGGTGGATCGCGGCGGGAAACTCACCTGGCACGGACCGGGGCAGCTCGTGGGGTACCCGATCCTCGCGCTGCGGGATCCGGCCCGCGTGGCCGAGTACGTCCACATCCTCGAGGAGGTCATCATCACCTCGCTCCTCCACTTCGGCATCGACGGCATCAGGATCGAGGGTCGCTCGGGAGTATGGCTGGCGGCGACGGACGAGCGACCCGCCCGGAAGATCGCGGCGATCGGCATCCGGGTGAAGGACCGCGTCACGATGCACGGTTTCGCGGTCAACTGCAGCAACGACCTCGCGCCGTTCCAGCAGATCGTCCCCTGCGGGATCAGCGACGCCGGCGTCACCTCCATCTCGGCCGAATGCGGCAGGACCGTCACTCCCGCGGAGATCGTTTCGCTAATAGAGGCCGGACTGCGTAACAATGAGGCGGTGCTGGTGGGCGAGGACGACACCGACGCACCCCGTATCGGCACTGCCGACGCCGCCGACACGCGCGCGGCCGGCCCCTCCCGGAACACCCCGTCAGAAGGAGCTTTACTGTGAGCCTTGCACCCGAGGGTCGCCGCCTGCTGCGCATCGAGGCGCGCAATGCCGAGACGCCGGTGGAGCGCAAGCCGGACTGGATCAAGGCGAAAGTCAACATCGGTCCCGAATTCGTCGCGATGAAGAACCTCGTGAAGAAGGAGGGGCTGCACACCGTGTGCGAGGAGGCGGGGTGCCCCAACATCTTCGAGTGCTGGGAGGACCGCGAGGCCACCTTCCTCATCGGAGGGTCCGAGTGCACCAGGCGGTGCGACTTCTGCCAGATCGACACCGGCAAACCGCAGCCACTCGACCGCAGTGAGCCCTTCAAAGTCGCACAGTCGGTGCGGTCCATGAACCTGCGCTACGCGACCGTCACGGGCGTGGCGCGTGACGACCTGCCCGACGAGGGGGTCTGGCTGTACGCCGAGACCATCCGGCAGATCCACAGCATGAACCCCGGCACGGGCGTGGAGATCCTCATCCCGGACTTCTCCGGTCGGCCCGAGCACATCGCGGCCATCTGCGATGCCGCCCCCGAGGTCTTCGCACACAATGTGGAGACCGTGCCGCGCATCTTCAAGCGCATCCGGCCGGCGTTCCGCTACGAGCGCTCGCTCGATGTCATCACGCAGGGACGCGACCGCGGCATGGTGACGAAGTCCAACCTGATCCTCGGCATGGGCGAGACGCGGCAGGAGATCTCCGAGGCGCTGCGCGACCTCCATGCCGCGGGCTGCGACCTCATCACGATCACGCAGTACCTGCGCCCCAGCGAACGCCACCTCCCCGTCGACCGGTGGGTCAAGCCCGGCGAGTTCGTCGAGCTGAGCCAGGAGGCCGAGGAGATCGGTTTCCTCGGCGTCATGAGCGGCCCCCTTGTCCGCTCCTCCTACCGTGCGGGCCGTCTCTGGGCCCGCGCCATGCGCAGGAAGGGGCTCGAACTGCCGGCCGAACTCGCCCACCTCGACGAGTCGGGCTCCGCCTCGCAGGAAGCCTCCTCGCTCCTCGCCGGCTGACGCGACTCCCACCCGCCGCCACGGGGTGCCTGCTCAGTCGGCACTTCCCGGCCATCCCGTAGAATCGAAGAACTATGTCGCACACGATCGATCCTTCAGGCTCACCCACGCCCAAACGCCGTCTTTTCTCCCGCAAGCCGAAGGCGGAGAAGGGGCCGAAGAAGACCGGGCGGATGAAGCAGATCGTCGAGGTCTTCAAGATGACGCGGCGCAACGACCCCAGCGCCGTCTGGTTCATGCTGCTCGCCTTCGTCGGCATCATCGCGGTGGGCCTGCTGATCGGCCTGCTGATCGACAACATCATCACCCTCATGATCATCGCGATCCCGCTCGCGTTCCTCGCGGCGATCTTCATCCTCTCCCGCAGGGCCGAACGTGCTGCGTTCTCGCAGATCGAGGGCAAGCCCGGCGCTGCCGGTGCAGCGCTGAGCGTCCTGCGCCGCGGATGGATCCTGCAGGAGCAGCCGGTCGCCGTGAACCCCCGCACACAGGACGCGGTGTTCCGGGTCATCGGCCGGCCGGGGGTCATCCTCGTGTCGGAGGGGCCCTCCACCCGGGTGAAGCAGCTGGTCGACGGCGAGAAGCGCAGGATGGCGCGGATCATCCCGAACGTCCCGGTGCACGTCATCGAGACGGGGCGCGGCGACCGCCAGGTCCCTCTCGCCAAGGTCCCGAAGGCCGTGCAGAAGCTGAAGAAGACGCTGACGAAGCAGGAGGTCCACGCCGTCGACAAGCGACTGAGCGCGCTGGGCACCAAGATGCCGATCCCGAAGGGCGTCGATCCCTTCAAGGCCCGCCCGGACCGCAAGGCGATGCGGGGACGCTGAGTCCCGCACCCGATCCTGATGAAGAGAGCCCCTCCCGCCGGCAGCGGGAGGGGCTCTCTCTGTGAGGTCGGGACGACGTCCTCAGATGCGGAACAGGCCGGTGTTGCGGACGCGGTCGTGGAGTCCGCGCTGGTCGCTGTCGATGACGAGCGCCGGGATGACGAGGCACAGCAGGACGCTGCGGATGAGCGCCGTCAGGTAGCCGGCGGGTCGGCCGTCGAGCGTCTGGACCTGCATCCGCAGCAGCCGGTGCCCGATGCTGTAGCCGAAGAAGCCGACGAACAGGACCTGCTCCACGAGGAAGATGTACAGCGTCGCGAAGCCGTCGTAGCCGAAGAACGCGGCCGACAGCAGCGAGCAGAGGATCCAGTCGATGAGCAGCGCACCGGCTCTCGGGCCGAAGCGGGCGATGGACCCCGGACCCGACTCCGGCCGTCCGAGCCGCTGCCCGGGCCACTGCTGGTTGCCGGACGGCGACGGACCTTCCATCCATGAGCCGATGTCGTTTCTGTTCACCACCGTTCCAGCCTACCCGCGGACCGGGTGGAGGGGTCCGCATTATGCCTCCGCCTCCGCGGAGGCGCTAGGGTGGGAGGCGCAGTTCCCCTTCTGTAACGTCCCGGAAACAATGACGACACCAGCGAGAAACTGCCCGCTCCTACAGTTGGAACGAGTCGGCGGCAGCGTTCCATCCTGCCAGAGCTCGTGACATCCCGTGCGGTGCAGGGACACGCGCTGGCGCCGGGTCATCACCCAGCCATGCGTTAGGAGCATGATTCGATGTTTAAGAATGCGGACGAGGTCCTCAAGTTCATCGCCGACGAAGACATCAGGTTCGTCGATGTCCGGTTCACCGACCTCCCCGGAGTGCAGCAGCACTTCAACGTTCCCGCCAAGTCGGTCGACGCGGACTTCTTCATCCACGGCCAGCTCTTCGACGGCTCCTCCATCCGCGGGTTCCAGGGCATCGCGGAATCCGACATGCAGCTCATCCCGGATGTGACGACGGCGTTCATCGACCCGTTCCGCACCGAGAAGACCCTCGCGCTGAACTTCTCCATCGTCAATCCGCGCACCGGCGATCCCTACCACCGCGATCCCCGCAGCGTGGCCGAACGCGCCGAGGCCTACCTCTCCTCGACCGGCATCGCGGACACGGCGTTCTTCGCCCCCGAGGCCGAGTTCTTCATCTTCGACAACGTGCAGTACGAGTCCTCCCCGCAGGGCAGCTTCTACAAGGTGGACTCCATCGAGGCGCCCTGGAACAGCGGCCGTGAGGAGGTCGGCGGCAACCTGGGCAACAAGACGCCGTTCAAGGGCGGCTACTTCCCGGTCTCCCCCGTCGACAAGCAGGCCGACCTCCGCGACGCCATCTGCGTGGAGCTGGACAAGGCCGGCCTCGAGGTCGAACGCTCGCACCACGAGGTGGGCGGCGCCGGCCAGGCCGAGATCAACTACAAGTTCACGACCATGACGCACGCTGCGGACGACCTGCAGAAGTTCAAGTACATCGTCAAGAACGTCTCCAACGCCTGGGGCAAGACGGCCACCTTCATGCCGAAGCCGATCTTCGGTGACAACGGGTCCGGCATGCACTGCCACCAGTCCCTGTGGAGCGACGGTCAGCCGCTGTTCTACGACGAGCGCGGCTACGCCGGCCTCTCGGACACGGCCCGCTGGTACATCGGCGGCCTGCTGAAGCACGCCTCCGCCGTCCTCGCCTTCACGAACCCGACGGTCAACTCCTACCGCCGCCTGGTCAAGGGCTTCGAGGCCCCCGTCAACATGGTCTACTCGCAGGGCAACCGCTCCGCCGGTATCCGCATCCCGATCACGGGCTCGAACCCGAAGGCGAAGCGGATCGAGTTCCGCGCGCCGGACCCCTCCTCGAACCCGTACCTGGCCTTCGCCGCGCAGCTCATGGCAGGCCTCGACGGCATCAAGAACCGCATCGAGCCCGCCGATCCGATCGACAAGGACCTCTACGAGCTCCCGGCCGAGGAAGCGAAGGACATCCAGAAGGCCCCCGGCTCGCTCGAGGAGGCCCTGCTGGCCCTCGAGGCGGACAACGAGTTCCTGCAGGCCGGCGACGTCTTCACGCAGGACCTGATCGACACCTGGATCGAGTACAAGCGCGAGATGGAGATCAAGCCGCTCTCGCTGCGCCCGAACCCCTACGAGTTCGAGCTCTACTACGGCGTCTAGCAGCACCCGCACCGACGACGACGGCGGCTCCCCGACAGCGGGGGGCCGCCGTCGTCGTCTCCCCGGCCGGCTGCCTAGTACCCGTAGAAGTGCCGCTCGAACACGGCCCTGCTGCGCCGCGTGAGCCGCAGGTAGTCCTCCTCCAGCTCCGATCCGCTCCCCGGGCCGTACCCGCACCATCGAGCCACGGCCTCGAGGTCCCGACGCGACGACGGCAGCAGGTCCGAGCCGCGCCCGCTCCAGATGACGTTCGCGGCACGGATCCGTGTCGCGAGGGTCCAGCTGTCGCGCAGCAGCCCGACGTCCTCCGACGGGAGCAGTCCCTCGTCGCCGAGGGCGTCGAGGGCGGCGAGGGTCGACTGGACCCGCAGGGCCGGAACGGCGTGGGCGTGCTGCAGTTGGAGGAGCTGCACGAGCCATTCGACGTCGCTGAGGGCGCCACGGCCCAGCTTGAGGTGACGGGACGGGTCGGCGCCGCGCGGGAGCCGCTCGGACTCCACGCGCGCCTTGATGCGCCGGATCTCCCGGACACCGGTCTCGCCGAGGTCCTGCGGGTACCGCACGGGATCGATCAGCGCGAGGAACTCGGCGGCCAGGTCGTCGTCGCCCGCGAGCGGCCGCGCCCGCAGCAGCGCCTGCGCCTCCCAGACGAGGGACCACCGGCGGTAGTACTCCCGGTAGGAGGAGATGGAGCGCACCATCGCGCCCTGCTTGCCCTCCGGCCGCAGTGCGGTGTCGATCTCGAGGACCCGTTCGGCGAGGACGGGCGGTTTGCACGGCTGGGTCAGCAGCGCGGCGAGGCGGGCGACGACAGCCTCGGCCTGCTTCTGTGCTGCCGCCTCGTCGGCCCCGGGCAGCGGGCGGTGGACATAGATGACGTCGGCGTCCGACCCGTAGGTGATCTCCCGCCCGCCCTGGCGTCCCATGGCCATGACGACGACGTGGGTGAGCTGCTCCTCCTGCCCGAACACCTGGTTCTCGGCCACGTGCAGGGCGCCGAGGATGGCGGCGCGGTCGGCGTCGGCGAGGGCCTCCCCCACCTCTGGCTGTGACAGGAGGTTGGAGCTGTCCGCGATCGCGATGCGGAGCAGTTCGCGGCGGCGGATGAGCCGGATCAGCCGGATGGCCTCGTTCGGCGCAGGATGCCGCGACATCTTCGACCGGATCTCCTGCCACTGGGTGTCGAAGGTGTCGGGGACCAGTTCGGCGTCGGACCCGAGCCACTTCGTCGACTCCGGCGAGACCTCCAGCAGGTCGGTGATGAAGCGGCTGCTGGACAGGACGGCGCAGAGCCGCTCGGCCGCCGCGTTGGAGTCGCGCAGCATGCCGAGGTACCAGTGGCTCTCGCCGAGGGACTCGCTGAGCCGCCGGAATCCGAGCAGGCCGGCATCGGGATCGACCCCGTCGGCGAACCAGGCCAGGAGGATGGGCAGCAGCTGCTTCTGCAGCATCGCCCGTCGACGCAGGCCACCGGTCAGCGCCTCGATGTGGCGCATGGCGCCGCGCGGGTCCTGGTAGCCCAGGGCAGCCAGGCGGGCCTGGGCGGCCTCGGCCGTGAGCTGGACGTCCTCGGGCTGCAGTGTCGCCGCGTTGTTGAGCAGGGGCCGGTAGAAGATCGATTCGTGGAGGCGCTTGACGAGCTTCCTCGTCCGCTGCCATTTGTCGTGGAGGCTCTGCGCGCTGGGCCGCACCGTGACCATGCATCCCTCGGAGGACCGGGCGAGGGCGCGGAGGGCTGTCTCGTCCTCCGGCATGAGGTGAGTCCGGCGCATCTGCATGAGCTGGATCCGATGCTCGAGGACCCGCAGGTACCGGTAGGCGTCGTCGAGGTCCAGCGCGTCCGAGCGCCCGATGTACCCTCCCGCGCTCAGCGCGCCGATCGCGGAGACGGTGTCCCTGGCCCTCAGCGACTCGTCGAGCCGGCCGTGCACGAGCTGGAGCAGCTGGACGGTGAACTCGACGTCGCGCAGGCCTCCCGGTCCGAGCTTGAGCTGGCGGGCCTCCTCGTCGCGGGGGATGTTGTCGGTCACCCGGCGCCGCATGGCCCGGACGGCCTCCACGAATCCCTCGCGCTGGGACGACGCCCAGACGAAGGGGGCTATCGCCTCCTCGTACCGCCGGCCCAGCTCCGGGTCGCCGGCCGCGGCCCGGGCCTTCAGGAGTGCCTGGAACTCCCAGGTCTTCGCCCACCGCTGGTAGTAGGACACGTGGGACTGCAGCGTGCGTACGAGCTGCCCGTCCTTGCCCTCGGGCCGGAGGTTCGCGTCCACCTCCCAGAGTGCCGGTTCGGTGCCCGGGGAGTAGACGCCGCGGGACATCCCGGAGGCCAGGCCGGTGCCGATCCTCGTGAGCGTCGAGTCGTCGAGGTCCTCGCCCTCGGCGACGTAGACGACGTCGACGTCGGAGATGTAGTTGAGCTCGCGGGCACCGCACTTCCCCATCGCGATGACCGCGAGCTTCACGCGGGCGACGGTGTCGGCACCGTAGACCTCGCCGAGGTCGGTGCGGGCGACGGCGAGGGAGGCCTCGAGGGCGGCGGTGGCGAGGTCGGCGAGCTCGCGGGCGACGACGGGCAGGTAGTCGACGGGGGCGCAGTGGCAGAGGTCCCGCACCGCGAGGTCCGTGAGGTGGCGCCGGTACGCCATCCTGAGCCTGCGGTACGCCTCGATCCCGCCGACCCCCGCCACGGGATTGGCCTCGGCCGGATCCGCGTCGACCGAGGAAAGCAGCGCGGCCCGGAGCTCCTCCTGCGTGACCACCGGGAGGACCGCAGGAGCGGGCCGGACGACGTCGAGGTGCCGGGGGTGCCGCATGAGGAACTCGCCGAGGGCCTCGGAGGCTCCGAGCAGGCGGAAGAGGGGCGCGCGCCTGCCCTGGTCCGAGAAGGCCGCACCCACCGCCCTGCGGTCGACGGCCAGGAGCCGCACGAAGGACTGCAGCGCGAGGTCCGGATCGGCTGACACGGCCAGCCCGGCGAACAGGTCGTCGTCGTTGAGTCCCTGCAGCTCAGGAGCGCCGAGGAACCTGCGGCTCTTCTCGAGGTCCGTGAAGCCGTAGCTGATCAGCTTGCGGTTGAGGCTCATGCGCCAACACTAGCCAAGCCGCGGGCGGCCTAGAGGATGTTGAGGTTGCGGCGTAGCTCGTACGGGGTCACCTGGATCCGGTAGTCGTGCCACTCCGCGCGCTTGTTCCGCAGGAAGTTCTCGAACACCTGCTCCCCGAGGATGTCGGCGACGAGCTCCGAATCCTCCATGACGCGGATCGCGTCGTGCAGGCTCGCGGGCAGCGGGTCGTGTCCCATCGCGCGGCGCTCCGCCGCGGTCAGGCTCCACACGTCGTCCTCGGCGGCGGGCGGGAGTTCGTACCCCTCCTCGATGCCCTTGAGCCCTGCGCCGAGCAGCACGGAGTAGGCGAGGTAGGGATTGCTCGCCGAGTCGATGCCCCGGTACTCGATGCGCGCGGACTGCCCCTTGTTGGGCTTGTACAGCGGTACGCGCACCAGGGCGGAGCGGTTGTTGTGGCCCCACGAGAGGTAGCTCGGAGCCTCGCCACCGCCCCAGAGCCGCTTGAAGGAGTTGACGAACTGGTTGGTCACGGCCGTGAACTCCGGGGCATGGCGCAGGATGCCCGCGATGAACTGGCGGGCGGTCTGCGAGAGCTGGAACTCCGCGCCCGCCTCGTAGAAGGCGTTGGTGTCGCCCTCGAACAGGGAGAAGTGGGTGTGCATGCCCGAGCCCGGATGTTCCGAGAAGGGCTTGGGCATGAACGTCGCGTAGCTGCCGGAGGTGAGCGCCACCTCCTTGATGATCGTGCGAAACGTCATGATGTTGTCCGCGGTCTGCAGCGCGTCGGCGTAGCGTAGGTCGATCTCGTTCTGCCCCGGCCCGGCCTCGTGGTGGCTGAACTCGACGGAGATGCCCACGGACTCGAGCATCGCCACGGCGGTGCGGCGGAAGTCCTGGGCCACGCCGCCGGGGACGTGGTCGAAGTAGCCGGCGGAGTCCACCGGGACGGGCTGCCCGTCGGGGCCGAGTTCCGCGGACTTGAGCAGGTAGAACTCGATCTCCGGGTGGGTGTAGCAGGTGAACCCCATGTCCGCGGCCTTCGCCAGGGTCTTCTTGAGGACTCCCCGCGGGTCGGCGGTGGAGGGCTGCCCGTCCGGCGTCAGGATGTCGCAGAACATGCGCGACGTCTGCTCCTTGTCGCCGCGCCAGGGCAGGATCTGGAAGGTCGACGGGTCGGGCTGGGCCAGCATGTCCGACTCGTAGACACGGGCCAGGCCCTCGATCGAGGACCCGTCGAAACCGAGGCCCTCCTCGAAGGCGCCCTCCACTTCCGCGGGGGCGAGGGCGACGGACTTCAGCGAGCCGACCACGTCGGTGAACCACAGGCGTACGTAGCGCACGTCGCGCTCCTCGATCGTCCGCAGTACGAACTCCTGCTGCCGGTCCATGACCACCCTCATTCCTTGTCTCGTTCCCCGGGCCGCCCCGTCGGGGCAGCGGGCTGTCCATGCCCGACGTCGCTCACGTCGGCGCGCCGCGGCGGCGGTACCTCGTGCCGCCGGGCACGCGTGCGCCTACCGTCCTCACTCTACTGACCTGCGCGGGCGGCGACGGCTCCGCCCATTCTGGCGTGCCGAGATTAACGCGCGGTTACACGGTGCTCAGGTACGGTCCGCCCCGCCCGGGACGGACGGGTCACGGCCGGGAGGCGGGGCCGTGGTCCGCTAGTCTCGTGGCATGACTTCCGCCGAATTGCCAGCCCCCTACGGAGGGGGAGCAGCCGCGCCGTCGACCCCGGGGACCGCGGGCGGGTCGAAACGGCCGGGCCGGGTCCGGATCCATCATCTGCAGCAGGCCAAGGACCAGGGCGCGCGCTTCGCCATGCTGACGGCGTACGACCAGTACGCCGCGCAGGTGTTCGACGAGGCCGGGATCGAGGTGCTCCTCGTGGGCGACTCGGCCGCGAACAACGTCCTGGGCCACGCCACCACGCTGCCGATCACCCTCGACGAGATGATCCTGTTCAGCCGCGCCGTGAGCAGGGCCACGACACGCGCCCTTGTCGTGGCGGACCTGCCCTTCGGCAGTTACGAGGTGTCCCCCCAGCAGGCCGTCGAATCCTCCGTCCGCCTCCTGAAGGAGGGCCTCGTCCACGCCGTGAAGATGGAGGGCGGCGCGGACTACGCGGACACGGTGCGCGCCCTCGTCCGGGCGGGCATCCCGGTGATGGCCCACATCGGCTTCACCCCGCAGAGCGAGCATGCACTCGGCGGCTACCGGGTCCAGGGCCGCGGGGACGCCTCCCGCCGCATCGTCGACGACGCCGTCGCCCTCGCGGACGCCGGAGCGTTCTGCGTGCTGATGGAGATGGTGCCGGCGGAGACGGCGGACGCCGTCGACGCGGCCGTGCGCGTCCCGACGATCGGCATCGGCGCCGGCGCCGGCACGACGGGCCAGGTACTGGTCTGGCAGGACATGGCCGGGCTGCGCGGCGGCCGGCAGGCGACGTTCGTCAAGCAGTACGCGGACCTGCGGACCGTCCTCTCGGATGCCGCCAGGGCGTACGCGGACGAGGTCCGGGCCGGCACGTTCCCCGGCCCGGAGCACACCTTCTAGCGGCGTCCGGAGGCGAGGGCCTCAGTCGTCGTCCCGGTCCCACGCGTCGTTGCGCTGCTGGACCTTCTCGAGGGCCTTCTCCGCCTCGGCCCTCGTGGCGTACGGCCCGATCAGCTGGGACCAATCCGACTGCCGGTCCTCCTCCACCTCGTGCGTGCGCACGTTGAACCAGTACTCCGTCACGTCGACCTCCTAGATCCAGGGCAGGGGCGATGTCACCCGGTGATCCGGCCGACGGCCCCCTCGGGGAGGCCGACCCGGCCCGCTATAGGATCAAGGGTATGCCCCAGTCCTCCGCCACCGCTCCCGTCGGGACCCTGACCCCCGGCACCGTCTCGCCGCAGCGCCCCGTCCCCTCCGGCATCGCCCGCCCCGAGTACGTGGGCCGCACGGCGCCCGCCCCCTTCACCGGATCCGAGGTCAAGACGCCCGAGACCATCGAGAAGATCCGCATCGCAGCGCGGATCGCCGCGCAGGCCATCGTGGAGGTGGGCCGAGCGGCGAAGCCCGGCGTGACCACCGACCAGCTGGACCGCGTCGGCCACGAGTTCCTCCTCGACCACGGGGCCTACCCGTCCACGCTGGGCTACCGCGGCTTCCCGAAGTCGCTGTGCTCATCGCTGAACGAGGTCATCTGCCACGGCATCCCGGACTCGACCGTGATCGAGGACGGCGACATCCTCAACATCGACATCACGGCTTACAAGGACGGCGTCCACGGGGACACCAACTACACGTTCTGCATCGGCGACGTGGACGAGGAGTCCCGCCTCCTCGTCGAACGGACCGAGGAATCCCTGAACCGGGCGATCCGTGCGGTCGCGCCGGGGCGCGAGATCAATGTCATAGGACGCGCCATCGAGTCCTACGCGAAGCGCTTCGGTTATGGTGTTGTCCGTGACTTCACCGGGCACGGCGTCGGAGAAGCGTTCCACACGGGCCTGATCATCCCGCACTACGACGCCGCCCCCGCCCACAACCGCGTCATCGAGCCGGGGATGGTCTTCACCATCGAACCGATGCTGACGCTCGGGACCATCGACTGGACCATGTGGGCGGACGACTGGACCGTCGTCACGAAGGACCGGAAGAGGACAGCGCAGTTCGAGCACACACTCGTTGTCACCGACCGCGGCGCGGAGATCCTGACCCTGCCCTAGCGCAGCCACCCCGCGGACCCCTGCCCGTACGCTGCAGTACCCTCATCCCGGCTCGCGCCGGTCCACCCTTCAACGGAGAATCATGGCCAAGGACACCGACAAGAAGAAATCGAAGAAGCTCCCCGCGACCGTCATCGGCGTCGACATCGGCGGCACCGGCATCAAGGGCGGCATCGTCGACCTCGAGAAGGGCGTGATCGTCGGTGAGCGCTACCGCATCCCGACGCCGAAGCCCTCCACGCCCGAGGCCGTCGCCGACGTGGTCGCCCAGATCGTCGCGGAGCTGTCCTCCCGGCCCGAGGGACCGGGAGCCGACGTGCCCGTCGGTGTCACCTTCCCGGCCATCATCCAGCACGGTGTTGCGCGGTCCGCGGCGAACGTGGACAAGAGCTGGGTCGATACCGACGTCGACGCCCTGTTCACCCGGGTGCTCGGCCGGGACGTGCACGTGATCAACGACGCCGACGCCGCCGGGCTCGCCGAGGTCCGCTACGGAGCCGGCAAGGGGAAGCTGGGCACCGTCCTGGTCATCACCCTCGGCACGGGCATCGGATCGGCGTTCATCTTCGACGGCAGGCTGGTGCCCAACGCCGAACTCGGCCACCTGGAGATCGACGGGCACGACGCGGAGACGAAGGCATCAGCGGTGGCCCGTGAGCGTGACGGCATCGGCTGGGACGAGTACGCCGTCCGCCTGCAGCGCTACTTCTCGCACGTCGAGTTCCTCTTCTCCCCCGAACTGTTCATCGTCGGCGGCGGCATCTCGAAGCGGAGCAGCGAATACCTGCCGGCGCTGCAGCTGCGCACGCCGATCATCCCGGCACAGCTCAAGAACCACGCAGGGATCGTGGGCGGGGCGCTGCAGGCCGCCCTGCTCTTCAGCCCGACGGTCTGACCCCGTCACAGCAGGAGCCCGGTACGGATCCGTACCGGGCTCCTGCTGTCTGTCCTGCCCCTCCGGGCGGACGTGGAACCGGTGGTGACGTCGGCTTCCCCTCCGCAGCCACCACCGGGGTCTTCGGTGCGCTATTGCGCTGTCAACGGCCGTTGCGCCCCGGAGGGGACGCGCTCGTTGTCCTTCGCCTGCTCGCGGAGGGTCTCGATGGCATCCTCGAAGTCCTCGAGCGACTCGAAGCCCTGGTACACGCTGGCGAACCGCAGGTATGCGATCTGGTCGAGCTTCCGCAGGGGTTTCAGGATCGCCAGTCCCACCTCGTGCGCATCGATCTCGGCGACGCCGCTGGCACGGACGTTCTCCTCGACCTCCTGGGCGAGGAGCGCCAGGTCGTCCTCCGTGACGGGCCTGCCCTGGCAGGCCTTCCGCACGCCGTTGATGATCTTCATCCGGCTGAACGGCTCCCCCGCACCCGAGCGCTTGATCACGCTGAGGCTCGTGGTCTCCACGGTGCTGAAGCGGCGGCCGCACTGGGGGCACTGGCGGCGGCGGCGGATGGCCGACCCGTCGTCCCCGAGGCGGCTGTCGACCACGCGGGAGTCGGGGTTGCGGCAGTACGGACAGTACACGGCTTCCCCTCCCGCTCGATGATGGTCGTCCTGCCCATTTTAGGACTAGATGTGGTGAAACAACAATCCTGTAATTACCACATGTAGTGCTGGAGGAGCGATCCGGGGCTTCAGGAGCCGGCCGTCGGGAAGCGCGCCGTGACCGCCTCGCCGTGCGCGGGCAGGTTCTCCGCGGCCGACAGCGCCACGATCGACGTCGCCACCTCCCGCAGCGCCTCGCGGTCGTAGTCGACGAGCTGCACGGCACGCAGGAACGTCGTGACGTTCAGGCCGGACGCGAAGGCCGCGGTCCCGCCCGTCGGCAGGACGTGGTTGGACCCCGCGCAGTAGTCCCCGAGGCTGACCGGGCTGTAGCTGCCGATGAAGACGGCGCCCGCACTCCGGATCCGTCCCGCCACGGCTCTGGCATCAGCGGTCTGGATCTCGAGGTGCTCCGCGGCATAGGCGTCGCAGACGGCGATGCCGTGGTCCATGTCGTCGACGAGGACCACGCCGGACTGCGGCCCCGAGAGGGCCGTGCGGACCCGCTCGGCGTGGCGCGTCCGGGCGACCCGGGACCGGAGGGCCTCGACGACGGCGGCCGCGAGCTGCTCGGAATCCGTGACCAGGACGGACGCGGCCTGCGGATCGTGTTCGGCCTGGCTCACGAGGTCCGCTGCCACGAGGTCGGCGTCGGCCGTCGCATCGGCGAGGACCGCGATCTCCGTGGTCCCTGCCTCCGAGTCGATACCGACCCGCCCGCGGACCAGGCGTTTGGCCGTGGCGACGAAGACGTTGCCGGGTCCGGTGATGACGTCGACCGGCTCGATGGCCGGCTGCGCGGAGCCATCCGCCGTCCCCGCGATCCCGTAGGCCAGGGCGGCCACGGCCTGGGCCCCGCCGATCGCATACACCTCGGTGATGCCGAGCATGGACGCCGCGGCGAGGATGACCGGGTGGGGCCAGCCGCCGAACTCCTTCTGCGGGGGTGAGGCGAGGGCGATCGACCCGACGCCGGCTGCCTGCGCCGGCACCACGTTCATCACCACCGACGACGGGTAGACAGCCAGCCCGCCCGGGACGTACAGGCCCACACGGTGGACCGGGATCCACTTGTGCGTGAGGCGGGCGCCGGGCGCGACCTCGACCTCGACGTCCGTGGGGACCTGGGCGGACGCGAAGATGCGCGCACGCCGGATGGCCTCCTCCAGCGCCGTCCGCACCTCGGGGTCGAGCCCCGCGACTGCCGCCCCGATGACCTCGGCCGGCACGCGCGGGTGCTCCTGCTCCACGCCGTCGAACCGTCGTGCGAGGTCCCGGAGGGCGTCGACGCCCCGCGCGCGGACGTCGTCGATGATGGCCTGGACGGCTGCCTCCGACGAGTGGGCGCTGGCGGCAGCGCGTGGCATGGCCCGCTTGAGCTCACCCGGCGACAGCGCCCGCCCGCGCAGGTCGATGGTGCGGAAGCCGACGGTCGGGAAGCTGCTGGGCGCTGGATTCACCCTGAGAGTCTACCGGGACCCCGGGCGGAGCTGCTGCGGATCGGGCGGGGACGCCGCCGAGGTCAGGACCGCCGGCGCGCCAGGCCGATCAGGGCCGTGGCGAAGATGATGAGGGCGGCGACGGCCGGCCAGATCAGGAGGGCGCCGTAGGACTGGAGGACGAAATCGGACCCGGGCAGCTCGGCACGCCCGTGGGGTCCGAACAGAAAGGCGAGACCCTCGCCGACCGCGAGTGCGAGGACGGATCCGAGGATCGACCCTCCGACGGCGGCCACGATACGCGCCACCACTCCCGGCAGCCCGAGCCGCAGGGCGACGACGGTCCCCACGGCGATACCGGCCACGAACTCCAGACCGGCGAGGGTGAGATCGCGGAGTAGCCACTGGTCCGCCGACGCCGGATCGCCGAAGAGCCGCCCCGTGGGGGCGAGGAGCCACCAGCCCGCGCCGACGACCGCACCGAGCAGGATCGTCGAACCGAGCCACCAGAACACGCCCGCCGGCGGCACCGAGCGCCGGTCCTCTGCCACCGCATAGACCGGAGGCGGATAGTTGCTTGATCCGGTGTCCGGCTCCTCGTCAGCGCGCATGACTTCTACATTAACAAACCACTCCCCGCCCCGGGCACGCGCCTAGTGTGGGGGTGGCAGCGTGAACAGCCGTCCGCCTCGGACCGGCCCATCCGCACCGCGTTGTCCACCGCCGTCGATCCCCGGAGGAACCACGTGAACAACCCCAGCACCGCGCCGGCAGGCCTGCAGTCCGCCGAACTCCACGGCGAGTCGTTCCGCGAGGTCTTCCGCCGCCATGCCGCCGGCGTGGCCATCATCACGGCGACCTACGACGGCGTCCCCTACGGTTTCACCGCCACGTCCGTCGCGTCGCTGTCCGCCGAGCCGCCGCGGTTCTCCTTCAACATGGCCCGCACGTCCTCCTCGTGGCCCGCCGTCGCGAACACGAACTTCGTGGGGGTCCACATGCTCAGCACGGAGAACGAAGGCCTGGCCAACCGCTTCGCCCGTACCAAGGACCGGTTCACCGGTGACCACTGGGAGGCCGGGACCGAGGGCGTGCCGATCCTCAAGGACGTCGCCGGGTGGCTCGTCGGCCGCATCAGCATGCGCCTCTCCTTCGAGAACAACGCGGTCGTCGTCGCCGAGGTGATCGCCGGGAACATCGGACCCGACGGCGCTCCCCTGCTCTACCACGGCGGCAGTTACGGTACGCCGACGGCCACCGACTACGTCATCTAGGCGTCCTGCCCGCGCCGTCCGGTACTTCCAGTGAGCGCCGGACGACCCGCATGCGGGATCAGGCGTCCAGGCAGGCAGGTCCCAGCAGCACCTTCAGGTCGCCGAAGAGCCCCGGCGTCGGATTGACCCGCAGGTCGACGCCGAGCTTCATCACCTCGACCTTGCGGGACCCGCTGAGCCTGATCAGGACCTCGCTCGTGCCCGGGTGCGTCCTCAGCACGTCGCCGAGCGCGGTGACCGCGGTCTCCGTGGCCTTGTGCTGCAGCATGGAGATCACCACGGGACCCGAGTGGCCCTCGCTGAGGTCAGGCACCGTCAGTTCCTGCGCGTTGAGCATCACGGCGCCGTCGTCCCGGCGCTGCAGCCGACCCCGGACCACCACGATGAGGTCCTCCGCCAGCACGGCCGAGATGGGCCCGTACACCTGGCCGAAGAACATGACCTCCATGGATCCGGCGAGGTCCTCGACCTCCGCCCGCGCATACGCGTTGCCGCTGTTCTTCGCGATCCTGCGCTGCAGGGACGTGATCATGCCGGCGATCGTGACGATCGCCCCGTCCGCCGGACCCTCCTCGCTGATGATCGACGGGATCGACGAGTCGGCGTGCTGGCCGAGGATGCCCTCGAGCCCCTGCAGGGGGTGGTCCGAGACGTAGAGGCCGAGCATGTCGCGCTCGAAGGCCAGCTTGTCCTTCTTGTCCCACTCGGGCAGGTCCGGCACCTCGACGGACAGGCCGCCAACGGAGCCCCCGGCGTCGTCGAACGCGCTGAAGAGGTCGAACTGGTTCGCCGCCTCGTTGCGCTTGAGGACGATCACCGAGTCCACGGCCTCCTCGTGGATCATCGCGAGGGCGCGCCGTGGATGGCGGAGCGAGTCGAACGCGCCGGCCTTGATGAGCGATTCGATGGTGCGCTTGTTGCAGACGACGGCGGGCACCTTCTGCAGGAAGTCGCTGAAGGACGTGAAGGCGCCCTTCTCCTCACGGGCACCGACCATGGCGCCGACGACGTTCGCGCCGACGTTGCGGATGGCACCCATGCCGAAGCGGATGTCCTTGCCCACCGGGGTGAAGTTGACGCTGGACTCGTTGACGTCCGGCGGCAGGACGGTGATGCCCATGCGGCGGCACTCGTTGAGGTAGATGGCCAGCTTGTCCTTGTCGTCACCGACGCTGGTGAGCAGTGCCGCCATGTACTCCGCGGGGTAGTGCGCCTTGAGGTAGGCCGTCCAGTAGGACACGAGCCCGTAGGCCGCGGTGTGCGCCTTGTTGAAGGCGTAGTCGGAGAAGGACTCCAGCACGGTCCAGAGCTTGTCCATCGCCGCCTGGGAGTAGCCGTTGGACTTCATGCCGGCGAAGAAGTCGGCCTGCTGCTTGTCCAGCTCGGACTTCTTCTTCTTGCCCATGGCGCGGCGGAGCATGTCCGCCTGGCCGAGCGTGAAGTTCGCCAGTTTCTGCGCGGCCGACATGACCTGCTCCTGGTACACGATCAGGCCGTACGTCCCGCCGAGGATCTCCTCGAGCGGTCCCTCGAGTTCGGGGTGGATCGGCTCGATGTCCTGCAGGCCGTTCTTGCGCAGCGCGTAGTTCGTGTGCGAGTTCACCCCCATGGGTCCCGGCCGGTACAGGGCCAGGACGGCGGAGATGTCCTCGAAGTTGTCGGGGCGCATGAGCTTCAGCAGGGACCGCATGGGGCCGCCGTCGAGCTGGAAGACGCCCAGGGTGTCCCCGCGCGCCAGGAGCTCGTAGGACTCCTTGTCATCGAGCTCGAGGTCCTCGAGGACGAGGTCCACGCCCTTGTTCGCCGTGATGTTCTCGACGGCGTCCGTGATGATCGTCAGGTTCCTCAGGCCGAGGAAGTCCATCTTGATCAGTCCGAGCCCCTCGCACGTGGGGTAGTCGAACTGGGTGATGATCTGGCCGTCCTGCTCACGGCGCATGATCGGGATGATGTCGATCAGGGGGTCGGAGGACATGATGACGCCCGCCGCGTGCACGCCCCACTGCCGCTTCAGCCCCTCGAGGCCGAGGGCGGTCTCGAAGACCTTCGCCGAGTCGGCGTCGGACTTGAGGAGCTCCCGCAGCTCCTCCGCCTCGGAGAAGCGCTTGGCGTCCTTGTTGTGGACGTCCGCGAGGGCGAGGCCCTTGCCCATGACGTCCGGCGGCATGGCCTTGGTGAGGCGCTCCCCCGTGGAGAACGGGTAGCCCATGACCCGGGAGGAGTCCTTGAGGGCCTGCTTGGCCTTGATGGTGCCGTACGTGACGATCATGGCCACGCGCTCGTCGCCGTACTTCTCCGTCACGTAGCGGATGACCTCGGAGCGGCGCCGATCATCGAAGTCGACGTCGAAGTCGGGCATGGAGACGCGCTCGGGGTTCAGGAACCGCTCGAAGATGAGGCCGTGCTTGAGGGGGTCGAGGTCGGTGATGCGCATGGCGTACGCCACCATGGAGCCCGCACCGGAACCTCGGCCCGGACCCACCCGGATGCCGTTGTTCTTGGCCCAGTTGATGAAGTCGGCCACCACGAGGAAGTACCCCGGGAAGCCCATCTGGGTGATGACGCCGACCTCGAACTCCGCCTGCTTGCGGACGTCGTCGGGCACGCCGGCCGGGTAGCGGTACTGCAGCCCGGTCTCGACCTCCTTGACGAACCAGGACTGCTCGTTCTCGCCCTCGGGGACCGGGAACCGCGGCATGTAGTTGGCCTTGGTGTTGAAGTCGACGTCGCACCGCTCGGCGATGAGCAGCGTGTTGTCGCAGGCATCGGGGAAGTCCCGGAAGATCGCCCGCATCTCGGCCGGCGACTTGAGGTAGAACTCGTCGGCATCGAACTTGAACCGCTTGGGGTCGGCGAGGGTTGATCCCGACTGCACGCAGAGCAGCGCCGCGTGGGCCTTGGAGTCCTCGGCGTGGGTGTAATGGAGGTCATTGGTGGCGACGAGCGGCAGGCCGAGCTCCCGGGCGAGCTTGATCAGGTCCGCCTTGACGTTGCGCTCGATGTCCAGCCCGTGGTCCATCAGTTCGCAGAAGTAGTTCTCGGCGCCGAAGATGTCGCGGAAGTCCGAGGCCGCCTGCTTCGCCTCGTCGTACAGGCCGAGGCGGAGCTTCGTCTGCACCTCGCCGGAGGGGCAGCCCGTGGTCGCGATGAGGCCCTTGCCGTAGGTCTGGAGGAGGTCGCGGTCCATGCGGGGCTTGTACAGGTAGCCCTCGAGGGAGGCGAGCGACGACATCCGGAACAGGTTGTGCATGCCCTCGGTGGTCTTGGACCACAGAGTCATGTGCGTGTACGCTCCGGCGCCCGAGACGTCGTCGCGCCCGCCGCCGCCCCACTGTACGCGCGTGCGGTCGTTGCGCGCGGTCCCCGGCGTGAGGTATGCCTCGACGCCGATGATGGGCTTGATTCCGGCGCTCTTCGCCTTGCTCCAGAAGTCGAAGGCGCCGAAGACGAACCCGTGGTCCGTCGTGGCGAGGGCGCTCATCCCGAGCTCCTCGGTGTGGCTGAACAGGTCCGTCAGGCGGGCCGCGCCGTCGAGCATCGAGTACTCGGTGTGGTTGTGGAGATGGACGAACGAGTCGGTCGATGCAGGAGTAGCCACCCGCCAAGTCTAGTGCTCCGGGACCTGCCCGGCCGTCGCGGGGCGGGCTCGGGACTGTCTCCCGAGGTCGCTCCGGCGTGTCCTCCCGGCTCGCCCGGGCGTGTCACACCAGCCCGGTGGAGAGGGCGGTCAGTGCGTAGGCCAGGTCCACGGGGTACGGGCTCGAGACCGTGACCGGTTCGCCCGTCCGGGGGTGGGCGAAGCCGAGCCGGTGGGCGTGCAGCCACTGTCGCGTCAGCCCGAGCTCGGCCGCCAGCCGCGGGTCGGCGCCGTAGGTGAGGTCGCCGGCGCAGGGGTGGCGCAGCGCGGAGAAGTGCACGCGGATCTGGTGCGTCCTGCCCGTCTCGAGGTGGACCTCGACGAGGCTCGCGCGGCCGAAGGCCTCGAGCACCTCGTAGTGCGTCACGGAGTCGCGCCCGCCCTCCAGGACGGCGAACCGCCATTCGTGGTGCGGGTGGCGGCCGATCGGGGCGTCGATCGTGCCCTTGAGGGGTTCGGGCAGTCCCTGCACGACGGCGTGGTACACCTTGTCGACGGTGCGTTCCTTGAAGGCCCGTTTCAGTGCCGTGTAGGCGGGTTCGGTCTTGGCGACGACCATCGCGCCGGAGGTCCCGACGTCGAGCCGGTGGACGATCCCGACGCGCTCGGGCGCTCCCGAGGTCGAGATGCGGTACCCGGCCGCCGCGAGTGCGCCGACCACGGTGGGGCCGACCCAGCCCGGGGACGGGTGGGCGGCGACCCCGACGGGTTTGTCCACGACGACGAAGTCCTCGTCGTCGAGCAGGATGCCCATGCCGTCCACGGCCTCGGGGATGACGCGGTGCTTGTCCTCCGGATCCGGCAGGTCGACGTCGATCCGGTCGCCGGCGTGCACGCGGTCGGACTTCGCGAGCGGCGACCCGTCGCGGTGCACGCGGCCGTCGGCACACCACTGGGCGACCGCGGAGCGGGAGGCGTCCAGCAGCCGTGCCAGCGCGGCGTCGGTGCGGCTGCCGCCGTCGGCTTCGGGGATGACGAGCTGCCGGCGCTCAGCGGGCATCGTCGCCCCGCTCCCGGTCCGCGGATCCGGTCGCCGAGTCCGGCGTGCTGTCCGGCGTGCTGTCCGGCGTGCTGTCCGGCGTGCTGTCCGGCGTCCTGTCCGTCGTCCTGTCCGTCGTCCTGTCCGGAGCTGCGGTCCCTGCAGTGGCCGGTGCGCTCCCTGCGTCGTCGGTGCTGCGCCGGCCGTCCATGCCGATCCCGCGCAGGGTCAGGAGGCAGATCAGCACCACACCGCTGACGACGGCGGAGTCGGCGATGTTGAAGATCGCGAAGTTGGGCAGGGCGATGAAGTCGACCACGTGGCCCTGGCCGAACGAGGGTTCCCTGAGCAGCCGGTCGGTGAGGTTGCCCAGGGCGCCGCCGAGGACCAGTCCCAGGGCCACGGACCAGCCCCAGGAGGCGACCTTCCTGACCTGCAGCACGATGGCGACGGCGACGGCGACCATGATGATGGTGAAGAACCAGGTGTAGTCGGTGCCGATGGAGAACGCCGCTCCGGGGTTGCGGATGAACCGCCAGTTGAGCAGGGGCGGCAGGACCTCGGTGACCTGGCCCTCGGTCATCGTCGACACCACCCACCACTTGGTGAGCTGGTCGAACGTGTAGGCGACGGCGGTGCACAGGAGCATCACGATCCCGAAGCGAGCGGGGATCCGCCGGGCGTGGCCCGGCTCGGCAGCGGTCGCCGCTGCGGGGCCGCCGTGGTCCGCCGGGTCGCTGGGCCTGCGTCCCGGGGCGGTGGACTCCCGGGCGGGTTCCGGAGCTCGGCGCGGCTCAGGGGTGGGATCGGTCGGCTGGTGCTCGTTCACGGTGTATCCAAGGTCTAGTCGCTGGTGTCCGCCGAGGTCCGCGGCGGCTGGAACGGCGAAAGGGCCGGCCCCCGGGGTTCTGGCCCCGGCGACCGGCCCTTCTCCTGGTCCGACGGCGGTCGGACCCGGCATCCTGCTAGGACGCGTCGGCCGCGAGCGAACCGCGGGCGTCGAGGTCCCGGAGCTGGCCCTCGATGTAGGCCTTCAGGCGGGAACGGTAGTCGCTCTCGAAGCCACGGAGCTGTTCGACCTTGTGCTCGAGCACGGCCTTCTGCTCCTCGAGGTCGCCGAGGGTCTTGCGGCTCTTCTCCTCGGCGTCGTTGACGAGGCCGCTGGCTTCGATCTGCGCCTCGGCGATGATCTTGTCGCGCTGCTCGACACCTGCGTTGACGTACTCGTCGTGCAGGCGCTGCGCCATGGCGAGCACGCCGGCTGCGGCATCGGTGGACGCCGCGGGAGCAGCGGGTGAGGTCGTTGCAGGCGCGGCCGGCGCAGGCGCCGGGTTGGGCTCGTCGGCGGCGGGAACGGCGGTCGCCTCGTCCTCCGCGGGAACGTCCTCGGTCTGGGTGCTGGCGGCGACCGGCGCAGGCACTGCGCCGGACTGCGAGGTGTCGGAGGACTCGCCGGCGAGCTTGCGGCGCAGTTCCTCGTTCTCGGAGTTCAGGCGGCGCAGTTCCACGACGATCTCGTCGAGGAAATCGTCCACCTCGTCCTGGTCGTAGCCCTCGCGGAACTTCGTCGGCTGGAACCTCTTGTTGACAACGTCTTCTGGCGTCAAAGCCATCTGGTCACCTCATACTGATAGAGGCCGGTCCGCCGGAAGAGCGGGCACGGCTGCGGTACCGAATTGCGGACATGATCAGCTGGACTCACGTCGGACTGTGAATCAGCGTATAGCTTCTCGAACTTCATCACGAAACGGACTCGGACGCTAGGCGGCGAGACCGGCGGACACGGACATCAGGATCAGCACCACGATGAAGAGCACGAGGAACGCGAGATCGAGCTGGACGCCGCCGAGGCGAAGCGGCGGGATGAGTCGGCGAAGGGCCTTGATGGGCGGATCGGTCACCGAGTAGACACCCGAGGCGAGCACGAGGGCGAGCTTCTGCGGTCGCCAGTCACGGGCGAACCCCTGCACGGCGTCGTAGATGATCCGGAGGATCAGCGCGAGCTGGAAGAGCATCAGTACCAGGTAGATCAGGGCGAATACCAAACTCACAGAGCAGTTCCAGTCCTTCGGGCCTTATGGGTCGGGGGCGACCGTGGAGGCCGCTGGGGTCAGCTCTGGTTGAAGAAGCTGGTCTGCGCTTCGCTTGCCTTCAGGTCCTCGCCGAGGACTTCAATATACGACGGCGACAGCAGGAACACCTTATTGGTGACGCGCTCGATGCTGCCGTGGAGGCCGAACACGAGGCCCGCCGAGAAGTCGACGAGGCGCTTGGCATCGGCCTCGCCCATGTCCGTGACATTCATGATGACCGGGATGCCGTCGCGGAAGCTCTCGCCGATCAGCTTCGCGTCGTTGTACGACCGGGGGTGGATCGTGGTGATCTGGCGCAGGGCGCCGGAGTCCTCACGGGACGACGGCGCACGCTTGATCGGTGTCACGGGGGCGCGGTACTCCTCGGCGGGAGCGACCCGGGTGACGGCGGGAGCCGGCTCGAGGTGACGCTCGTCGCGGTCGTAATCCACTGAATATTCCTCGTTCCTGCTGTGCGCGCTTTTCGTTTCGGGCTCGTAGTGCTCATCACCGTCGGCGAGCCCAAGGTAGATCATCGTCTTGCGCAGTGCGCCAGCCATGGTGACTCCTGTTCTGGAAGTGGATTGGTGGGCTCCGGGGCCGCGCCGCACGCGGCCGGCCCGACTGCCCGTCGTGCCGCCGTTACAGCCTCGACGCTACCCCACGGCCGGACGGGGACCGAGGACATCAGAACCAATCCTCAGGTGTGTCGCCCCGGCAGCCACAGCGTCCTCGAGATCGCCGCTCATGCCCGCCGAAACGGCCGATGCGGCCGGATCCACGGCACGCACGGTATCGGCGATCCCCAGGAGTCGGGCGAACGCCCGTGCGGGTGGGACGCCGACCGGCGCCACAGCCATCACTCCGGCCAGGCGGAGGCCGTCCGTGGCGGCGACGGCCTCGGCCAGCGCACCCGCCTCCTCCGGCAGGGCGCCTCCGCGGCCGCCGGACCCGGCGTCCTCGTCGAGGGTGAACTGGAGGAAGCAGTGGAGGTCGCTCCGGGCGCTGCGCCCCGCTGCGGCCCGCCGCTCCTGCTCCACGGCGACGGCCCTGCCGAGCGCGGAGACGAGCGGGGCCCGGTCCACGGAGTGCACGCTGTGCGCGTAGCGGACCACCGACTTTGCCTTGTTGGTCTGCAGCTGGCCGATGAAGTGCCAGGCCAGGCCGAGCGGTTCGAGTTCGGCTGCCTTCGCGGCGGCCTCCTGGTCCCGGTTCTCCCCCACGTCGGTGAC
The DNA here is from genome assembly GCF_054510835.1 of Arthrobacter sp. TmT3-37. Lineage (NCBI taxonomy): Bacteria > Bacillati > Actinomycetota > Actinomycetes > Micrococcales > Micrococcaceae > Arthrobacter > Arthrobacter sp. TmT3-37. The sequence continues at coordinate 71,084 of NZ_JBTNDU010000003.1, read as the reverse complement.
GCCGAGGCCCGCCAGGATACGCACGTCGGATGCGGGGAAGTACTTGGTGACCACGACGAGCTCGGGCTCCGCGCGCCGGGCGGCGACCGCCGCAGCGGAGATGCGGTCGCGGACAGCGGCGAGGCGGGCCTCGAGCTCGCGTGCGCGGTGCCCGTCCTGCCCCGATGCGTCCACCGGATGGTTCATGCCCGCCACACCAGCCCGGCGATCCTGCCCGCTCCGGGTTCCCGCCGGTGCGAGTACAGTCCCGGGTTCTCCAGGGTGCAGACCGGGCCGTACCCTTCGACCCGCTGGGCCCGGACGGACGACCGCTCGAGCTGGCGCTGGACGGCCGCCGGGAGGTCGAGCGCCGGCGTTCCCGTCGGCGTCCGCGACGCGGCCTCCGGGACGGTGAGCGCGATCGACTCCATCATCCCGGCAGGCACCTCGTAGCAGGATCCGCACACCGAGGGTCCGATCCACGCTGCCAGGTCCCGGGCACCATGGCTCCGCAACAGGCGGACGGCACCTTCGACGATCCCGTTGCCGACACCGGCACGGCCCGCGTGCACGACGGCCGTGGCACCCGTACCGCCGTCGGTGACCGCCGCGTCCGCGAGGACGATCGGGACGCAATCGGCGACGAGAACGGCCAGCGGCTCACTGCCGTCGAGGGACACCATCGCATCCGCGTCCGGGGGGACGGGATCGCCGGCGGCGACCAGGGCGACCCGGTCGGAATGGGTCTGGCTCATGAACCGGAGTGACCCCGCGGGGACGCCCAGCGCTTCCTCGACCCCCCTCCTGTTGTCCCGGACGGCGTCCGGGGCATCCCCCACGTGGAGGGCGAGGTTGCCGGCAGCCACGGAGGTGAAGGCGACGCGGAGACCCGGACGCACCTCCGCGTTCCAGTAGAACGGGGAGGTGCGTCCGGGACCTTCGGCTGCGTCCACCGACTACTTGAGGAAGTCGGGTACGTCGAGGTCGTCGGACCGTCCGGCCGAGAAGTCCGGCTCCACGATCGCGGGGAGGTCCACGTCGAAGCCCGAGTCCGCGGGCACTGCCTGCACGTTCTGCGCACGCTGCTGCGACCAGGCGCCGAGGCCGGCGGTGGCGGCGCCGGCCATGCGCTGCTGGTCCCCACCGACGCTCGGCGCGACGGCCGGGCGCGATGCGGGGGCAGGGGCGGCGGCAGGCTGCGAGGTGGCATCCACCTGGTCGAAGCCGGCCGCGATCACGGTCACGCGCGCCTCGTCGCCCAGCGCATCGTCGATGACCGCACCGAAGATGATGTTCGCCTCGGGGTGTGCGACCTCCTGCACGAGGCGGGCGGCCTCGTTGATCTCGAAGAGGCCGAGATCCGAGCCACCCTGGATCGAGAGCAGCACGCCGTGCGCGCCGTCGATCGAGGCTTCGAGCAGCGGCGATGCGATGGCGAGCTCCGCGGCCTTGACGGCGCGATCCTCGCCGCGAGCCGAGCCGATGCCCATGAGCGCCGAACCGGCGCCCTGCATGACGGACTTCACGTCGGCGAAGTCGAGGTTGATCAGGCCCGGCGTGGTGATGAGGTCCGTGATGCCCTGGACACCGGACAGCAGCACCTGGTCGGCGGAGCGGAACGCGTCGAGCATCGAGACGTTCCGGTCGCTGATGGAGAGCAGCCGGTCGTTCGGGATCACGATGAGCGTGTCGACCTCCTCGCGGAGGGTGTCGATGCCGCTCTCGGCCTGGTTCGAGCGCCGCCGGCCCTCGAACGTGAACGGACGGGTGACGACGCCGATCGTCAGGGCGCCGAGGGAACGTGCGATCCGGGCGACGACGGGAGCGCCGCCGGTGCCCGTGCCGCCACCTTCGCCGGCGGTCACGAAGACCATGTCGGCTCCGCGCAGGACTTCCTCGATCTCCTCGGAGTGGTCCTCCGCCGCGCGGCGGCCGACCTCCGGGTCCGCTCCGGCGCCGAGGCCGCGGGTCAGCTCGCGACCGACGTCGAGCTTGACGTCGGCATCGCTCATGAGCAGCGCCTGCGCGTCGGTATTGATGGCAATGAACTCCACGCCACGGAGCCCGACCTCGATCATGCGGTTGACGGCGTTGACGCCGCCGCCGCCGATGCCGACGACCTTGATGACGGCCAAGTAATTCTGAGGTGCTGCCACGTCCTGTGTCCCTTGTTCGAATCTGTGTGCTGTACGGGGGCTGCCGGTGTTCCGGGTTCAACCTTTACCTTCGACAACGTTAACGTTCAGGTTGAGAGTTAACGTTATGTCAAGTAACTTCTATGTTCGACGCTAGGTGCAAGCGCTCCGCGTTGCAATGACCTGACGCCGCGTGTCGGTTCTGTCGACGCGCTGTGTACTCTTTTCACGCTCTGTTGGACCGCGGGCGACAAAGCGCGACGCCGTGCCTCACCGGGTGACCGGTCGGTCGGGGGTGCTCACGTCGAACACCTTCACCGGCGGATCGGTGGCGGGCATCGCGAGCATCGCCTCCAGGACGCTCGCCTTCTCGGAGCTGCGCTCGGCGCTGCCCCAGAAGATCCTCCGGTCCCCGGCCAGTGAGAGCTGGATGGAGTCGACGCTCGCTGCCGAGGCGCTGTTGAGCCGGGACAGCACGGAGACGGGCAACTCCGCCAGGACCGCCGTGATCGAGGAGAAGACCTCGGAGTTGACCGCGTTGGTCCCGCCGTCGATCAGCGGGAGCTTCACCTCGTCGCGTCGCGCCACGGTGCTCAGCTGGCGGCCGTCCGCATCGATCAGCACGAAGTCGCCCCCGTTCTGCAGGACGGCGACGGGTACGCGTTCGCGGACGGTGACCACGAGCGTCGACGGGGGCTCGGCGGCGATCCCGACGTCCTCGATCGGCGCCTTGTCCGCCAGCAGCCCGCGGACCTGGTCCGGCGCGATCCTCGTCAGCGACGTCCCCATCAGCGGAGCGAGGGCCGTCTCGACCTCCGCCGCGGTGACCAGCGAGTTGCCCTCCACCTCGACCGTCCGCAGCGCCAGCGCCGGCGAGAACACGACGTACGCGACCACGCCGCCGAGGACCAGCACGAGCGCGGTGACGGCCAGGACGATGTTCCGCACCCGGTGGGAGCGTCGGGGCGCGGGGAACTCGAGGACCTTCCCGGCGGAGGCCGGCCGGTCCGCGCGGTCGACGCGGCCCGGCGCTTCCGACCCGGCCGTCGCCCCGGCCTTCGGCACGGCCGGTACCCGGGCGATGCGTGGCTTCCTCGGCGTCATGCGCCGGTCTCCGCCGGTCCTGTTCCGTCCGCCCGCTCCTTCAGCAGGCCGACCAGCCGGATGCCGTACTGCGTGACGTCTCCCGCTCCGATGGTCAGGATGATGTCACCGGGTTCCGCCCGGTCGATCACGGAGCGGAGGGCCTCGTCCGGGTCCTTGCGATAGGAGGCGCCGGCACCCGGCATGAGATCGGTGATGGTCCAGCCGCCGATGTCGTCGACCGGGTCCTCGCGTGCCGCGTACACCGGCAGCACGGTCGCGGAATCCGCGAGGGACAGCGCCTCGGCGAAGCCCGCGGCGAACTCCCGGGTGCGGGAGAACAGGTGGGGCTGGAAGAGGACATGCACCCCGTGCTCCCCCGCCACGGTCCGGGCGGCCGTCAGGGCGGCATGGACCTCGGTCGGATGGTGGGCGTAGTCGTCGAACACCCGGATGCCGTCGCCCTCGCCCCTGGCCTCGAAACGTCGCGCGGCGCCGGAGAAGAGCGACAGGCCGGTCGCGGCGACGGCCGGATCCACCCCGAGTTCGAGGGCGACGGCGAAGGCCGCGGCGGCGTTGAGGATGTTGTGCCGCCCCGGCACGCTCAGCTGCAGTTCCTGCTGTGCGTCCAGCCCGTCGACGGCGAAGGACAGGACGCTGTTGGTGGTGCTGCCCACGGCCCTCGTGTCACTGATCCGGATGTCCGCCGTCCCGGCGTAGCCGTAGGTGCGCACGCGGCGTGGTTCCGGTACCCCGGCGGCCAGTGCGGCGGCACCGGCGTCGTCGGCGCACGCCACGAGGAGCCCGTCCTCGGGGAGCCGCCGGGCGAAGGTGCGGAAGGCCGCATGGACCGCGTCCGCCGTCCCGTAGTGGTCGAGATGGTCCGCTTCGACGTTCGTCACGACGGCGATGCGGGGCTCGTAGTTCAGGAACGAGCCGTCCGATTCGTCCGCTTCGGCGACGAAGACGCTTCCGCCCGCCCACTCGGCGTTGACGCCGAGGGCGGCCACGTCTCCCCCGATGGCGAAGGACGGACCCACGCCGGCGTTGCGCAGGAGGACGGTGATCATCGCGGTCGTCGTGGTCTTGCCGTGCGTACCGGCGACGGCGACGGCCTGCTGGCCGGTCATCGCCGCCGCGAGTGCCTCCGAACGGTGCAGCACCGGCAGGCCGCGACGGCGTGCCTCGGCCAGTTCCGGGTTCGTGTCGCGGATCGCCGAGGACACGACGATCGTCCCGGTGTCGGGTACCGCCTCCGCGGAGTGCCCCACGGTCACGTCGGCGCCGAGCGCGGACAGCGCACGGAGCCCCTTCGATTCGACCGCGTCCGAGCCCGAGACCCGCAGGCCCTGGCCGAGGAGGACCCGGGCGACGGCCGACATGCCGGCACCGCCGAGTCCGATGAAATGCACGGGTTCCTGCAGTCCGGCGTCGAGCGCCGGCGCGGTGCTGGTGGTTGCGATGCCGCTGCCTTCCGTCCCTGCCCCTCCGGGGGCCGTCGTCGTGATCCGGGGCGCCGGTCCCGCCCGCCGGTCTGCTTCCTCGCGCTCCGTGGTCACCGGGCGCCTCCTGTGGCGGAGAGGACGAGGTCGGCCATCCGCCGGTCGGCGTCGCGCACGCCCCGGGCGTGCGATGCCCGTGACATCCGGGCGAGCCGTGCCTCATCGGCGACGAGCGGACGCACGGAGTCGCGGATCCACTCCGCGGTGAAGGCCGCGTCGTCGATAAGGAGGGCGCCGCCGGATTCCACGAGCCCTGCCGCGTTGAGTCGCTGCTCGCCGTTTCCGTGCGGCAGGGGCACGAGGACGGCGGGAACACCCACGGCGCTGATCTCGCTGACGGTGGCGGCGCCGGCGCGGGCGACCAGGAGGTCGGCAGCCGCGTACACGTGTTCCATGCCGTCGACGAACTCGACCTGGTGGTAGCCCGGCATGGCCAGCACGGATCCGTCGCGGCCGAGGACCTGCTTGCCGCGTCCTGTGATGTGGAGGACCTGGATGCCGGCGGCGACGAGGCCGGGCACGGCCTCGGCGACGGACCGGTTGAGGCTCGCCGCACCGGAGGACCCTCCGGTCACGATCAGGGTGGGACGGTCCGGATCGAGCCCGAGCGACGCCCGGGCGTCCTCGCGGCCGGCGGCGCGATCGAGGCCGGAGATGCTGCGGCGCATGGGCATGCCCACCAGCACGGCGTCGCGCAGCCCGGTGCCCTCGAAGGCGACGGCGACGCGCGCCGCGATCCGCGCGCCCACCCGGTTGGCGATGCCGGGCCGTGCGTTGGCCTCGTGGATGACGATCGGCACCCGCCGCGTCCAGGCCGCGAGATAGACGGGTGTCGAGACGTATCCGCCGACCCCGACGACGACGTCTGCTGCGGCGTCCGCGAGGATGGCGCGCGCCTGCCGCACGGCCCGGACGAGGCGGACGGGCAGTTTGACGAGGTCGATGGAGGGTCGCCGCGGCATGGGGACCCGGTCGATGGTGCGCAGGTCGAAACCGGCGGCGGGGACCAGTCGGGTCTCCATCCCGGCCTCGGTGCCCACGGCCGTGATGCGTGCGCCCGGCTCCCGTTCGACGATCGCCCCCGCGATCGCGAGGAGGGGGCTGATGTGGCCGGCCGTGCCGCCGCCCGCGAGGACGACCGACACGGGATGGTCAGGGGTGGAGGAGGTCATGAATGTGCGTGGTTTCTTCCGGCGGTGGAGGTCATGGCAGGAACCGTCGGAGACGGCGCCGGCGTGGGGACGTGCGGGGTCTTGCGTGCGAAGGACAGGAGGACGCCGACGGCGGCCAGCGTGAACGTCAGCGCGGACCCGCCGTAGGAGATGAAGGGCAGCGGTACGCCGATGACGGGCAGCAGGCCGGTGACCATGCCGATGTTGACGAAGGCCTGGCCGATCAGCCACACGAGGATGGATCCCATGAGGATCCGCACGAAGGGGTCGGTGTAGCGCAGGGCCACCCTGATGGTGGCGACGGCGAGGATGCCGAACAGGAGCACGACGACGAGGGTGCCGACGAGGCCGAACTCCTCGCCGATGATGGCGAAGATGAAGTCGTTGTGCGCCTCGGGGATCCAGTTCCACTTCTGGCGGCTCTGCCCGATCCCGACGCCGAACCACCCGCCCGACGCCATGGCGAACAGGCCGTTGTCCGACTGCAGGCAGAGATCGGCGCCGTCGTCGCAGTTCAGGCCCAGCCAGGCACTGATCCGCCCGCCGCGGTTGGAGCTCGTGGCGACCATGAGCAGGGCACCGGCCAGCGCCGCGAGACCCGTGAGCGTGAACAGCTTCAGCGGGGCGCCGGCGAAGAACAGCGCCGCACCGGCGATCATCATGAGAACGAGGCCCGTCCCGAGGTCACCGCCGATCAGGACGAGGCCGATCGGGAGTCCGCCGAAGGGCAGCGCGGGGATCATGGCGTGCTTCCAGTCCCGGATCAGTGCCTTCTTCCGCTCCAGGACGGCGGCGAACCACAGGGCGATCGCGAGCTTCGTCGGTTCGGACGGCTGGAAGGTCTGGCTGCCGATGCGGATCCAGTTCTTGTTGCCGTTGATCTCGACCCCGATGACGAGCACCAGGACCAGCAGCACCACCGCGATCCCGAGGCTCGGCCATGCGAGGGCCCGGTAGGCGCGGGGACCGAGCCGGGACAGGACGAGCATCAGGAGGAGCCCGGCGCCGGCCCACAGGGCCTGCTTGAGGAAGAGGTCGAAGCTGTCCTTGCCCTCGGAGATCGCTTCGACGGATGACGCCGACAGGACCATCATGAGCCCGATCGCGGTGAGGGCGAGGGCCGAACCGAGGATCAGGTAGTAGCTGGACCCGGTGGGCGCGCGGTCGGAGCCCTCGAGCAGCACCCAGCCGCGCCGCAGCCGGGCCCGGAGTCCGGTGCCCGCCCGGTCGGCGGAACCGGTGGTGGCGGTGTCCGCCGTCGGAGCACCGGACTTGATGGTCCGTGCCTTCGCTGCGGCGCTCCCGCTGGGCGTCGCACTGTGTGCGGGGCCCACGCCGACGGAGCTGACCGGTCGGCCCGTCTCCTTCGTCCGGGCGGGCCGGACCGAGGGCTTGCGTCCTCCCGGACGGGTTGGCGTGGCCACCATTACGACTCCTTCGCGGTTGTCCCCTGTCCGCCACGTGCACGGACGGCCGCCACGAAGGCGGCTCCCCGGTGCGCATAGGAGGAGAACTGGTCCATGGACGCTGCGGCCGGCGCCAGGAGCACCGTGTCGCCGTCCTGGGCGAGGCGCGCCGCTTCGGCGACGGCCCACTGCATCAGGGCGGCGGCCGGATCGGCTGACCCGCCGGCGCCGCGCCCCTGTCCAGTGTGCAGGGTGGGATGGAGGGAGACCGGAACATCGGGTGCGTGTCGGGCGAGGGCGCCCTGCAGCGGTGCGGGGTCCGTCCCGAGAAGCACGACGGCCTTCAGTCGGTGGGCATGCTCGGTGACGAGGTCGTCGTAGGAGACACCCTTGGACAGTCCGCCCGCGACCCAGACCACCGATTGGAACGAGGCCAGCGACGCCGAGGCCGCGTGCGGATTCGTCGCCTTCGAATCGTTGATCCAGAGCACCCCGCCCTCGTTCTCGACGACCTGGATCCGGTGGTCGCCCGGCTGGAAGGCCCGGATGCCGTCGCGCACCGCCGCCGCCGGTATCCCTGCCGCACGGACGAGGGCTGCGGCGGCGAGGGCGTTGGCGACCAGGTGCCGCGGGACGACCTCGCCGAGTTCGCTGATGGAGGCGAGTTCGGCGGCGGAGTCCTTGCGCTGCTCGATGAAGGCTCGGTCCACGAGGAGGTCCTCGACGACGCCCATCATGCTGACGGACGGCATGCCGGTGGTGAACCCGACGGCCCGGCAGCCCTCGACGACATCGGCCTCCTCGACCATCTCCTCCGTCTCACGCTGCTCGACGTTGTAGATGCACGCGATCCTCGTCCGCTCGTAGACGGAGGCCTTGGCGGCGAGGTAGGCCTCGTAACTGCCGTGCCAGTCCACATGGTCCTCGGCCACGTTGAGGCAGACGCTCGCGAGCGGCGAGATGGAGTGCGCCCAGTGCAGCTGGAAGCTGGAGAGTTCGACGGCGAGGAACTCGTACCCCTGAGGATCACGGATCACGTCGAGGATGGGTGTGCCGACGTTGCCGGCGGCGACCGCGCGCTTGCCCGCGGCGAGGAGCATGGACTCCGTCAGTCCGACGGTGGTGGTCTTCCCGTTGGTCCCGGTGATGGTGAGCCATTCCGCCGTCGAACGGCCTTCGCGGGTCCGTACCCGCCAGGCGAGCTCGACGTCGCCCCAGATCGGGACTCCGGCCGCCGCCGCCTCGGCGAGCAGCGGCTGCGTGGGGCGCCAGCCGGGAGAGGTGACGACGAGGTCGGCGGGTTCCCCGTCGACCGGGGGCAGGGACGCTGCGTGCTCCGCCCCGAGCAGGACGGCGTGCGCACCGACGATGCGCAGGGTGTCGGCCTTCGCCTCGTTCTCCTCGGTCGCGCCGGCATCGACGACGACGACGACGGCCCCGAGCTCCACGAGGGTGTCGGCCGCGGAGAAGCCGGAGGCGCCGATGCCCGCGACGACGACGCGCAGGCCGGCCCAGTCCGAGTCCCAGGTCGTCAGACCGGCGAGCCGGGGTGTCTCCCAGGTGTTGGGTGCCGTCGATCCGGCAGCGTCCGATCCGCTCATCCCACGACCCATTCCGCGTAGAAGATCCCGAGCGCCGCGGCGACGAAGAGTCCGGCAAGGATCCAGAACCGGACCACCACCGTGACCTCCTGCCAGCCCTTCAGCTCGAAGTGGTGCTGCAGCGGCGCCATCTTGAAGACGCGCTTGCCGCCCGACAGCTTGAAGTAGCCGACCTGGATGATCACGGAGAGCGTGATCATGACGAACAGGCCCGCGAGGATCACGAGGAGGAGTTCCGTCCGGGACAGGATGGCGAAACCGGCGATCGCGCCGCCGATGGCGAGGGAGCCGGTGTCGCCCATGAAGATCTTGGCCGGCGAGGTGTTCCACCAGAGGAAGCCGACCAGGGCACCGCACATGGATCCGGCGATCAGGGCGAGGTCCAGCGGGTCGCGGACCTCGTAGCAGACGCTCCCGGCGCCGGGCGAGCCGCAGCTCTGGTTGCCCTGCCAGATCCCGATGAGGAGGTAGGCGCCGAAGACCAGGATCGAGGCGCCGGCGGCGAGTCCGTCGAGCCCATCGGCGAGGTTCACGCCGTTGCTCGCGCCGGTGATGATGAGGTTCGACCAGATGACGAACAGGATCGCGCCGAGGACCGTGCCCGCGAAGGCGAGGTCGATCGGCGTGTCACGGATGAAGGAGATGGCGGTCGACGCCGGCGTCCGCCCCTCCTCGTTGGGGAACATCAGCGCCAGCACGCCGAAGATCACGCCCACGGCGGTCTGCCCGATGATCTTCGCGGGCGCGCTCAGGCCGAGGCTCCGCTGCTTCGAGATCTTGATGTAGTCGTCGGCGAAGCCCACCAGGCCCATTCCGGCGGCCAGGAACAGCAGCAGCAGTCCGGAGGCCGTGGGACCGCCCACGGAGGAACCCGTGGCCACCATCAGCAGATGCGTCAGGAAGTATGCGAGCAGCACCGACGCGACGATCACCGCGCCGCCCATGGTGGGCGTCCCGCGCTTGATGTGGTGGGCCGTGGGGCCGTCGTCGCGGATGAACTGCCCGTAGCCCTTGTTCACCAGGAGCTTGATGAACAGGGGTGTCCCGACGAATGCGAAGAAGAGCGCGGAGGCAGAGCCTATGAGGAGTGCGATCACGGCTGCTGGGCCTTTCCGGGAGCGGCAGGTCCGCTGTCCGCTTCGACGACTGCTGCGGGGGGCTCGGTCGCGCCGGGGCCGGCCTGGGCGACTCGGTCCCCGAGATATCTCAGTCCCGCCCCGTTGGAGGACTTGAACAGGACGATGTCGCCCGGTTCCAGCTCCGCCTCGAGCATCCGCTCCGCGGCGTCGACGTCGTCGACATGGACGGCCTCGCTGCCCCAGGACCCCTCGAGCACGGCACCGTTGAAGAGTGCCCGGGTGTTCGGGCCCACGCAGATGAGCTTGGAGATGTTGAGGCGTACGACGACGCGCCCGAGGAGGTCGTGCTCCTCGATGGAGCTGTCCCCGAGCTCGAGCATCTCACCGAGCACGGCCCACGTACGTCGGCGGCCGCGGCCGAGTTCGGCGAGCGTCCGGAGCGCTGCGCGCATCGACTCGGGATTGGCGTTGTAGGCGTCGTTGATGACCGTCACGCCGTCGGCGCGCTCGGTGCGCTCCATGCGCCACCGGCTGGCGGCGGACTGGCTGCGCAGGCTCGCGGCGATCGTCCCGGGAGCGCAGCCGACCTCGTAGGCGACGGTGGCTGCGGCCAGCAGGTTGGCGGTGTGGTGCAGTCCCAGGAGCGGGGAGACGACGCCGTGGGCACTGCCGTCCGGGAAGACGAGGGTGAAGGCGGGGTTGCCCTCCGCCGTCGTGGTGCTGTCGCGTGCCCGGACGACGTCGGACCCGGCGGCTGCGAAGTCGTCCGAGGAGGTGAAGAAGGCGGTCCGGGCGCCGGTGCGCCCCTGCATGGCCAGGACGCGCTCGTCGTCGGCGTTGATGACGGCGGTCCCGGCGGCCGGCAGGGCCTCGAACAGCTCGCCCTTGGCCTTCGCGATGTTCTCGACGCCGCCGAACTCGCCGGCGTGGGCGGAGCCGACGCCGAGCACGACGCCGAGGTCCGGCTGCACGAGCGACGCGAGGTACGCGATGTGGCCGGGCTTCGTGGCCCCCATCTCGATGACGAGGTAGCGCGTGTCCCAGTCCGCCTCGAACACGGTCAGGGGGACGCCGACCTCTCCGTTGTAGGACCCGCGCGGCGCGACGGTGGGGCCGTGGGCCGCGAGGATGCCGGCGAGCAGGTCCTTGGTGGTGGTCTTGCCCGCCGAACCGGTGATGCCGATGACGGTCACCTCGCCGTTCGCCCGCAGCCGCCGGACCGTCTCGGCGGCCAGCACGCCCATGGCGAGGACCGCGTCGGGGACGACGACGGCGGCGAACGGGGTCCCGTCCGGTCCGGTGACCTCCCGTTCGGCCAGCGCCAGGACGGCTCCGCGCCCGAAGGCGGCACCGATGAAGAGGTGGCCGTCGGACTCCTCGCCGGGCTTGGCCACGAACAGGGACCCGGGGACGCACTCCCTGGAATCCGTGGCCGCGGAGGTGACGGTGATGGCCGACCCGTCCTGGTCGGGACCGACCAGGACGCCGCCCGTGAGTGCCGCGATCTCGGCTGCGCTGAATTCAATCATGACGGTTCAGGACTCTATCCCGGACGTCGAAAGCACAGAGAATCCGTGCCTTGTCAACGCGGAGCGCAGTTCCAGGCGATCGTCGAGCGACAGATTGACGCCCTTCACCTCCTGCCACACCTCGTGGCCGCGGCCGGCGATGAGAACGGTGTCGGAGACGGTGGACAGCGCGACCGCGTGGTCGATCGCAGCCGCCCGGGGGAAGACCTCGAGCACCTCGCAGTCGAGCCCCTCGTCGCGGACCGCGGCCTCGGCGCCGGCCCGGACGGCGCGCCGGATGACCGCCTCGTCCTCGTCGTGCGGGTCGTCGTCGGTGACGATGAGGATGTCGGACAGGCGTGCGCCCACCGCCCCCATGATCGGGCGCTTCGTCTCGTCCCGCTGTCCCGTGGCGCCGAAGACCGCGATGACGCGGCCGCCCGGCCGGCGCACCGAGGCCAGCGTCCGTTCGAGGGCGTCCGGATTGTGGGCGAAGTCGACGATCGCCGCGGGAGCCTCACCGATGAGCTGCATGCGCCCCGGGACCTCGGTGGTGAAGGGGTCCGAGTCGTCCAGGGCGCGCTGGACATCCTCCACCGGGACGCCCGAGGCGAGGACCATGCCGGTCGCCAGGGCGGCGTTGGAGATGTTGAACGTCCCGGGCAGCCCGCTGCGGATCCGCAGTCGCCCGCCCGTCCGGCCCTGGAGCACGAAGGCGTGGCCGAGGCCGCTCGGTTCGACCCCGGTCACCGTCCAGTCGGCCTGCGCGTCCCGGTCGTCCGCCTGCGGGTCGGTCCGCACCGTCAGCACGGGGACCTCCGCCGTGGCGGCCAGCCTGCGGCCCCAGGGGTCGTCCACGAGCACCACTGCTCGCCGGCACCGCTCGGGGGTGAAGAGCGCAGCCTTCACCGCGAAGTACTCCTCCATGGTGCCGTGCAGGTCCAGGTGGTCCTGGGTGAGGTTGGTGAAGCCCGCGACGTCGAAACGTACTCCGTCCACACGGCCGAACTCGAGCGCGTGCGAGGAGACCTCCATGGAGGCCGCGGCGAGCCCACGCTCCCGCATCAGGGCGAGGAGGGAATGCACCTGGGGCGATTCGGGCGTGGTGAGCGCGCTGGGGATGGCCTCGCCGCCTGCCCGGATCTCGATGGTGCCGATGAGCCCGGTGGACCTGCCCAGGGCGCCCAGGAGGGCGTTGAGGAAATAGGTGGTCGTGGTCTTCCCGTTCGTGCCGGTGACGCCGAAGAGGGTCGGGGTCGGCTGCGCGGGGGCGTCCTCGGACCGTCCGGCGAAGATCTCGCGGGCGAGCGGGCCGACCGCGCGGCGCGGGTCCGGGACGACGACGACCGGCGGCAGCTCGATCTCCCCCGCCGTCTCGGCCGCGAGGCGGGCCCCTTCCTCGTCCGTCAGGATGGCCAGGGCGCCCGCCCGGGCGGCCTGCAGGGCGAATTCGGCTCCGTGGCGGGAGGCGCCCGGCAGGGCGGCGTAGACGTCACCGGGCAGGACGGAGCGCGAATCGAGGGTGATGCCGGCGACGGTGGGGAGCCCCGGTGGTACCGACGGGCCGGCCAGCGTGCCGATGGCGGCGAGGGCCGAGGACAGCTCGACCGGGCGCGGGGCGCGGGGCCGCATCAGGGAAGCCGTGCTCCCCTGCGGAGTGTTCGATTGCACGTTCTCTTGCCTCCGGGTCAGTATTCGACCGGGTAGATGTCCGGCTTCGTCGTCGAAGCCGGGACGTTGTTGGAGTTGAGGACCTGCTTCATGACCTTCTGGAAGGACTCGCCGGGAATCAGGTAGTACAGGTCGCCCTGCGGGCGCTGGAGCGTGATGACGACGACGTACTCGGGATCCTCGATGGGTGCGATCCCGGCATACGACAGAGTGTAGCCGTCGTACCCGCCGGTGGCGCTCGGTGCCTCCGCCGTGCCGGTCTTCGCCCCGACGCGGTACTGCTCGAGCTCGCCGGACTTGCCGGAGCCCTCCTCGGTGACGGTCTCGAGCATTTTCCGCATCTGCGCAGCGGTCTCCTCCGACACCACCTTCGTGCCCTCGGCCTCGGGGACCTCGTGCTCCGTGCCGTCGGGGTCGATGTACGCGTCGATCAGCCGCGGCTGGAGCCGCACGCCGTCGTTAGCGATCGTCTGGTACACCATCGCGGTGTGCAGCGCGGTCTGCGTCAGGCCCTGGCCGAAGAGCACCGTGTACTGCTGGCGGTCGTCCCACTGGTCGGGCGGAGTGAGGAGGCCCTGGTTCTCCTCGCCGAGGCCCGTGCCGAGCGGTTCACCGATCCCGAACTTCTTGAGCCAGTCGTAGCGTTCCTGCTTGGACAGCTTCCCGCCGATCTGCACCGTACCGGTGTTCATGGACTTGGCGAGGATCCCTGCCGCCGTCCGCTTCTCCGTGCCGTGCTCCCACGCGTCCTTGAACGTCTGGTCGCCGATGGTGTAACGGTTCTCCAGGGTGAACTTCGACGTCGGCTCGATCAGTCCCTGCTCGAGGGCGGCAGCCATCGTGATGACCTTCGTCGTCGACCCCGGCTCGAAGGACGCACTGACCGAGTTCGGGCTGCGCTTGTCCGCGGGTGTCGCCTCCGGATCGTTCGGGTCGAGCGTCGTCGACTCGGCCATCGCCCGGATTGCTCCGGTCTTCGCCTCCACGACCACGATGTTGCCCCACTCGGCGTCGTAGTCCTTCACCTGCGAGGCGATGGTCTGCTGGGCGAACCACTGGAGGTCCTGATCGATCGTCAACCGCACGCTCTGGCCGTCGACCGCGGGCACGTCCTCGTTCGTGGCGTAGGGGATGCGGATCCCGTCCCCGCCGATCTCGAACGTGCGGCTTCCCGCCTCGCCGGTGAGCTGGTCGTCCAGGGACACCTCCAGGCCGGAGCGCGGAGCACCGTCGGCGCCCACGTAGCCGATGATCGACCCGGCCACGGGTCCGGCGGGGTAGGTGCGCACACTGGTCATGTCCGCGTACACGCCCGGGATGCCGACGGCGAGTGCCCTGTCCTTGACCTCCGGTGTGACGGACTTCGCCACGTAGTTGAAGGACTTGTCCCCCATGATGGACGCCTCGAGCGTTCCCGCGTCGATGCCGAGCACGGCCGAGAGCTCGGCGAATCCCTGGTCCATCGGGATGTCCATCTCGCGCTCGTCGGAACCGGCCGGTGTCCGGTCGAAATCGTCGACGGCACTGAGTCGCTGGTCCACCACGATGTCGTAGCGCTCCACGCTGCGAGCGAAGTACTTTCCGTTCATGTCCACGATCGAGCCGCGGATGGGCTGCACGGCGGTGCTGGTGAGCCGCTTGGACAGCCCTGCCTGCGCCATGCCGTTGAGGTCGAGCGCCTGGAGCTGGAACAGGCGTACGCCGAGGACCAGGAGCAGCACGAGGACGAAGGCCAGTCCCACGCGGAGGCGCGTCGACCCGAGGGCCAGTCGGAGGCTGTCGGGGCTGCCGATGCGTGCAGGGGTCACGGGGAATCCTTGTCGAGACAGTACGGGCGGTGCGTCGGGCGGCTGGGGCGCCGCCTGCTACCGGTCGGTGCCGGCCTGCTCGGGACCGGGGATCGTCCCCGATGCCACGCTCCCCGCGTCTCCGTCCGTGGAACCGTCCGCAGCGACGCCGGTGTCGCCTCCGGCCGTCTCCTCGACCGGTTCCGCCGGGGGCGCCTCGACGGCCACCGGGACGGGCTGCTCCGTGACGAGGTTCGGTGCGGCGATCAGGACCTCGGGCTTGCGGCCCTCCACCGCGGGTTCCGGAGTGCCCGTCACCTTCTTCGTCTCGAGCTCGATCGTCCCGAAGGTCGGGGAGGACACCATGCCGAGTTTCGTGGCGGCGGCCGCGAGGTTCTGCGGGGCCTCCTTGCCCTCGATCTCGAGGACGAGCGCCTCGTTCTGCTGGCTGAGGGCCACCTGCTGGTTCCGCAGCTGGACGAGTTCGTACTGCGTCCCGGAGACCGAGATGTTGAGCATCAGGACCGCGGCGAGGGCAGCACCGAGGACGAGCAGGCTGAAGACCGCCAGGGGCATCCTCCGGCGGGCAGGACGTGCTGGGACCACCGACAGGGGGGTGCGGGTCTTCTGCGCCGTGCCGGTCGGGGTGCCGGCCGTCGTGCCGGCCAGGCGCCCCGGGGCGAGGGCGAGCGCGCCGCTCCCGGAGAAGGCCGCAGTGCCGTGTCGCTTCTCGACTGTCAATGCCTGGCTCATCTGTTCTTCCTGTCGACGGGTCCTGCTTTGATTCGTTCAACTGCCCGGAGCTTGGCCGAGGCCGCTCGCGGATTCTCTTCGACCTCTGCTGCCGTGGGCGCCTCGGTGCCACGTGTCAGGGAGCGGAGGTAGGCCTTGTGCTCCTCGAGTTCCACTGGGAAACCGACCGGCGCCGAGGATCGGGTTCCTGCGGTGAACGCACTCTTGACGATGCGGTCCTCGAGGGAGTGGTAGGACATCGCGACGACACGGCCTCCGGTCACGATCGAGTCGACGGCCGCGGGGACGGCCCGTTCGAGGACGGTCAGTTCCTCGTTGACCTCGATCCGCAGCGCCTGGAAGGTCCGCTTGGCCGGATGTCCACCTGTTCGCGCGGCCGCGGCGGGAACGACACTGCGGATCACCTCCACGAGCTGGGCGGTCGTTCGGAGGGGTTCGGCCTGCCGCGCCTGTACGATCGCCGTGGCGATGCGGCCGGCGAACTTCTCCTCGCCCCACGTGCGGATGATGCGCAGCAGGTCTTCCGCGGCGTAGGTGTTCACGACCTCGGCCGCGGTGATCCCCCTGCTCGTGTCCATGCGCATGTCGAGCGGCGCGTCGAAGGAGTAGGCGAACCCGCGGTCGCGCTCGTCGAGCTGGAGCGACGAGACGCCCAGGTCGAAGAGGACGCCGTCCACCCCGTCGATCCCGAGGTCGGCCAGCACCTCGGGCAATTCGTCGTAGACGGCGTGCACCAGGTCGGTTCGGTCCGCGAAGGCGGCGAGACGCTCGCCGGCGAGCTCGAGGGCCTCCGTGTCTCGGTCGATCCCCACGAGGTGTGCCGAGGGGAACCGCTCCAGCATGCTCTCCGCATGGCCGCCCATGCCGAGGGTCGCATCGACGACGACGGCCCGGCGCCCGGCGGCTTCGGCGGAGGCCACGGACGGAGCGAGGAGGGAGACGCAGCGGTCGCGGAGGACGGGGACGTGTCGCTCGTCCGTCGGCCGGTCATCGCGCATCCAGCCTCTCCCTCCTGCAGCTCGTGGTACATCGTGTCGGTGTTTCCCTGCAGGCTGCCGGAAGGAGGGTCCGGCTTCTTGAATCAGACCCCCATCCGGCCGGATCGTCGTCGCCTGGCTCCGGGGAAGTGGAGCCAGGTGGCGAATCGTATCCGGCGGCTGGAGATCTCATCCAAGAGACGTTGCCCACCCGCGTCGTCATTACTGCGTTCTGGTCCTGCTGGTCCTGCTGGTCGGTCAGATGATGCCCGGGAAGGCATCCTCGTCCGTCTCCGAGAAAGCCGTCTCCTTCTCGTCGAGGTAGGACTCCCACGCCTCCGCGGCCCAGATCTCCGCACGGCTCCCCGCACCGATCACGGCCAGGTCCCGGTCGAGTCCCGCGTACGTGCGCAATGCCGGAGGTATGGTGATCCTGCCCTGCTTGTCCGGCACCTCGTCCGAGGCCCCCGACAGGAAGATGCGGTTGTAGTCCCTCGCCTGGCGTGACGAGATCGGTGCGGCCCGCATCTGCTCGTGAACCCTCTCGAACTCACTCATGCTGAAGACGTAGATACAGCGCTCCTGGCCCCTCGTGAGGACCAGTCCCTCGCTCAGTTCCTCGCGGAACTTCGCAGGGAGGATGAGCCTGCCCTTCTCGTCGAGGCGGGGGGTGTGAGTTCCGAGGAACATCCCTGACCGCCTGTTCTGAGTCCGCCAAGCCCAGCCCGTTGCTGCCTTGCTCTTATGTTCCCCACTTTACTCCACAACCCTCCCCGGTCAATGCATGCCGGTCCCCGGCGCGCCCTCCGACTCCCGTCGCAGCGAGCGCCGACGCGGGGCAGGACACGGAGGCAGCGGTGGTGCATCCGGTGGAGGGAAGTGGAGGCCCGCTGGGCGGGAAGTGGGTGCAGGACGGCGGCGCATGCTGCCCGACCAGGGGAAAGCAGCACTTAAAAGGAAAGAACCCGCCGAAGCGGGTTCTTTCCTTCCATCCGGCCGACGAGGGCTCGGACGATGCCGGTTCCGGCAGGTCCTGCTAGGTCTGGTCCCGCTTGCGCTCGTCCCACTTGTCCTCGAGGCTGGACATGAATCCGCTCTTGCCTCCCGAGGGGGCGTTCGACGGCCTGCCGATGGGTTGTCCTGCCTCCACCTGCTTCGACTTCGTGGTCGCGAAGTACACGCCCGCACCCATGACCAGGAATCCTGCCACCCCGATGAAGATGTTCTGGTAGACGATGCCGGCGAGAAGGACCAGGATCCCCGCGATCGTGATGAGCGAACCGATGACCAGGCGCCGGGTCGACATCGACTTCCGGGTGTCCGAGGCCATCGAGTGCGCGAACTTGGGATCGTCGGCGTGCAACTGCTGTTCAAGCTGATCAAGCAACCTCTGCTCGTGTTCCGAGAGTGCCATGACCGCCTCCTTGATGTGGGTACCAACGTTCCTCCACCCAACCAACGCTCCGGACGCGGGCCAGGTTCCCGGCGGAAGGGTCGGCGACCCCAGGCTCCGGACGGCGGATTTGCGTACTCGACGGCAGTTGGACTACCTACTTAAAGACTAGTTTGCTACGTGGTGGGCGCAAAGTCACAATGCGGTGTTGATCGGCTTCTCCGCACAGTGTTATCGGGCACTCAAGCCGCGGGATCGCGCGGGTTCCGCCGCTCGCCGGCACGTCCGCCCGGGCGCGATCCGGACGGGCCGCCGGCCCCGGCGCCCGCACCTCCTCCATCCGGCGCAGCGGGACGTCCGCCGGACCCGTTCCCGGGTCGTCCGCGGCCCTTCGCGGAGAGGAGCCCCGCCGGCACCACGCCGGCCTCACCGAACTTCCGGTTCACATCGTCCAGGGCCCGTTCGGCGATCCGCCAGTTGTCGTCCTTGCGGTCGATCGTCAGCTGGCTGGACCCGTCCCCTCCTCCCTGGAGGGACTCGGCGCGGAGTCCGATCAGGCGGACGGCCATCGGACGATCGCCCAGGGCGGCGAGCAGCGCCGTCGCGGCCGCGTACAGCGCGTTCGCGCTGTCCACGGGTTCGTCGAGCTTCTTCGACCGGGTGAGCGTGGAGAAGTCGGCGTACCGGAGTTTCAGGGCGACTCCCCCGGCCCGGACCCCGGAAGCCCGGAGCCTCGTCCCCGTCCGGTGCGCAAGCCTCAGGAGTTCGCGCCGCAGGACGTCGGAATCCTCGATGTCGCGGGAGAAGGTCTCCTCCGCACCGATGCTCTTCTCGGGCCGCGAGACCACGACCCTCCGCGGGTCACGACCCCAGGCCAGGTGGTGGACATGCTCGCCCGACGCGCCCAGCAGCCTCTTCAGCGTGGACAGGGGCGTGTGGGCGACGTCCTCGACGGTGCGGATGCCGATCCTGGCCAGGACCTCCTGCGTCTTCGCGCCGACTCCCCACAGGGCCGAGACGGGCAGCGTGTGCAGGTACGCGACGGTCTGGTCCCCGGGGATGAGCAGCAGGCCGTCGGGCTTCGCCCGGGTCGACGCGATCTTCGCGACGAACTTCGTGGTGGCCGCCCCGACGCTCGCCGTGATGCCGAGGCTCGACTGGATCTCCGCCCTCACCTGCTCGCCGATCTCGCGTGGCCCGCCGAGGCGACGGATGGAACCCGCGACATCGAGGAAGGCCTCGTCGACGCTGAGCTGCTCGACCTCGGGGGTGACCGAACGGAAGATGCGCATGATCTGCGCCGACACCTCGGCGTACCGTCCGTGGTGGGGTGGCAGGATGACGGCTGTCGGGCACTGCCGCATCGCCACGGACATCGGCATCGCGGAGCGGACCCCGAACCTGCGCGCCTCGTACGAGGCCGACAGGACGACGGAGCGTCCGGACGGCGAGCCGACGATGACGGGCACCCCGCGCAGATGCGGATGGTCGAGGAGTTCGACGGAGACGTAGAAGGCATCCATGTCGATGTGCAGGATGTGGCACTCGGCGTGCTCCGCCGCCGTCCTCCGCTCGTCCTTTGACACCGACACATCGTACGCAGCACCACCGACAGGTCCTCATCGGAGAGCCTCCGACCGTCCGGTGAGGTTCTTACCGCGCCCGGTCGGCGGGTAGCCGGCCAGCAGGGCCGCTCGGCGCCGCCGGTTAGAGTGGGAGCACCACGACCAGCCGAGCTGCCCGGGAGATCCATGCTGTCCGCACCTGCCACCCCCGACCAGGGCGGCCCTGTTCCCGATGCCATCACCGCCGAGCAGGAGCGGTTCCGCTCCTCCCTCACCCGGACCATCGAGGAGTTCCTGGCCGAACAGCGGGATGTCCTGGCCGCCATCTCCGACGAATCCCTGCCCCTCATCGCGAGTATCGCGACGCTGACGGGCGGGGGGAAGCGGATGCGTGCGCTGCTGTGCTACTGGGGATGGCGTGCGGCAGGCGGGTCGCCCTCCTCGCCGGCGCCCGTCGTCGCGGGGACCGCGCTCGAGTTCTTCCAGGCGGCGGCACTGATCCATGACGACATCATCGACCGTTCGGACACGCGCAGGGGGCGCCCCAGCGTGCACCGGCAGTTCAGCGGGCGGCATGCCGACGCGGGGTGGCACCTCGATCCGGAACGCTTCGGCGTGTCGGCGGCGATCCTCGCCGGCGATCTCTGCCTCGCGTTCAGCGAGGAACTGTTCACGGCGTCGTGCGCCGACACGGCGGGTACCGGCGCCCGGACGATCTTCAATCGGATGCGGACCGAGGTGATGGCCGGTCAGTACCTGGACCTCCTCGAGGAGGCCGTCGGTCCGGATCAGACGCCGGCCGTCGCCGAGGAACGTGCGCTCAACATCCTGCGGTTCAAGTCCGCGAAGTACTCCATGGAGCGTCCGCTGATGCTCGGTGGAGCGCTGGCCGGGGCCGATGAGGCCCTGCTCACGGCGTTCTCCCCTTTCGCCCTCCCCCTCGGCGAGGCTTTCCAGCTGCGGGACGATGTCCTCGGCGTGTTCGGGGATCCCGTGGTCACGGGCAAGCCGGCGGGTGACGACCTCCGCGAGGGCAAGCGCACCTTCCTGATCGCCCGCGCGATCGGCTCGAGCGGACCCGAGGCAGGCGCGTCGATCAACGCGATGCTGGGCGATACGTCCCTTGACGACATCGCGGTCGATGCGCTGCGGAGCCTCATCATCGGGAGCGGCGCCCTGGCCCACACCGAACACCTCATCGCGCGGAAGTCCGAGGAGGCCTTCGAGGCACTGGCCGGGCTCCCGATCGATCCGGTGGCGAAGCGTGCACTCCGCCTGCTCGCGGAGGCGGCGGTCACGCGGACCGCGTGACCCCTGCGGAGGGATGCCTCCGCCTAGTTCCTGCCTACCAGGCGGCTGCCTGGGCGCGACGGCGGATCTCGGTCTTCCGCCCCTCGCGCAGAGCGTCGATGGGGCGGCCCGGAAGAGTCTCGTCCTCGGTGTAGAGCCAGCGGATGATGTCCTCGTCGCCGTAGCCGGAATCGGCCAGGACGACGACGGTCCCCCGCAGGCTGTCCAGGACGGTGCCGTCGACGAGGAACTCGGCCGGCACGCTGCGGACGTTGCGGTCGCCGATCCGCACGCTGACGAGCGACCTGTCGCTGATGAGCGAGTGCACCCTGGTGATCGGCAGATCGAGGGCCTCGGCCACCTCGGGGAGATTGAGCCAGGACGGGACGAGTTGTTCGAGTTCAGTCACCGTTCAAGGGTGCCATGCTCCAGCAGCCATCTCCACTCGGGCGAGTCGGCGGACAGCGCCCCCGCGGATCGCGTATCCAGGCGATACGTCTTACGACGGGACCCGACACGCCGACAGTCGTCTGTGCCGCCTATTGTTCGGCTCTTGTGCTACACCGCATTTCGTGTAAATTCACAGGAGTCACACAAGTAACAGTATCAACAGGTGACTCAATAGCATCACCAGCACGTGCACCGGCCCGGTTCCGAGCACCCCTCCGGGCAGGTGCGTCCGCGCGGACTCAGCCGCCAACAGACGAGGAACGAACAATGACTGCCCAGCGATCGAAAGCACCGCTGAACGGCACCCGCAGGAAGGCCGTCGGCGCCAGCCCACGCGGCCTGAACGTCGCCGTGACCACCGCCGCCCTGCCCGCGGTGATTCTCTCTTCCGTGGCCCTCGCCCAACCGGCGACGGCAGCACCCGCCCCGCAGGCTTCCACCGCACGGCACCTCGGAGCGACGGTGACACCCGTTCCTGCCCGTTCCATCGTGCCCGCGGCCCTCGTCGCGAGCCAGGTCCCCGCGCAGAAGATCGCCATCGTGACGCAGACCGTGCCCAGCAGCTACACGATCAAGCCGGGCGACACGATCGGCGCGATCTCCAAGCGGTACGGGCTCTCCACGGACGCCGTCCTCAAGCTCAACCGGATGGACGCGCGCACCGTCATCTATCCCGGGCAGAAGATCAAGCTGACCGGGAGCACCGCCCCGACGGCCAAGCCGGCTCCCACCGCCCCCGCCCCGCAGTCCGCGACGACCTACGTCGTCAAGCCCGGTGACACCCTCGGGGCCATCGCCGCCCGCAACGGCGTCAGCCTGCAGAGCCTCCTGGCCGCCAACAAGCTCTCGATGACCTCGATCATCTACCCCGGCCAGAAGCTCGGCCTCGGAGGCAAGGCACCCGCGGCGACACCGGCTCCCGCCCCTGCCCCAGCCCCTGCCCCAGCCCCTGCCGGCGGCACCTACACGGTCAAGCCGGGCGACACCCTCGGCGCCATCGCCTCGCGCACCAAGGTGGGCCTGACTGCACTCCTGAAGGCCAACAACCTGTCTATGTCGTCGATCATCCACCCCGGGCAGGTGCTGAAGCTGTCCGGCACCGCCGCGGCGCAGCCGACGCCACCGAAGGCCACCCCTCCCGCTGCTGCTCCGACCCCCGCGCCGGCGTCGGGCGCCTACACCGTCAGGGCGGGCGACACCCTCGGGGCCATCGCCTCCCGCCACGGCGTGGCGTTGAACAACCTCCTCACCGCCAACAGGATGACGACCTCCACGATCATCTACCCCGGGCAGAAGCTCACGATCCCGGCCAAGGGTGCCGCACCTGCTCCCGCGCCCGCTCCCGGGGGACTCGTGCCGTCGACCTTCCTCGGCTACCAGTACCCCGACAGGGTCGTCGCCGACGCGAACGCCAACAAGGCGCTGCTCAACTCCCTGCCGGCGCCGTCACCGGCCGAGATGAAGCAGATCGTCGCGGACACCGCCCGCTCCATGGGCGTGGAGCCGAGCCTCGCCCTGGCCTTCGCCTTCCAGGAATCCAGCTTCAACCAGCGCTCGGTCTCCCCTGCCAACGCCATCGGCACCATGCAGGTCATCCCCTCCTCCGGGCAGTGGGCGAGCGAGCTCGTGGGCCGCAAGCTGAACCTCATGGATCCGTACGACAACGCGACGGCAGGCATCGCGATCATCCGGTCCCTCGTACGCACCAGCCCGTCACTGGACATCGCCATCGCGTCCTACTACCAGGGCCAGTACTCGGTGCAGACCAGGGGTATGTTCGAGGACACGAAGCACTACGTCGCCGCCATCAAGGCACACCAGAAGAACTTCCGGTAGGCCTTCCGGCAGGCCGGCGGGAGGGGGCGGGATCGCGTGGTGGTCCCGCCCCCTCCGGCTGCACCCGTCTAGGATCGGAGGGTGCACCAGCATCGGAAGGACCCGCTCGAGGGCACGACTGTCGACGGACGCTACATCGTCCATTCGCGGCTGGCCCGTGGCGGCATGTCCACCGTCTACCTGGCCACCGACCGCCGGCTCGACCGCCGCGTGGCGCTCAAGGTGCTGTACCCGCACCTCGCCGAGGAACCCGGCTTCATCGACCGGTTCGAGCAGGAAGCGAAATCGGCCGCCCGCCTGTCGCACCCCCACGTGGTGGGCGTCCTCGACCAGGGCGTCGACGACGCGGGCGGGCAACCCGTCGCATACCTCGTCATGGAGTTCGTTCCCGGAAGGACCCTGCGGGACGTCCTGCGGGACCGCGGGCGACTGCCCCCGCGGGAGGCGCTGCAGCTGCTGGACGCCGTCGTCGAAGGACTGGCGGCGGCCCATGAGGCCGGCCTGATCCATCGCGACGTGAAGCCGGAGAACGTACTCCTCTCCGACGCGGGACAAGTGAAGATCGCCGATTTCGGCCTCGCCCGTGCGGTCTCGGCCACCACCGGCACCGCGACCCTCGTCGGCACGGCCGCGTACCTGTCACCCGAACTTGTCCTCGGCAGACCTGCGGAAGCGCAGAGCGACATCTACTCGACGGGCATCATGCTCTTCGAACTCCTGACGGGCCGGCAGCCCTTCACGGGCGAGACGCCCATCCAGGTGGCGATCCAGCACGCCCAGTCCGACGTGCCCGCACCGTCACTCCTCCTTCCCGGACTGGCCGCGGACATCGACGAGCTCGTCCAGTGGTGCACGTCGCGCGACCCGGAGGACCGGCCCGTGGACGGTTCCGCCCTCCTCGGCGAACTCCGGCACATCCGGGCGACCCTCAGCGACGGGGAACTGGACTTTGCGTCCCCGGACGCGCCCGCACCGGATCCGGGACAGGACCAGCTGACGGCTGCCGTCATCCCCCGGCTCCCGTCCGGAGACGCACGGACCGAGGCCCTGTCGTGGTCCGCGCGTGCGGGCGCGGACGAGCGGGACGACACCGCGGGGTGGACCGGAGTACTGCCCGCCCGGGGACGCGAGGACAACCGCACGAGCGTCATCGAGCCGGACCGCAACGCCACCCGCGTGCTCGGGGCGATGCCGGGACGCCCGCCGTCGTCCCCGCCGGCTCCCGGTGCGGCGTCCGCGGCAGGGGCGCCCGGCGGTGCACCGCTGGTCCGGCCGGCGACGGACATGACACAGGTGATACGACCGGGAGTCGACGCCGAGGCCACCCTGCCGGGCCACGGCCTCTCCGGCCCGGCGGGGTCGGAGCACGATGCCCACGCCGCCGTGCGCGGTACCGGGGGCCCCGACGGCCGGCATGCCGGGAGCACGGCTCGTGCCCTCACCCGACGGCAGCAGGCGCGGCAGGCGCAACGGCCGCAGAAAGCCCTGCTCGGGCGTACCGCGCGACGCTCCGTGCGGGTGTTCGTGGTGCTGCTGGTCCTGCTCGCCGGACTCGTCGCCGGGGCCGGCTGGTTGTTCGGCTCGGGACCGGCGGGCCTGGTCTCGCTTCCCGATGTCGCCGACGTCCCGCTCGCGGAGGCACGCGCCGCGCTGAAGGAGGAGGGCTTCGCCTCCCTGACCACCGACGAGGTCTTCTCCGAGTCCGTGCTGGCGGGCCTGGTCATCGCCACCGACCCCACGGCGTCGTCCCCGGTGCGGCGCTTCGAGAGGGTGGAACTCATCGTGTCGAAAGGCCCCGAACTGTTCCGC
This sequence comes from Arthrobacter sp. TmT3-37, assembly GCF_054510835.1. NCBI lineage: Bacteria > Bacillati > Actinomycetota > Actinomycetes > Micrococcales > Micrococcaceae > Arthrobacter > Arthrobacter sp. TmT3-37. The sequence continues at coordinate 46,088 of NZ_JBTNDU010000003.1, read as the reverse complement.
GTGCCCGACCTCGTCGGCAGGACCGGTGTCGACGCCGCCGCCGGGATCGGGGCGGCAGGCCTGGCGGTCGGAGCACTCGACGAGGAGTACGACGACACGGTGCCGGCAGGACTGGTGCTCCGCCAGAGCCCGGAGGAGGGAGCCGAGCGCCGCCGGAACGCTCCGGTCGACCTGGTCGTCTCCCTGGGTCCCGCGCCCATCGCGGTCCCGGACGTCACGGGCCTCACCGAGCAGGAGGCGATCGCCGCGCTGGAGCAGGCCGGACTCGAGGCGACCGTGAGCGACACGCCGGAGTACAGCCGCACCGTGCCCGCCGGGGCGGTGCTGGCACAGAGCCCGGCCGGCACAGAGGTGCAGCGGGGTACGGCCGTCGCCCTGACGCTGTCCCGGGGCCCGCGCATGGTGCGGGTCCCCAGTGTCTTCTCGCTGACGGAGGAACGCGCCGTCGCAGCCTTGGAGGACGCCGGGTTCACCGTGCAGGTGGACTACACCTTCGGCGCCGCAGTCCTCGGCCTCGTCGCCGGGCAGAGCCCGACGGGCGAGCAGCCCGAGGGGACCACGATCCGCATCACCGTCACGTAGGGCGGGACCCTTCGGCTCGTCGTCGGAACACGAAGGAGGCGACCACCGGACGTGGCCGCCTCCTGGTTCCCCGTCGACGCGCGGTCAGCTCTTGGAGAGCGCCCCCGCGACGAGGAACGCCATCTCGAGCGACTGCATGTGGTTGAGGCGCGGGTCGCAGACCGACTCGTAGCGCTCGATGAACGCATCCTGATCGATCGGGTCCGCCCCGCCGAGGCACTCGGCGACGTCGTCGCCCGTCATCTCCACGTGGAGGCCGCCGGGGAAGGTCCCCAGGGCGTTGTGGACCTCGAAGAAGCCACGCACCTCGTCGATGACGTCGTCGAAGTTGCGCGTCTTGTACCCGTTGGGCGACGTGACGGTGTTGCCGTGCATCGGGTCCGTGACCCAGAGGACCTGCGCTCCCGAGGCCGTCACGCGCTCCACAAGCGCGGGGAGCTTCTCGCGGATGTTCTGCGCACCCATGCGGGTGATGAAGGTGAGCCTGCCCGGTTCGCGGTTCGGGTCGAGCTTGTCGATGAGCGCGAGGGCGTCGTCGCCCGATGTCGAGGGCCCGAGCTTGACGCCGATCGGGTTCCGCACGCGGGACAGGAAGTCCACGTGGGCGCCGTCGATCTCCCGTGTCCGCTCCCCGATCCACAGGAAGTGCGCCGACGTGTCGTACGGCAGCGACGTCCGCGAGTCGATCCGCGTCAGGGCCCGCTCGTAGTCGAGCAGCAGCGCTTCGTGGCTGGCGAAGAACTCGACCCGCTTCAGTGCCTCGAAGTCCGCACCGCACGCGTCCATGAAACGCACGGCCCGGTCGATCTCCCGTGCGAGCGACTCGTAGCGGGAGTGGGCAGGGTTCGCGGTGAAGCCCTTGTTCCAGTGGTGGACCAGACGCAGATCGGCGAAGCCGCCCTGCGTGAACGCACGGATGAGGTTCAGTGTGGAGGCCGAGGTGTGGTAGGCCTTCACCATCCGCGAGGCGTCGTGCCCGCGGGTCTCGGGCGTGAAGTCGTACCCGTTGACCATGTCGCCCCGGTAGGCGGGAAGGGTGACGCCGTCGCGCGTCTCGTCGTTGGACGAGCGGGGCTTGGCGAACTGGCCTGCCATCCGGCCCATCTTGATGACCGGCAGGGACGCGCCGTAGGTGAGGACGACGGCCATCTGGAGGATCGTGCGGACGCGTGCGCTGATCTTGTCCGCCGTCGCGCCGTCGAAGGTCTCCGCACAGTCTCCGCCCTGCAGGAGGAATGCCTTCCCCTGCGCCGCGGCCGCCAGCCGCTCACGCAGCACGTCCACCTCTCCGGCGAAGACGAGCGGCGGAAGGCTCGAGAGTTCCTTGACCGACGCCGAATAGACTCCGGGGTCCTGCCACGAGGGCTGCTGGGCCGCGGTCAACGAACGCCAGGCATCGAGGCCGGCGGTGGTGGACAGGGCAGGTGCCGCGGTGCGGGGAAGGACGGGAGCTAGTGAATCAGTCACAGGGAAATTCTACGGGCTGGACGTCCAGCACCCGATTCGGCCTGTCACGGCGGCTTCGCGGGATGTCACACAGTCCGGGCGGGACGGGACGGAGTCGCCCTAGCGGGCCTCGGGGCCGGCGTCCTTTCCGTCGTCGGCCCGGGCGGCCGCGTCGGCGGACGGTGCGCGGCCGACCTCGGTGACGGTTCCCGGCGCCGGTCCGCTCGCGTCCTGGGAGATCCGCACGGCGGCACGACGGCTGTCCGCTCCCGGCTTGGGCGTCTTGCGGCCGGCGGCCTTCTCCGCTGCCAGGCGCTCCTTGACCGTGCTCGCGTAGGCGTCGACGTACTCCTGCCCGGACAGCCGCATCAGCTCGTACATGATCTCGTCGGTGACCGAGCGCTGGACGAAGCGGTCGTCCTCGAGTCCCTCGTAGCGCGTGAAGTCGAGCGGCTCGCCGATGATGATGCCCACGCGCCGGATGTTGGGGATGCGGCGGCCGATGGGCTGCACCTTGTCCGTCCCGATCATCGCCACCGGGATCACCGGTACGCCGGTCGCCAGGACCAGCTTCGCAACTCCCGTCTTCCCCCGGTACAGGCGTCCGTCAGGGCTGCGGGTGCCCTCGGGGTAGATCCCGAGGATGCCGCCGTCGTTCAGGATGTCCATGCCGGCCGTCAGGGAGGACGACGACGCCGCACCGCCCGAACGGTCCATCGGCAGCTGGTTCGACAGCCGGAAGAAGAGGGCGGTCAGCCTGCCCTTCAGGCCCTTCCCCGTGAAGTACTCCGACTTGGCGAGGAACACGACCGGGCGCGGGACGACGATCGGCAGGAAGATCGAGTCGGAGAAGGACAGGTGGTTGCTGACGATCACCGCCGGGCCCGACGAGGGGATGTTGTCGAGGCCCTTGACCCAGGGGCGGAAGAGGAGGTTGAGGATCGGACCGACGATGATCCGCTTCATCACCCAATAGAACACGCTGCTCGTCCTCCCTGCATGGACGGTCCGGCACTGTGCGTGCCGCCCGCTTTTCTCCTGTGGAAGCCTACTCTAAGGGCGTGCGGCCCCTGGACGACGTGCGGGCCTCCCCGCCGCGTCCTGTCCTGTCCGGCCCGGAGGGGTTCGCCGCCGTCCTGCCGTGCGGTGCACCCGGTGCCCGCAAGGACTCCGGAACGCCGGCAGGCGGTTGACGTAGCGCCGCGCGATGTCCACGATTGAACCAGCACGCCCTCTGAATCCCAGAACGCCGGGCGGATCACATCCGACGCCGGGCCGCAGCACGCGACAGCAGGTACCGAGATATGGGCCCCCGAGGTCAGGAACCGAACGAATCCACCGATGACGCCGTCTGGCAGGACCTCGTGGCGCGGCTCGAAGGGACAGCCACGGACGCCGGCCCCGGCGGGGAGCACCGCTCCGGCGCGTCGCCCGCCGGAACGACGGATGCGGAGCGGAACGGGCCCGGGGCGGACGGCCTGACCGACCTGGGCGAGTCCGGGACCGCTCCGACGGCGAGGGAGCGTGCCGACGCGATCTTCCGCAACCAGCCGCTCCGCTCCGAGGGTCCGCGCGACTACGACGCGCCGGCGGACTCGGAGGACGACGAGGGCTTCACCCCGGAGGAGCCGCCGCCGCTCGGCACGGGCGATCCACTGACCGTCCTGGCCTGGATCGGGGCGGCGGGCGGGCCCGTCATGCTCCTCCTGTTCGCCATGTTCTGGCGGGACGCACCGCTCGCCGCCACGCTCGGCGTCCTGGCCCTGTTCCTCGCCGGGGCGGGATACCTCATCAGCAGGCTGCCCACCCACCGGGATCTGGGGGACGACGGCGCCGAGGTGTAGCGCCGTCGCGGTTCAGGTGCCGCTGCGCGAGAGCAGCCGTGAGAGGTCCGCGGCGCCGATGAGGCCGGCCTCCGGACCGAGCGCCGCCCGCTCGATCCGGGCCGCGGGCCGGAAGCCGCGACCGGTCAGATTGCGTCCGAAGGCGCGCCTCGCCGGGTCCAGCAGGAGTTCACCCGCCGCGCTCAGACCACCGCCGATCACGAAGGTCCCCGGATCCAGGGCTGCCGCGAGGTTCGCCAGCCCCAGGCCCAGCCACTGCCCGACGTCGTCGACCAGTTCACGCGACGCCGGGTCACCCTCCATCGCGAGGCGGGTCACGAGCGCGCCCGTGATCGCCGCATCGTCACCGGTAGCGGCGGCGATGATGGCCTGCGCCACGGGGGAGTTCGCGGCCGCGAGTTCCCGGGCCTCGCGGCCCAGCGCGTTGCCGGACGCGTACTGCTCCCAGCACCCACGGTTGCCGCACTCGCAGCGGTGACCCTGCGGCACGATGATCTGGTGCCCGAACTCACCAGCGACGCCGTACCGGCCGCGCTCGACACGGCCGCCCAGGATCATCGCCCCTCCGATACCGGTGCCCAGGGTGACGCAGACCAGACGCGACTCACCCCGGCCCGCACCGAAACGCCACTCGGCCCAAGCTGCGGCGTCGGCGTCGTTGACGACCGTCACCCGGCGCCGGAGCAGCTTCTCGAGGTTCCGGCGCAGCGGCTCGTTGCGCCAGGCGAGGTGGGGACTGAACAGGACGGTGCTGTTGGAGAGGTCCATCCAGCCGGCGGCACCGATGCCGATCGAGCGGATCCGGTACTCGTGTGACAGTTCACGGACGAGGTCGGTGATGACCGACTCCACCGCACGCGGGTCCTGGCCCGGCGTCGCGCGACGCGCCTCGGCGAGGATCCGCCCGTGGACGTCCACCACGCCCGCGGCCACCTTCGTGCCGCCGATGTCGACGCCGACCGCGAGTCCGCGACGCGCCGGATTGGGGAAGGTGCTCCGGGCGGCCCTCGCGGTCAGCGGACCGTTGCCACGCCAGCCGGGACCGGACTCGGTGCGCGGGCGCCGGCCGCGGGGGCCGGACGTCTCGGGCAGAATCGGCATGCGGTCCCTCCGGAGTCGTGGGGGCGCGCGGACACGCCACCGTTATCGATTCGTACATTACTGGACCGTAATCTGGGGAGGTGAACCTATAGGCTGAAGCGACCCCGCGGTCAAGGTGATATCGAAGGAGCTATCGTGCGTGACATCAGCGTTCCCGTCCTCGTGGACGTCCCCCGCCAGAGCAACACGGCGGACCTCGTGATCCGGCAGGCGGCCAAGCCGTCGAACCCGGCGCTGTTCGCCGTCAAGGGGGCCTCGGGCGAGTGGACGGACATCCGAGCCACGGAGTTCCGCCGCCAGGTGGAGGACGTCGCGAAGGGCCTCATCGCCTCGGGCGTGCAGCCCGGTGACCGTGTGGCCATCATGGCCCGCACCCGGTACGAGTGGTCGCTGGCGGACTTCGCCATCTGGTTCGCCGGCGCCGTCTCCGTCCCGGTCTACGAGACCTCCTCCCCCGCGCAGGTCGCCTGGATCCTCAGCGACTCCGGCGCGGTCGGGGCCTTCGTGGAGTCCGCACGCCACGAGAACGTGGTGCGCGAGGCGGTGGCGCTCGAGGGGATCGCGTCCCTGCAGCACGTCTGGCAGTTCGACGGCGACGGACTGGACACCCTGCGCACCGCCGGTGTCGGCACGGACGAGCAGACGCTGTCCGACCGCCGTGCCTATGCAGGGCTCGACGACGTCGCGACCATCATCTACACCTCCGGCACCACGGGGAAGCCGAAGGGCTGCGAACTGACGCACGGCAACTTCGTTGAACTCTCGGAGAACGCCGCGGCAGCACTGCCCGAAGTGGCGCGCGAGGGCGGCCAGACCATCATGTTCCTTCCCCTGGCGCACGTCTTCGCGCGCTTCATCTCGGTACTCTGCGTCGCGGCGGGAGCCACCGTGGCCCACACCCCCGACGTCAAGAACCTGCTCCCGGACCTCCAGAGCTACAAGCCGACCTTCATCCTGGCCGTGCCGCGCGTCTTCGAGAAGGTCTACAACAACTCGATGCTGAAGGCCGAGGACGGCGGCAAGGGCAGGATCTTCCACGCCGGCGCGGACGTCGCCATCGCCTGGTCGAAGGCCGAGCAGGCGGGCAGGATCCCACTGGGCCTGAAGGTCAAGCATGCCGTCTTCGACCGGCTGCTCTACGGAAAGATCCGCACCGCGATGGGTGGCCGCGTGCAGCACGCGGTCTCCGGCGGCGCTCCGCTCGGTGACCGGCTCGGCCACTTCTTCCACGGCATCGGGCTGATGGTGCTCGAGGGCTACGGCCTGACGGAGACCACGGCGCCCATCACCGTGAACACCCCCAGGCGCATCAAGATCGGCACCGTCGGAGCACCCCTTCCGGGCAATGCCGTGCGGATCGCGGACGACGGCGAGATCCTCACCCAGGGTGTCTGCGTCATGAAGGGCTACTTCAACCGCCCGGAGCTCACCGACGAGGCCTTCGTCGACGGCTGGTTCCGTACCGGCGACATCGGCGAACTGGACGACGACGGTTTCCTGCGCATCACGGGCCGCAAGAAGGAGATCATCGTGACGGCCAGCGGGAAGAACGTCATCCCCGCGATGCTGGAGGACGCCATCCGCGCGAACGCCCTGGTCTCGCAGTGCGTCGTGATCGGCGACCAGCGTCCCTTCATCTCGGCGCTCATCACCCTCGACGAGGAAGCGCTGCCGGGCTGGCTCGAGCGGCACCAGCTCCCCGCCGGCACCACCATGGCGGAGGCCTCGGAACATCCGACGGTGCTCGCCGAGATCCAGGAGCTCGTGGACACGGCCAACACGACGGTGTCGCGGGCCGAAGCGATCAAGGTGTTCCGGATCGTGCCGACCGACTTCACGGAGACGACCGGGCACCTGACCCCGTCCCTCAAGATCAAGCGCGCCCAGGTCCTCCAGGACTACTCGGACGTCGTCGAGTCGATCTACTCGACCGCCAAGGTCTAGGCGATGGTCCCTCCGCAGACCCTGTGGAGGGACCATCGCCTCAGTCGAGCGCGAGGTTCAGGAGCGCGTTCTCGACCACCTCGGTGAGCGCGGGATGGATCCAGTACTGTCCGCGCGCCATCGAGCGGGCATCGAGGCCGAAGGACATCGCCTGGATCAGGGGCTGGATGATCATGGACGCCTCGTGGCCGAGGATGTGCGCACCCAAGATCCGTCCTGTCGACCGCTCGGCGATGATCTTCGCGAACCCTTGGGTGTCCTCCATGGCCCACCCGTACGCCGTCGACCCGTAGTGCTGCACGGCGGTCACGATCGTGGTGCCCGACGCCTCGGCATGGAGGAGCGCCTCCTCCTCTGTCATGCCGACCGAGGCCGCCTGCGGGTGGGAGAACACCGCGGCCGGCACGAACCGGTGGTCGCTCGCCCGCAGGGCCTCCGGGTGCAGCAGGTTGTGCGCGACGATCTTCGCCTCGTGGTTCGCCACGTGCTTGAGCTGGTGGGCGCTGCTCACGTCACCTAGGGACCACAACCCCTCGACCGGCCGCCCGTCGCGCAGCACCCGCTGGTACTCATCGACCGCGAGGCGCCCGTCGTCGTGCAGGTCCAAGCCGGCGTCCGACGCGCCGAGCCTGTCCGTGTTGGGAGTGCGACCCACGGCCATGAGGACGGCATCGACCTCGAGGTGCACCGCACCGGCGGGCCCGCTGAGGCGTGCGGTCACGCTGCCGTCGTCGTTGGCGGTGATCCCGGTGACATCGGTGTCGAGCCGGAGGTCCCACTGCCGCGCCGCGTGCTCGGTGAAGGCCTCGGAGACGGTCTCGTCGAGCTGCCGCAGCATGCCCCCGGAACGGACCGCGATGGTCACGTCGGTCCCGAAGGAGCCGAAGACGTGGGCGAACTCCGCTGCGATGTACCCGCCGCCCACGATCAGCAGGCGCCGTGGCCGGTCCTGGAGGCGCATCACGGTATCCGACGTGTGCACCTGCGGCAGGGAGATGCCCGGGATCTCGGGCAGGACGGCGCGGGAGCCCGCGGCGATGACCACCTGGTCGGCGGTGACCAGATCACCCGACGCCGTCTCGAACGACGTCTCCCCGGTCAGCCGCACGTACTCCTCGATGAGCGTCACGTTCTCGAGTTCGTCGGCGCGGTAGGCCCTCCCGCCCGAGGAGATGGCGTCGATCCGGGTGAAGATCCTCTCCCGGATGTCGCTCCAGCGCACGCGGTCGAGGGTGAGGTCCACGCCGAGGCGCGAGGACTCCCCGGCCGCCGCGGCCAGCTGGGCCGGATAGACGTACATCTTCGTGGGGATGCATCCCACGTTGAGGCACGTGCCGCCGAAGGTACCGCCGTCGACGAGGACGACCTTCCGGTCAGCCCATTCCGGCGAGATGAGCGTGTTGCCGGAGCCGGAGCCGATGACGGCGAGGTCGTAGTGGGTCACACGACGCAGTCTAGCCGCGCCCGGGATGACAGCAGGCCGGAGCTGCCCCCCCCCCCCACCGCATTCCCCGAGCCTGCCGGCTCCTCCCCCTCGATCCGACCCGTGGCGTCAGGCGGGGGTGATGGTGAGGAGGAGGTCTCCTCCCTGGGCGGGTCGGGTGCCGGTGAACGTGGTGCGCTGGATGGTGCCGGTGATGGGGGTGGTGATGTTGGCTTCCATCTTCATGGCTTCGATGGTGGCGACGGTGTCTCCGGCGGTGACGGCGGTTCCTTCGGTGAGGGTGATGGTGACGGACCCGGCGAAGGGTGCAGGGATGTGGCCGGGGGTGCCGGGGTCGGCTTTCTCGGCGGTCTTCACGTCACTGGTGGCGTTCTTGTCCCGGATGGCCACGGGTCGCATCTGCCCGTTGAGGGTGCACATGACGGTGCGCATGCCCTTCTCGTCCGGCTCGGACACGGCTTCGAGGGTCGCGATGAGCCGGACGCCCTTGTCGAGTTCGATGACGTGCTCGGTGCCCGGTTGCAGCCCGTAGAGGTAGTCCGCGGTGCCGAGCACGGACACGTCGCCGTATGTGTCCCTCGTGGCGGTGAAGTCCTTGGTGGGTCCGGCGAAGAGCAGGCGGTTCAGGGCCTGCCGGCGCTCGGCGGGCGTCCCGTCGAGGTTCTCCCGGTCCTCGGCGGTGATGTCCGCGTCGCGTGGTTTGAGTTCGCGTCCCTTCAGGGCTTTGCTCCGGAAGGGTTCGGGCCAGCCGCCGGGCGGGTTGCCGAGGTCTCCGTTGAGGAATCCGATGACCGAATCGGGGATATCGTAGGCCTGTGGGTTGTCCTGGAACGCGGCGGGGTCGGCGTTGGAGCCGACCAGGGCCAGTGCGAGGTCCCCGACGACCTTGGAGGACGGGGTGACTTTCACCAGGCGGCCCAGGATCCTGTCCGCCGCCGTGTACATGTCCTCGATCGCCTCGAAGCGCTCCCCCAGGCCCAGGGCGATGGCCTGCTGCTTGAGGTTGGAGAGCTGCCCGCCGGGGATCTCGTGCCGGTAGACCCGACCGGTGGGGCCGGGCAGCCCGGATTCGAACGGGGCGTACATGCGCCGCACGGCCTCCCAGTAGGGTTCCAGCGCGCACACGGCATCCAGGTCCAGGCCGGTGTCCCGGGGCGTGTGGGCCAGGGCCGCGACCAGGGCCGAGGCGGAGGGCTGGCTGGTGGTCCCGGCCAGGGGTGCGCTGGCCACGTCCACGGCGTCCACCCCGGCGTCGACCGCGGCCAGGAGGGTGGCGAGCTGGCCGCCGGCGGTGTCGTGGGTGTGCAGGTGCACGGGCACCTCGAAGCGTTCCCGCAGGGCGGTCACCAGTTTCGCGGCCGCGGCGGGACGCAGGAGCCCGGCCATGTCTTTGATCGCCAGGATGTGCGCCCCGGCGTCCACGATCCGCTGGGCGAGGTCGAGGTAGTAGTCCAGGGTGTAGAGCGTCTCGGCGGGGTCGAGCATGTCGGCCGTGTAGCACAGGGCGACCTCGGCGACCGCGGTCCCGGTGTCCCGGACCGCGCGGATGGCCGGTTCCATCTGGGACACGTCGTTCAGGGCGTCGAAGATCCTGAAGATGTCGATACCCGACGCGGCCGCTTCCTGCACGAAGGCCGTGGTGACGGCTTCCGGATAGGGGGTGTAGCCGACGGTGTTCCGGCCGCGCAGCAGCATCTGCAGGCAGATGTCCGGGATCTGGCGGCGCAGCGCGTCCAGGCGCTCCCACGGGTCCTCCCCCAGGAACCGGAGCGCCACGTCATAGGTCGCCCCGCCCCACGCCTCCACCGACAGCAATCCCGGGGTCAGCGCCGACACCGACGCACCCGCGGCGACCAGGTCACGGGTCCGCACCCGCGTGGCCAGCAGCGACTGGTGCGCGTCCCGGAACGTCGTGTCCGTCACCGCCACAGCCGTCTGCTCCCGCAACGCCCGCGCGAAGCCCTCCGGCCCGAGCTCCAGCAGGCGCTGCCGGCTCCCCATCGGAGCCTGCGCGTCCTGCCGGTCCTCGGGCTCACCCTGGGCCAGGGCGGTCGATGCGGGCAGTTCGGGGAGTTTCTCCCGCGGGTCGAGGTGCGCGGGCCGTGCCCCGTTGGGCTGGTTCACGGTCACGTCCGCGAGCCAGGTGAGCAGCTTCGTGCCCCGGTCGGCCGGGATGCGGGCGGTGAGCAGCTCGGGACGCTCGTCGATGAAGGAGGTGGCGACGTTCCCGGCGATGAAGTCCGGGTCGTCCAGGACCGCCTGCAGGAAGGAGATGTTCGTGGAGACACCGCGGACCCGGAACTCCGCCAACGCACGCCTCGCCCTCGTGACGGCAGCCGGGTAGTCCCGACCCCGGCAGGTGAGCTTCACCAGCATCGAGTCGAAGTGCGGGCTGATCTCCGCCCCCGCATACACCGTCCCACCGTCCAGGCGCACCCCGGCTCCGCCGGCGGACCGGTACGCGGAGATCCGTCCCACATCGGGCCGGAACCCGTTCGCCGGGTCCTCCGTCGTGATGCGGCTTTGCAGGGCGGCGCCGCGCAGGCTCACCGTCTCCTGCGACAGGCCCAGATCCGCCAGGGTCTCCCCGGCCGCGATCCGCAACTGCGACTGCACGAGGTCCACGTCGGTGACCTCCTCGGTGACCGTGTGCTCGACCTGGATGCGCGGGTTCATCTCGATGAACACGTGCTGGCCGGCCCGCTCCCCGACCGTGTCCACGAGGAACTCCACCGTGCCCGCGTTCACATAGCCCAGCGCGGTCGCGAACTTCACCGCGTCCCGGTGCAGGGCCTGCCGGATCCCCTCGTCCAGGTTCGGCGCCGGGGCGATCTCGATGACCTTCTGGTGCCGGCGCTGCAGCGAGCAGTCCCGCTCGAACAGGTGCATGACGTTGCCCTCGGCGTCGGCGAGGATCTGCACCTCGATGTGCCGGGGCCGCAGCACCGCCTGCTCCAGGAACATCGTCGGATCCCCGAACGCGGACTGGGCCTCACGCATCGCCGCCTCCAGGGCCTCCGGCAACGCCTCGCGGGTATCCACCCGCCGCATCCCGCGCCCACCGCCACCGGCCACGGCCTTCGCGAACACCGGGAACCCGATCTCGTCCGCCGCGGCGATCAGCTCGTCCACATCGGCGCTCGGCCGCGAGGACGCGAGCACCGGGATGCCCGCCGCCCGGGCCGCGTCCAACGCCTTGACCTTGTTCCCAGCGAGCTCCAGCACATCCGCCGGCGGACCCACGAACGTGATCCCCGTGTCCGCCGCAGCCCGGGCCAACCCCGGATTCTCCGACAGGAACCCGTAGCCCGGGTAGATCGCGTCACAGCCAGCCTCGACCGCGACCCGGATGATCTCCTCGATGTCCAGGTACGCCCGCACCGGGTGGCCCTCCTCACCGATCAGATACGCCTCGTCGGCCTTCTGCCGGTGGATCGAGTTCCGGTCCTCGTGGGGGAACACAGCCACCGTCTTCGCGCCCACCTCATGACCGGCCCGAAATGCACGAATGGCGATCTCGCCACGATTAGCCACCAGAATCTTCGAGAACATCGTGCTCCTGCATCCTTGCCGGTCGGGTTCCTCACGCTGGACTGATCCTACCCGGCACGTCCGCCACGTCGAGGGCCCCTGACACGGCACGAAACGCACGGGGCGTCGTCGTCCCGGTGATGGGCATCCCTGCCGTTCCGGGCGTCGGGCGGGGCCACCCTATGATGGACGGGGATCAAGAGCGAGCCGCCTTCCTCCATGGCGGTTCCGGATAGGTGTGGGTTCGAACGTGCAGGTAGTGAGCATCAGCAGCCTCAAGGGCGGCGTGGGCAAGACGTCGGTCACCACGGGGTTGGCCTCGGCCGCACTTGCAGCCGGCATCCCGACGCTCGTCGTCGACCTCGATCCGCACGCGGATGCGACCACGGCCCTCGGCGTGAAGCCGTCGGACCAGACCGACATCGGGCGTCTGCTGAAGAATGCGCGGCGCGGCGACCTGGCCGGCAACACGGTCCCGAGCGGCTGGGTGGCGACTGCCGCCCGGCATTCGAGAGCGCGCACGTCCACGCTCGACGTCGCCATGGGATCCGCCTATTCCGGGATCTACGACCGTCCGGATCTCGGGCGCCGTGACCAGCGCCGGCTGGCGACGCTCCTGTCCCGCGTCGAGGGCTACAGCCTGGTGCTGATCGACTGCCCGCCGTCCCTCAACGGACTGACGCGCATCGCGTGGACCGCCAGCAACAAGGTCCTGCTCGTGGCAGAGCCGGGCCTGTTCTCCGTCGCGGGGACCGAGCGCACCATGCGGGCCCTCGAGCTCTTCCGCCGCGAGTTCGCACCCGACCTCAAGACCGCGGGCATCGTCGCGAACCGGGTGCGCTCCACCTCGGACGAGCACACGTTCCGGCTCCGCGAGATGCGGCAGATGTTCGGTGGCCTGCTGCTGAGCCCCACGATCCCCGAGCAGGCGAACTGGCAGCAGATCCAGGGGGCCGCCCACTCGGTCCACCACTGGCCGGGTGAGTCGGCGCGCCAGGCATCGGGCTACTTCGACGACCTCCTGAAGAGCGTCGTCGATTCCGGCAGGATGCGGAGCCGCAGCCCGAAGCGCTGACCGGACCGATCTTTCAGGGGGACGAACGCCCCGATCAGGGGGTGCGGAGCTTCCTGCTCCCGAGCCGCGCCGTGTCAGGGCGGGCGATGCCGTCAGGGCGGGGACCTCAGCCGGCTGTCAGCTGATCTTGCGCGTCGCCCGGCGCTTGCTGAGTTCGTCGCCGGGGTACTCCTGGTCGGGAGCGTGCTCGCTCGGAAGGGCCGCGAGGCTTCCTTCGACCTCACGCCACACCCGGCCGACCGCGATCCCGAAGACGCCCTGTCCGCCCTGCACGAGGTCGATGACCTCGTCGGCGGACGTGCACTCGTAGACGCTCGCGCCGTCGCTCATGAGCGTGATCTGGGCGAGGTCCTCGACGCCCCGCTCACGGAGGTGCTCCACGGCGGTGCGGATCTGCTGGAGGGACACCCCGGTGTCCAGCAGGCGCTTGACCACCTTGAGGACGAGGATGTCGCGGAATCCGTAGAGGCGGTGCGTGCCCGAACCCGAAGCCCCGCGGACAGCGGGTTCGACGAGCCCGGTACGTGCCCAGTAGTCGAGCTGCCGGTAGGTGATGCCTGCGGCTTTGCAGGCGGTGGGACCGCGATATCCGGCGTCTTCGTCGAGGACGGGGAGGTCTTCCGTGAACAGTAAGCCCTGGGCGCTCGGCGGGACACCAGCGCCTGCCGGGCTGGATGCCTTGCCGGCGTCACCCTTCGGACTCACGTGCTGCCTCCTCGTCGGGTTCCCGGGGACATTTGCCGGGCGGGCGGAACCTCAGGATGTGCACTCAAGTGTGCCCTGGGCCCCCCGCACACGCAATGGGAACTGTATGCTTCGACGTTAGATCGCGGGAGGGTCGAGGTCAAAGATGCTGGGCCCCAAGGGTCGGCGTGTCGCCTGCGGCTCGCCGGCCGCGCCTCCGACGGTGGGCCTGCAGCCCACCCGGGCCGTCAGCGCTCGAAGTCCTCGGGCTCGACATCGGCGAGGAACTCCCGGAACTGGAGCACCTCCTTCTCGGCGGTCTCCTCCGTGTCGCCGTCCTCCGCGTCCTCCGCGTCGGCATCGGCGATCTCGACGCCGGCGACCGCCAGGACCTCGTCGGCACAGTAGATGGGACAGGGCACGCGCAGTGCGACGGCCAGGGCGTCCGAGGCCCGCGAACTCACCGTCACGCCATCACTGAAGACGAGCTGCGCGTGGTAGACCGTGTCCTCCACCGAGGTGATGCGCACCTCGGAGATCTCCTTGCCCGCCGCGGCGACGACGTCGACGAGCAGATCGTGGGTCATGGGCCGTGGCGGCACGATGCCCTGCTGCACGAAGGCGATGGCACTGGCCTCCGGCGCTCCGATCCAGATGGGCAGGTGACGCTCCCCCGCGGTCTCCTTGAGCAGGACCAGGGGCTGGTTCGACGGCAGTTCGATCCGCACGCCCACCACTTCTACTTCGATCACAGGATGCCGCCTAACTGTCCATCCGGGCTATCTGGCTGTGCACCAGGGCACTGTGCAGGCCGAGGCACAACTCGCTGATCTCACGCGCCGTCTCCGCGGCCCGCGCCTTCGATGCCACGTCCTTGCGGGAGGCGACGGGGGCGACCACCCGCTCGACGAGCCCGAGTTCGCGGTCGGCGGCCGCGCGGAACGGCCTCAGGTGGCGGGGCTCGATCCCGTGGCTCTCGAGTTGGACGCACGCCCTGGTGATCTTGAGGGCGTGCTCGTCGAAGCGGTTGTCCACGGCGGTGATCAGCCCGAAACTCACGAGATCGTCGACGAGCCTCCTGGGCGCGCCCGCCTCGGCGGCGAGGGTTTCCGCCGTCAGCCTCCGTCCGTGCGCAGTGAGCTCGCGGGAGAGCTGGTCGGACACCACCCGCGGGGAGAGCGTCATGCCTCCGGGCAGCGAATCGGGACGTTCGCCGCGGTCGATGGCGTCGACGTAGTCCTTGATGACCTTCAGCGGGAGGTACTGGTCCCGCTGCAGTGCGAGGACGAAGCGCAGCTGCTCGACATCGTGTCCGGTGTACTTGCGGTACCCGGCACGCGTGCGCTGCGGGGAGATCAGACCCTTCTCCTCGAGGAAACGGATCTTCGACGCCGTCACCTGGGGGAAATCCCCGGCCAGTTCGCGCAGGACCTCACCGATGTTCAGGACACCGGAGCCGGAGAGGCCGGACGCGACGCCGGCCGGGCGGCGGGCGGGTTGGGAGGAAGGCATGGAGCGGACTAGGCCTGCGCTGCGGTGTGCTGGGTGGCCTGGCCGGGAACGGTGCGCGCCGAGTAGAAGGTCAGGCGGAACTTGCCGATCTGCACCTCGTTGCCGTTGCGCAGCGCGACGGAGTCGACGCGGTCGTTGTTGACGTACGTCCCGTTCAGGCTGCGGGTGTCCACGACCATGAAGCCGGTGTCGGTCCGGCGGAACTCGGCATGCTGACGGGAGACCGTCACGTCGTCGAGGAAGATGTCCGCGTTCGGGTGCCGGCCGGCCTTCGTGATGTCCTCGTCGAGGAGGAACCGGGCGCCGGCGTTCGGTCCCGAGTGGGCGATCAGGAGTGCGGAGCCTGCCGGCAGTGCCGCGACGGACGCCTGCTCCTCGCGCGTCAGATGCCGCTCCAGCTCGGTCGTCGCGGCTTGCGGCGGCAGGCCGATCGTCGTTGTCTCAGGAGACGTCATGTTCGGCTCTTCTCCATTCACGGCTGGATTTCCATCGGGCACCATCGGTCTTTCCTCCCCTACTGCGCGGTGCGGCAGGTTGTCACCAGCCGCACCATCCCCGCTGCCTTCGCCGGGTAGAACTAGCCTACCTGCTGGGAGTAGTCGCCCGAACTCAGGAGGTTCTGCACCACGGAAGGATCGGCCACCTTGATCTCGAGCAGCCACCCCTCGCCGTAGGGGTCCGAGTTGATCAGGGACGGGTCGTCGTCGAGCGCCTCGTTGCGCGAGACGACCTCGCCCGTGACAGGGGCATAGATGTCGCTGACGCTCTTGGTCGACTCGACCTCGCCGATGACGTCCGAGCCGGCCACACTGGTGCCCTCCTCGGGCATCTGCACGTAGACGACGTCCCCGAGCGCGTCCTGGGCGAAGTCGGTGATGCCGATGCGCACGGTGCCGTCGACGGCGGGCTCACTGACCCATTCGTGCTCCGCGGTGTAGTAGAGGCCATCGGGGATGTTGCTCATGGTTGCCTTTCGGACGCACGGGTTCCCGGGCGGCAGGACTGCCCGCCCGGGTACGGATACTGGTCGAGTATAGGCATATCCGGCGACGCCGTGACGCGCCTCTCACCTGCCCCGCGCGAGGGAGCTCGCCCTGCCCCCGGACATGCAAAAAGCCCGCCTCCGCCGGCCATCAAGCCGGTGGAAACGGGCCCTGCAGTGTCGGGATGACAGGATTTGAACCTGCGACCCCTTGACCCCCAGTCAAGTGCGCTACCAAGCTGCGCCACATCCCGATCGGCCTGTCCAGCAGGCCAAACCACTCGGATAACAATACAGCATTTCCCGGGCGGGTCAGCACACCGGCGAGGTGTCAGCGCTTGCGGCTGCGCTTCTCGCGGACGCGCATGCTGACCTCGATGGGTGTGCCCTCGAAGCCGAACGTCTCCCGCAGGCGGCGGGTGATGAAGCGGCGGTACCCCGGATCCAGGAAACCCGTGGTGAAGAGGACGAACTTCGGCGGACGGCTCGAGGCCTGCGTGC
The DNA here is from genome assembly GCF_054510835.1 of Arthrobacter sp. TmT3-37. Lineage (NCBI taxonomy): Bacteria > Bacillati > Actinomycetota > Actinomycetes > Micrococcales > Micrococcaceae > Arthrobacter > Arthrobacter sp. TmT3-37. The sequence continues at coordinate 29,442 of NZ_JBTNDU010000003.1, read as the reverse complement.
CGAAGAGGATGCGGGGCTGCTTGCCACCGCGCACCGGGTGCGGGTGGGCGGCGACGAGCTCACCGAGGAAGGCGTTGAGGCGTCCCGTCGGGATACGCCGGTCCCACGACTCGAGCGCGACGTCCAGCGCGGGCACCAGGCGGTCCTTGTGCCACCCCGTCAGCGCCGAGATGTTGACGCGCGGCGCCCAGTCGACGTGCGCCAGGTCCTGCTCGATCTCGCGCTCGAGGTACCGGCGGCGTTCGTCGTCGAGCAGGTCCCACTTGTTGAAGGCCAGCACGATCGCGCGCCCGGACTCGATGGCCATGTTCAGGATGCGGATGTCCTGCTCGCTCAGCACCTCGTCGACGGCGAGGAGCACGACGGCGACCTCCGCCTTCTCCAGTGCCGACTGCGTACGCAGCGAGGCATAGTAGTCGGCCCCCTGCTGCATGTGCACCCGGCGGCGGATGCCCGCGGTATCGACGAAGCGCCACGTGCGTCCGCCGAGCTCGATCATTTCGTCCACGGGGTCGCGGGTGGTCCCGGCGAGGGGATCGACGACCACGCGGTCGGAGCCGGCGAGCTTGTTCAGGAGGGAGGACTTGCCGACGTTCGGTCGTCCGATCAGTGCGATCCGGCGCGGGCCGCCGGAGCGCTCGATCCCGCCGTGCTCGGAGAACTCGGGCAGGGTCTTGTTGACCTCGTCGAGCATGTCGGCGGTGCCGCGCCCGTGCAGGGCCGACACCGGCCACGGCTGCCCGAACCCGAGTCCCCACAGCACGGAGGCGTCGGCCTCGTTCTGGATGTCGTCGACCTTGTTGGCCACGAGGATGACGGGCTTCTTCTTGCGGCGCAGCATGCGCACGACCGCCTCGTCGGTCGCGGTGGCACCGACGGTCGCATCGACGACGAGCAGGACGGCGTCGGCCATGTCGACCGCGATCTCCGCCTGGTCGGCCACGCGCGCGGCGATGCCCTTCGCGTCCTGCTCCCACCCACCGGTGTCCACCAGGGTGAAGTTGCGGCCCGACCACTGGGCCGGGTAGGACACGCGGTCACGGGTCACGCCGGGGGTGTCCTCGACGACGGCCTCACGGCGGCCGAGGATGCGGTTCACCAGGGTGGACTTGCCGACGTTCGGTCGCCCGACGATGGCGAGCACGGGGTTGAGCCGGCCCTCCGCCTCGTCGTCGAAGTCCTCGTCCTGGCGGGCGAGGAGCGCTGCGTCCTCGTCGTCGAGCTCGTAGTCCTCGAGGCCGGCGCGGAGCGACGCGGCCCGCTGCTCGGCCTCGGCGTCGTCGAGCGTGTCGAGCAGCTCGCTGACCTGGTCCTGGCCGGTGGGCTCGTAGTCCTCGTCGGGTCCGGCGCCCTGGTCCGTCGCGTTCGGCGAAAGGTTCTCGCTCATCGTTGTTTCCTTCGGTTGGTGTTCACCGTCTCCCGACGGTAATCCTGGTGGGCTCGCGCCCGGAAGCTCTTGCGGTGGTGCTAGTGCGCGACCGTGCGCACGATGCCGAGGACCGCCGCGACGGTCTGCTCGAAGTCGAGGTCCGAGGAGTCGAGCGTGACCACGCCGTCCGCTGCCTGCTGGAAGTCGACCACTGTCGAGTCCTTCGCATCACGCTCGGTGACCTGCTGCTTGAGCTGGGCCTCCGACTGCGTCCCGCCGAGCTGGTCGCCACGACGGCGCAGCCGGGCCTCCTCGCTGGCGGTGAGGAGGATCCGCACTTCGGCGTCGGGGGCGACGACGGTGGTGATGTCCCGCCCTTCGGCGACGATGCGGTGCCCTGCACCAGCGATCAGCGCACGCTGCCGGCGGATCAGTTCCGCACGGGCGCCCATGGTCGTCGCGACCGCGCTGACGGCCGAGGACACCTCCGGCTCGCGGATGGCCGCGGTGACGTCGTCGCCGGAGATCGTCACGGACTCACGGTCCGGACTGGTGCTGATGAAGAGTTCGATGGATCGCGCGGCCGCCTCGACGGCGACCCGGTCCTCCAGGTCGATGCCCGTGGCGATGCAGTGGAGCGTGACCGCCCGGTACATCGCCCCGGTGTCCAGGTAGGCGGCGCGCAGGCGCCGGGCCACCTCGCGGCTGACGCTCGACTTGCCCGACCCCGACGGGCCGTCGATGGCGACGACGAGGGACTTGCCGAGGCGGAAGCCGGAGTAGGGGCTCGACGCCACCGCCTCCCCCGCCGGCTCCGCCGCGTCGGATGTCTGCATGGTCTCTGCTGAGATCTGAATCACTGCACTACCTTCCAGCCCCGCTGCACGAGGGACTCCGTCAGTTCTTGTCGTTTGCCTGGCAGGACGGAGAGCTCGGCGAGGCCCACCTCGCGTCCCGGGGAGTGTTCGAGCCGGAAATCCTCGACGTTGATCCCGGTGTGGCCGATCTCCGTGAGGAGCTTCGCGATCTGGCCCGGAACGTCGTCGACGAGCACGGTCAGGCGTGCGAAGGAGTTGGGCGGCGTCCCGTGCTTGCCGGGCACGCGCGCCTGGCCCGCGTTCCCCTCGGACATCAGCTGCGCCATGTCGAGGCGGGCGCCGCCCGCCGTCGGGTCCTCGAGCGTGCCGATCAGGCGGTCGAGGTCCTCCCGGACGCCGTAGAGGATGTCGACGAGCCGGGCGGCGTTGGCCGACAGGATCTGCACCCACAGGCGCGGATCGCTCGCGGCGATCCGCGTGACGTCCCGCAGCCCGTTCCCCGCGAGGGAGAGTGCCTGGACGGGTGAGTCCTGCAGCCTGCTCGCGACGAGCGACGACACCACCTGCGGGAGGTGGGAGATGAGCGCGACGGCCTCGTCGTGCTCCTCGACGGACATGCGTGCGGGCACGGCGCCGAGGTCGACGGCGAGCGACTCGGCGCGCAGGACGGCCTCGGGCGCGCTGTCGGCGTGTGCGCAGAGGACCCAGGGTGCTCCGGTGAACAGCTCGGCCCGCGCGGCGACCGGACCGGACTTCTCACGGCCCGCCATGGGGTGCGTCCCCACGTAGCGGGACAGGTGCGCAGCGGCGTCCGGGGTCGCCGAGAGTTCACGCAGGACGGCTTCCTTGACGCTGCAGATGTCCACGACGACGGCGCCGGGATAGGCCAGCAGTGCCCCGGCCACCACGCGGGCGGTGACGTCGGGCGGCGTCGCCACGACCACCAGCTCGGGTGACACCGACTCGCCGGCGCCCTGCGCCTGGTCGAGGAGCCGGCCCGCACCGATGTCGCGGGCCACCGCTTCCGTCGACGGCGAGCTGTCGGACAGGACGACGTCGAGCCCGCGCGCGCGCAGGCCCAACCCGATGCTCGCCCCCAGCAGGCCCGCCCCGATGACAAGGACTGGACCGGCGAGGTGGGTTCCCTGTTCCGTGCGCGTGGACATCGGCTAGAGGCCCACCGATGCCAGCAGGTGCCCGACCTCCTGGCGCCCGAGCACGCGGATGCTGCCCTGGCGCTGGTCGCCGACCCGGATGGGTCCGAGCTGGGTGCGCACGAGGCGCTCGACGGGGTGGCCGACGGCGTCGAAGAGCCGCCGGACCACGCGGTTGCGGCCGGAGTGCAGGACGACCTCGACGAGGACGTGGCCCGGCGTCGAATCGACGAGCTTGAAGGAGTCCACCTGGGCGAGTCCGTCCTCGAGCTCGATGCCCTCCTTCATCTGGGCGCCGACACCCTGCGCCATCGGTCCGCGGACCTGGACGAGGTACGTCTTCGGGACCTCGTAGGACGGGTGGGTCAGGCGGTTGGTGAGCTCGCCGTCGTTCGTGAGCAGGAGCAGGCCCTCGGTCTCGGCGTCGAGCCTGCCGACGTGGAAGAGGCGCTCGTTCTTGTTCTTGTTCTTCAGGAAGTCGCTGATGCAGGGGCGGCCCTCCGGATCCTCCATCGTGGAGACCACCCCGCGCGGCTTGTTGAAGACGTAGTACTTCAGGTGCTCGTCCAGCTGCAGGCGGATCCCGTCCACGTGGATGGCGACCTGCTCCGGATCGACCCGCACGCCGAGCTCCGTCACGACGGTGCCGTCCACCTCGACGCGGCCGTCGAGGATCATCTCCTCGCAGACACGGCGGGAGGCGACGCCCGCGAGCGCCATGACCTTCTGCAGGCGCACGCCCTCCGGGTTGTGGACGTCGATCTCGTCCGCAGGGCGGCTCGCACGCCTGGGCCTGGCCGGACGCACCGGTCCGAGATTCTGCCCGAACCGCTCGCGGCCGAAGGCCTTGGGTCCCGCGGGCTTCTGGCGTCCGGCGCCCTCCTGCCCGCCGGAGCGGGAGCCCGGCTTGGAGCCGGCAGCGGGGCGTCCTGGGGTCTTCGCGCCGAAGCGGCCCGACGGGGTTCCCGAGGACGGGCGGCCGGCGGCGGAACGGGCACGGCCCTCGGCGGAATCACGGCGTCCACCGCCCGCGGAGGCCGGGCGGCCTTCGGCGGAGCGGCCGCCGCGTTCTGAACGGTCCTGGGACGGACGGCCCTCGGACCGGCCGGCATCACGTCCGCCGCGGTCCTGGGACGGACGGCCCTCGGATCGGCCGCCGCGCTCTGCTCGCTCCTGGAAGGGTCGTCCCTCGGCCGGACGGCCTGCGCCCTGCGCCGAGCCGCCGCGGGGCGAGGACTTCCGGCCACGGGCAGCATCGGATGGGCGTCCGGTCGACCCGCCGCGGCGCGGCGTATTGCGTCCGGAACCGGATCCTGGCTGCTGTGTCATGTAGAAAGTCCTTCTCGTAGGTCGTGCTCAGTACGTCGTCTCGTCATACTCCCCAAGGCTCTCGAGGCCCGGCAGATGGGGAGCGATCCGGGGCAATTCGTCGACGCTGCCCAGCCCCAATCTTTCCAGAAAGAGGGTGGTGGTCCCATAGAGGACCGCACCGGTCTCCGGATCGGTCTCGAGCTCGACGACCAGTCCTCGCTGGAGCAGCGTCCGGACCACCGAGTCGACATTGACGCCCCGGATCGCTGAGACCCGGGCACGGGACACCGGCTGGCGGTACGCGATGACCGCCAGGGTCTCGAGTGCTGCCTGTGAGAGCCGGGCTGACTGGCCGTCGAGCACGAAGTCGGCGACAACGGAGGCGAAGTGCTTCCGGGAGAAGATGCGCCACCCGCCGGCGATGGTCCGTAGTTCGAAACCGCGCGGCGAAGTGCGCTCGGTGTTCTGGGGGCCGGACCCAGTATAGCCGTCGTACTCGCGCTGCAGTTCCACGAGTACCGCGTGCACCAGGGCCGTCGGACGCTCGAGCACTGCAGCGAGCTGTTCGTCCGTGACGGGGCGGTCGGCGACCATGAGGATCGCCTCCACCGCTCCGCGGAGCCCGCCCGGGAGTTCCTCGACGGGGATCTCCCCGCTGCCGGAATCGGCTCCGGTGGGCTCATCCATGCCGGCCCCCGTCACCGTGCGCTCCGACGAGGTCTCCTTCGAAGTCGCTCGTCAACCGTTCCGCGGTCCACCGGTCGTCCTCGGCGCTCCAGGTCACCAGCAACTCGGACAGCGGCGCCGACTGCTCGAAGGAGATGGCGCCGTCCCGGAACAGTTCGAGCAGCGCGAGGAACCGCACCACGAGCACCAGTCGCGACGCGGCGTCCGCCGTCAGCTGCCGGAAGGACAGCGGGCCACGGGCCAGCAGCAGGTCCTGGAGCACCACGGCCTCGTCCCGCACGCTGACCGGTGGTGCGTGGAGATGCTCGATGCTGACCTGCAGCGGCTGCTCCTGGCGCGGAGCCAGCACCTTCGCGGCGAGGGCGGCGAACTCCTCGGCGGAATGCTTCCACACGAGTTCGGGGAGGAGTCGGGTGAACTCGGGTTCGAGGGGGACGTCGCGGGGGTGGCGCGCGTCCTCCTCCTCGAGCCGCTGCGCGAGGTGCCGCGCCATCTCCTTGAACGCCCTGTACTGGAGGAGGCGGGCGAACAGGAGGTCGCGGGCTTCGAGGAGCGCGATGTCCTCCTCGTCCTCGACGGCGCCGGCCGGCAGGAGCCGCGCTGCCTTCAGGTCGAGCAGCGTGGCCGCGACGACGAGGAACTCACTCGCCTCGTCGAGCTTCCATTCGCCCTCGGCGGCCTGGATCCTCCGGATGTGGGCGATGAACTCGTCCGTGACCTGCGCGAGGGCGATCTCCGTGATGTCGAGTTCCCGCCGTGAGATCAGGTTCAGCAGCAGGTCGAAAGGCCCGCTGAAGTTGGTGAGCTGCACCTCGAAGACAGGGCGACCCGTGGCCGCCGGCGCCGCAGTGTCGTCGCCGTCGACCGCCGGCGCTGCGGCTCCGCCCCGGGTTCCGAGGTCCACCGTCGTCGGCCGTCCTGCCCCACGCGTGGTCATGGGCACCATCTAGCTGTACCGGGCGGACCCGGGGGCGATCGGCACTAGGGCGCTCCACCCCTGCTGATGAGCTCCTTCGCGAGCCTGCGGTAGGCGTCGGCTCCGGAGTGGTTCGCCGCATAGGACGTGATGGGCTCGGCGGCCACGGTCGCGTCCGCGAACTTGATGGTGCGCTTGATGACGGTCTCGAAGACCTTGTCCCCGAACGCCTCCACGAGGCGCGCGATGACTTCGCGGCTGTGCAGGGTCCGCGCGTCGTACATCGTGGCGAGCACGCCGTCGATCTGGAGCCTCGGGTTCAGGCGGTCCTGCACCTTCTCGATGGTCTCGACCAGCAGCGCGACGGCACGCAGGGCGAAGAACTCGCAGATCAGCGGGATGATGACCCCGTGTGCCGCGGTGAGGGCGTTGACCGTCAGCAGTCCGAGGGAGGGCTGGCAGTCGATCAGGATGACGTCGTAGTCATCCGACACCTTGCGCAGCGCGCGGTCGAGGACCTGCTCGCGGGCCACCTCGTTGACGAGCTGCACCTCGGCGGCGGACAGGTCGATGTTCGCCGGCAGCAGGTCGATGTTCTCGATCGCGGTGTGCTGGATGGCGTCGTGGATGGTCACCTTCCGGTCCATCAGCACGTTGTACACCGTCACGTCGAGTTCGTGCGGGTTGGTGCCGAGGCCCGCGGACAGGGCGCCCTGGGGGTCGAAGTCGACCAGCAGGACCTTCCGTCCGGCCTCCGCGAGCGCCGCGCCCAGGTTGATGGTCGACGTCGTCTTCCCGACGCCGCCCTTCTGGTTGACCATCGCGATGACCCGCGCCGGGCCGTGCGACTCCAGGACCCTCGGCTCGGGGAATTCCGTCACAGGGCGGCCGGTCGGGCCCAGTCCCGCGTCCACTGCGCTGGGCAGAGTTGTGGAACCCTGTTCACTACTCACGTTGTTCTCCACGCTTCCATCAGAATCGGTGCGGGCCGGTCGACGATCCAACGCGAGCGGCATTTCTCATAGTCAACGGTACAACGCCCACGGCGACCGCCGTGGCGGGCCCTGCTGTTCGGGCGCGAGCCTTGAACCTCGACCAGAGGTCGAAGGTCGGTCCGACGGACGGGCGCCGGAGTGCCGCCCCGTGCGGCAGGCACCGGTTCGCGGCCGCCGGACGGAGACGGCGACGCCCCGGAAGCAATCCGGGGCGTCGCCGTCGTCTCGTTGCGGACCTCCGTCCGACAGGTGCTGCGTCAGGGAGCGGTGTTCCCCCGGACGGCGGCCTCGGTCCTGGCTTCCGCGCCGTCCTCGACGTCGTCGTTGTCGAAGCGGTGATCGGTGCTCATCGTGGTCTCGTCGAACGGCAGGCGTCCCTCGAGGACCTCGTCGACGCGGCCCCGGTCGATCTCCCTGGTCCAGGTCCCGATCAGGACGGTGGCGACGGCGTTGCCGGTGAAGTTCGTCAGGGCACGGGCCTCGGACATGAACCGGTCGATACCGACGATCAGGCCGACACCGTCCACCAGGTCCGGGCGGTGCGACTGCAGGCCGCCGGCAAGGGTCGCGAGGCCGGCACCTGTGACGCCGGCCGCACCCTTGGAGGCGATGATCATGAAGATCAGGAGGGAGATCTGCTCGCCGAGGGCCAGTGGCTTGCCCAGGGCTTCCGCGACGAAGAGCGAGGCCATCGTGAGGTAGATGGCGGTCCCGTCCAGGTTGAAGGAGTACCCGGTGGGGACGGTCACGCCGACCACGGGCTTGGAGATACCGAGGTGTTCCATCTTCGCGATGAGGCGGGGCAGCGCCGCTTCGGAGGACGAGGTGCTGAAGATGAGCAGGTACTCGCGGCCGAGGTACTTCATCAGCTTCAGGATGTTGACGCCGGTGGCGAGCTTCAGCAGCCCGCCGAGGATGACGACGATGAAGAGGATGCAGGTGATGTAGAACGCGATCATCAGGGTGGCCATGCTGATGATCGCCTGGATGCCGGTCTCACCGACCACGGCCGCGATGGCGCCGAAGGCGCCGATGGGCGCGAGCCACATGATCATGACGAGGATGCGGAAGACCAGTGCCTGGATGTGTCCGATGCCGCGGAGGACCGGCTTGCCCGCCGAGCCCATCTTCTGCAGGGCGAAGCCGACGAGCAGCGCGACGAACAGGGTCTGCAGGATGCTCGGCCCGGTCAGGGCCGACAGGAGTGTCGTCGGGATGATGCTGAGCAGGAAGCCGACGGTGCCGCCCTCGCCGCCCTCGGCGGACTCCGGCACCTCGTAGGTCGAGGACGAGATGTCGAGGCCCTCGCCGGGCTGGATGAGGTTGCCCACGACGAGGCCGATGGCGAGCGCGAAGGTGGACATGAGGATGAAGTAGCCGAGTGCCAGGCCACCCACCTTGCCGACCGTCGCAGCCTTGGCGATGGAACCGATACCGAGCACGATGGTGCAGAAGATGATGGGGGCGATCATCATCTTGATGAGGTTGATGAAGCCCGTCCCGAGCGGCTTGAGCGCCTTGGCGAATTCGGGGGCGGCCAGGCCGAGGATCGCGCCGAGCACCACGGCGACAATGACCGCGATGTAGAGGAAGTGGGTCTTGTCGACCCGCTTGCGGGGTTGTGCGGGTCCGCTGTCGGACCGCGATGGCGCCATAGCCATGGTGTCTCCCTAGGTGTTCGGCCGCCCGGTGGCGCCGGCGGGGAAGGTCGTTCTTCGTCCGCGGGGGAGGTACCAGGAAGCGTACTGTTGAGTATTTCCCCATCATCATCGCATCGGGCGTGACCGGGGTCACGATTGAGTTCATACTGGTCGTGGCCCGGCGCCGGGGCGCGGCGGCCCGGTCCCGGACCGGCAGGAACCGGAAGGAGCAGGATCACGGCGTGAGTCGATGGAGCCTCGCCCAGCAGTTCTTTGTGGCCCAACTCCTGTTCATCCTCGTCCTTGCCGCTGCCCTCTCGGTCATCCTCTACGCGGACGCCGAACAGGGCGTCAACGACGCCACGGCCGAACGCATGGTCGCGGTCGCCACGGCCATCGCCCTCGAACCGGCGGTCCTCGAAGCCGTCGAGGGGCCTGATCCCTCGGCCACCCTGCAGCCCTACGCCGTGGACGTCATGGACCGGCTGGGCGTGGACTTCATTACGATCATGGACACCGACAGGACGCGCTTCACGCACCGCACCCCGGAGCAGATCGGCAGGCCCTACATCGGCTCGGTCTCCGAAGCGCTGGCCGGTCGGACGCAGACCGAGACCTACGCCGGTACCCTCGGCCCGTCCATCCGGTCCATCGTCCCCGTGGTCGACGACGGCGGGGCGGTGCGGGCGATGGTCGCGGCGGGCATCACGGTGGATCGTGCCGCCATTGCACGGAACGCGCAGCTCCCCCTGGTCGCGTTCATCGCGCTCGGCGCACTCGCCCTCGGAGCGCTGGCCTCCTACCTGCTCAGCCGACGACTGCGGGATGCGACGCTGGGAATGGGACCCGCCGAGCTCTCGCGCACCTTCGTGTTCTACGATTCCGTGCTCCACTCCGTCCGCGAGGGCCTCCTGCTGACCGATGCGGCCGGCTCCCTCGTCCTCTACAACGACCAGGCGGCGCGGCTCCTCGGACTGGACGGGACACGGAAGCCCATACCGGCGTCGCACCTCGCGGTGGCACCGTCCCTGCGGGACCTCCTCGGTTCGGGGCGGCGGGCGCGCGACGAGGTGCACCTGACCGAGAGCCGGGTGCTCGTGGTCAACCAGGAACCCGCCGTCCCGCCGTCCATCCCCGGGCGGGCGGCCCATCCGCACGGGGCGCTCGGCACCGTCACGACCCTGCGGGACCACACGGAGATCGAGGCCCTGACCGGACAGGTCGAGACCATGCGCACCCTCACCGATGCCCTCCGCTCGCAGACCCACGAACACGCCAACCGCCTGCACACGATCGTGTCGCTCGTGGAACTCGGCAGGAGCGCGGACGCCATCGACTTCGCCACCCGGGACCTGCAGCAGTCCCAGCGCCTCACCGACGAGGTGGTCGAGGCCATCGACGAGCCCTTCCTCGCGGCCCTGCTGGTGGGCAAGGCCGCGCAGGCCAACGAGCGCGGGATCACCCTGACCTCGCAGATCGCACCCGACGCGCAGGCCGGGTCGCTGAACCCCGTGGACCTCGTGACGATCATCGGCAACCTCCTCGACAACGCCTTCGACGAAGCGGCCGGTTCGGAGGAATCCCGCGTCCTCCTCGTCGTCCGCCGCCTGGCGGGCGGGAACGGCACGGCCGAACTCGAGATCGTCGTCGAGGACAGCGGGAACGGCCTCCCCGACTCCGAGAAGGCGAAGGTGTTCGAGGTCGGCTACAGCACGAAGCAATCGGCGGAGGACACCGGTGCCGGCCGCGGTTTCGGGCTGGCGCTGGTCCGGCAGGCCGTCCAGCGCTTCGCGGGCACGCTCGAGGTGACGGACACGGAGGACGGCGGGGCCCGCTTCATGGTTCGGCTCCCCTACCCTGGGGCTCCCGCGGGCACCCCGGACCGGTCGGGTCCGCCGGCCGTACGCCTGGCCGTCGACGGGGGCCACCCGTGAGCGCAATACGTGTCCTGGTCGTCGAGGACGATCCGGTGGCCGCGGACGCCCATGCGGAATACGTCCGGCGGCTCGACGGGTTCGAGCTCGTCGGCGTCGCCCGGAGTGGGGCGGAGCTCGCGGTCTTCCTCCAGCCGTCCGGCGAGGCACCGGGCAGGGCGGACCTCGTCGCGGACCTCATGCTGCTCGACATGAACCTGCCGGATGCCCACGGTCTCGACATCATCCGCCGGATCCGCGGGCTCGGTCTGCCGCTCGACATCATCGCCATCACGGCGGTGCGGGATCTGCACGTGGTGCGCTCCGCCATCTCGTCCGGCATCGTGCAGTACCTCATCAAACCCTTCACGTACTCGGCGTTCAGGGAGAAACTCGGCACCTACCGGGACTTCCGCCAGAACCTGGTGGAGCAGGCGACCGCCACCACGCAGGCCGAGGTGGACCAGGCGTTCGCCTCGCTCCGGCCCGCCACCGCCGCCACCCTGCCCAAGGGACTCTCCGCAGAGACCCTCCGCGCGGTCTCGCGCCTGCTGAAGTCGCTGCAGGAACCCACGTCCGCCATCGAGGTGTCGGAGGCCCTGTCCATGTCCAGGGTCACCGCGCGGCGGTACCTGGAGTACCTCGCGGACCAGCAGTCCGTCCTCCGCACGCCCCGCTACGGCACGAGGGGACGCCCCGAGTTCGAGTACAGCTGGGCGCGGAACAGCGCGGACCGCTAGCCCTGCAGACGGGTCATTCTGCGGGCACGGGCCGCAGCAGCGGCTCCAGCACGGCGAGGACCGCCGGGTCCTCGATCGTCGAGGGCACCGCATAGGGCTCCCCGGCTGCCATCTGCCGCATGGTCCTCCGCAGGATCTTCCCCGACCTGGTCTTCGGGAGGGCGTCCACCACCACGGCGGACCTGAAGTCGGCCACGGGACCGATCGTGCCGCGGACCATGGCCACGAGTTCGGCTTCCAGGTCCGCGGGATCGACCGACACCCCGGCTTTGAGGACCACGTAGCCGCTTGCACGCTGGCCCTTGAGCGGATCCCGGAGGCCGAGCACGGCGCACTCGGCGACGGCCGGATGCTGCGCGAGAACCTGTTCGATGGCCCCCGTCGAGAGCCTGTGGCCCGCGACGTTGATGACGTCGTCGGTCCGTCCCATCACGAAGACGTAGCCGTCCTCGTCCATGTAGCCCGAGTCCCCGCTCGTGTAGTAGCCCTCGAAGGCGGCCAGGTAGGAGTCCCGGTACCGCGCGTCGCTCCCCCACAGGGTCGGGAGGGTGCCCGGCGGCAACGGAAGCCGCAGGGCGATGCCGCCCTCCGTACCCGCCGGGACGGGGGTGCCGTGCTGGTCCAGGATGACGACGTCGAACCCCGGGGACGGCAACGACGGCGAGCCGGGCTTCAGCGGCACGCCGCCGAAGCCGCGTGGATTGGCGCAGATGGGCCAGCCCGTCTCCGTCTGCCACCAGTTGTCGACGACGGGTGTGCCGAGGACGTCGGCGACCCACGCGGACGTACCGGTGTCGAGCCGCTCCCCCGCCGAGAAGAGGGTTTCGAGGGCGGACAGGTCGTGGGAGCGAAGGAGCGCGCCGTCCGGATCGGCGCGGCGGATGGCCCGCAGTGCCGTGGGCGCGGTGAACAGCACCCTGACGCCGTGCTGTTCGATCAGCCTGCCGAAAGCACCGGCGTCGGGGGTCCCCACGGGCTTGCCCTCGTACAGGATGGTCGTGGCGCCGGCCAGGAGCGGCCCGTACACGATGTAGGAGTGGCCCACGACCCAGCCGACGTCGGAGGCGGTGAGCATCGCGTCCCCCGGCCCGATGCCGAAGATCTCCCGCATGGACCACGTGAGCGCGACGGCGTGGCCTCCGTTGTCGCGGACCACTCCCTTCGGGGCGCCCGTCGTGCCCGAGGTGTAGAGGATGTAGAGGGGATCCGTCGCAGCGACCCCGACCGGGTCGACCGGCTCGGCCGCGGCGACGGCGTCGTCCCAGTCCACCCAGCGGCTGCCGGACTGCCGGTAGTCCCCGATACGGTGCACGAAGCCCTCGCGTGCCTTGGCGACGACGGGTGTCCCGGTACTGTCCGCGAGGGCGAGTGCCTCCTGCACCGCCGGCAGGTATTCCACGCGTCGCCCGGGTTCCAGCCCGCCCGACGCCGTGACGACGGCGGCGGGCCGGGCGTCGCGGATGCGGGCTGCCAGCTCCGCCGGGGCGAAGCCGCCGAACACCACGGAGTGCACGGCACCGAGGCGTGCGGCGGCGAGCATGGCCACCACGGCCTCGGGGATCATCGGCAGGTAGACCAGCACCCGGTCGCCCTTCCCGACGCCCAGCCCTGCCAGCACGCCGGCGAAGACGGCGACCTCGTCCCGCAGGCCGGCATAGGTGTACGAGCGGGTCGTGCCCAGCATCGCCGAATCGTGGACCAGCGCCACCCGGTCGCCGTGGCCCGCCTCGACATGCCGGTCGAGGGCGTTGTAGCTCGTGTTCAGGGAAGCATCCGGGAACCATCGGTAGAGCGGGGCGGCGGAGGCATCGAGGGCGGCGACCGGCGGCGTGCTCCAGTCGACGGCGCGGGCAGCCTCGAGCCAGAAGGCCTCGGGGTCCGCGAGGCTCGCAGCGTGCAGTCGTCGGTACTGGTCCGGCCCTCCGGTGTCGTGTCCGTCCCGGGATGCTGCAGCAGCCATGATCGCCCCTCGTCGCGCGTGGTGGGGGAACAGTATCACGGCCTTTCCGCGACTCTTTCTGTATACACAGGGAGGAGTCGACGCCGTCCCGACGGGCCCAGCGTGGACTTCGTGCTGCTTCTTGTATACATTGAGGAGGAAGAGCGCTCGTAGCGCGAGCGCGGACAGGACGACGGGGAGGACGCCGATGCGGGCCAGCGACCGCGCCTACTCCCTGCTCCGCTCCGACATCGTGGAGTGGAGACTCGCCCCCGGCGAGCTGCTCGCGGAGGTGGAACAGTCCGCCCGGCTGGGTGTGTCGCGGACCCCTGTGCGTGAGGCACTGTCCCGGCTCGTCGCCGAAGGTCTGGCCACCCCGCACAGCGGGCGCGGGGTGGTCGTCTCCGCGATCTCCCTCGACGCCGTCACGGACCTGTTCGACGTGCGGCTGCCCCTGGAGTGCGCCGCCGTCCGGCTCGCCGCCCGTCGCGGGGACCACGCGGTGTTCGCCGCGCTCGCCGACGAGTTCGCGGCGTCCGGGAGACTCATCGAGGGCGACGGTGGCGGGCAGGACGCATATTACGGACTCGTCGCGCGGCTCGACCGGGCTGTCGACGAGGCCGCACTCAATCCGTACCTCCTCCAGGCGCAGAAACCCATCCGCACCCATCTGGCGCGGGTCCGCCGACTCGCCCGGGACAACCCGCGCCGACTCCTGGCCTCGGCACGCGAACACGAGCAGATCGCGCTCGCGCTGAGCGCCGGACACGCCGACCTCGCGGAGGCCTCGATGCGCGTGCACCTCCACAACAGCCTGCAGCACCTCCTGTCCCCACCCACCGGGGACCATGACACGTCGCCGAACCATCGAGAGGAACACCATGGTTGACATCCATCCCGTCCGCGTCCACCGCAGCGAGGAGAACCTGCCCCGGACCGGGCAGCTCGCGTGGAAGATCGCCGACGTCGCAGCGGACGACGTCGAGGTCACCCCGGAGGTCACCGACATGGTGATCAACCGCATCATCGACAACGCCTCCGTCGCCGTCGCGTCGCTGAACCGTGCCCCGGTCGTCGCGGCCCGCGCCCAGGCGTCGAGCCACCCCGTGTCCGCGCACGGCTCGGGTGCGTCCGTCTTCGGCATCGACTCCCCCGTCTCGGCCGAGTGGGCCGCCTGGGCCAACGGCGTCGCAGTGCGTGAACTCGACTACCACGACACCTTCCTCGCCGCCGACTACTCCCACCCGGGGGACAACATCCCGCCGATCCTCGCGGCCGCTCAGCACACCGGCGCCTCCGGCCGGGACCTCGTGCGGGCGATCGCCACGGGCTACGAGATCCAGGTCGACCTCGTGAAGGCCATCTGCCTGCACGAGCACAAGATCGACCACGTGGCCCACCTCGGCCCCTCCGCCGCGGCAGGCATCGGCACGCTCCTCGGCCTCGACCGCGACGTCGTCTTCCACGCCGTCGGCCAGGCCCTGCACACCACGACGGCGACGCGCCAGTCCCGCAAGGGCGAGATCTCGACCTGGAAGGCACACGCCCCGGCCTTCGCCGGCAAGATGGCCGTGGAGGCGGTCGACCGCGCCATGCGGTGCCAGACCTCCCCCACCCCGATCTACGAGGGCGAGGACGGCGTGATCGCCTGGCTGCTCGACGGGCCTGAAGCCTCCTACGACGTGCCCCTGCCGGCGCCGGGTGAAGCCAAGCGTGCCATCCTCGACACCTATACGAAGGAGCACTCCGCCGAGTACCAGGCACAGGCCTGGATCGACCTCGCGCGGCGCCTCCACGGCTCCCATCCGGAGGTGACGGACCCGGAGAACGTCGCGTCCGTCGTCATCGCCACATCGCACCACACCCACTACGTCATCGGGTCCGGCGCCAACGACCCGCAGAAGTACGATCCGACCGCCTCGCGGGAGACGCTCGACCACTCGATCCCCTACATCTTCACCGTGGCCCTGCAGGACGGCCGCTGGCACCACGAGGACTCCTACGCCCCGGCCCGCGCTGCCCGTCCGGACACCGTGGCACTCTGGCACAAGGTCACCACCGTCGAGGACCCCGAGTGGACCCGTCGGTACCACTCCCTGGACATCGCGGAGAAGGCGTTCGGCGGCAGGGTGGAGATCACCCTGACCGACGGCACCGTCATCACCGACGAGATCGCGGTGGCGGATGCGCACCCCCTCGGTGCACGGCCCTTCGCACGGGCCGACTACGTCGCCAAGTTGCGGATGCTGGCGGCAGGCATCGTCGACGACACCGAGCTCGACCGCTTCCTCGCCGCCGTCGAGCAGCTGCCGGATCTCCCGGCCGGTTCGCTCGGGCAGCTCAACATCGTCGCCCGCCCCGGGTACCTCGATGCGGCCGCCGCGCCGCAGGGACTCCTGTAGGCCGCCGTGCTGTACTCGAGCGTGCCACCCGAGCAGAAGCGCCGGACACTCCGGGAGTCCCTGGCCTCTGGTCGGCTCCAGCAGTTCCCCGGCGCCTTCAACCCCCTGTCGGCCCGGCTCATCGGGGACAGGGGGTTCGACGGCGTCTACATCTCCGGGGCCGTGATCGCGGCCGATCTCGGGCTGCCGGACATCGGCCTGACCACCCTCACCGAGGTCGCACACCGCGCCGGCCAGATCGCCCGCATGACCGACCTGCCGTGCATCGTCGACGCCGACACGGGCTTCGGAGAACCGATGAACGTCGCCCGCAGCGTCCAGGAGTTCGAGAACGCCGGACTCGCCGGCTGCCACATCGAGGACCAGTTCAACCCGAAGCGCTGCGGCCACCTCGACGGCAAGAACGTCGTCGACCTCGACACCGCCGTCAAGCGCATCCGCGCAGCAGCCGACGCCCGGCGTGACCCGGACTTCCTCATCATGGCCCGCACCGACATCCGGGGGACGGACACGCTCGCAGCGGCCCAGGAACGGTCCCGGGCGCTCGTGGACGCCGGGGCGGACGCCATCTTCCCCGAGGCGATGCGCAGCCTCGAGGAGTTCCGGGCCATCCGGGAGGCCGTCGACGTGCCGATCCTGGCCAACATGACGGAGTTCGGCAAGAGTGATCTCTTCACGGTCGACCAGCTGCAGGACGCGGGCGTGACCATGGTGATCTACCCGGTCACCCTGCTCCGCAGTGCGATGGGCGCCGCCGAGCGTACGCTGGACTCGATCAGGGCCCACGGGACGCAGGAGGCGGTCGTGGGAGAGATGCAGACGCGCAGCCGCCTGTACGACCTGGTGGACTACGAGGGGTACAACCGCTTCGACTCCTCGGTCTTCAACTTCGAGGTGCCGGAGGGGCGCCACCGCGACGGCGGAGCGGACCGTTGACCATCGCCGACGCGCTGTCGCCGGCTCCAGGACCGAATTCCCAGAAGGAGCAGCCGTGACCGGACCAGAGATCCACAAGGGGCTCGCCGGGGTAGTCGTCGACTACACCGCCATCTCGAAGGTCAACCCGGAGACCAATTCCCTGCTGTACCGGGGGTACCCCGTGCAGGAACTGGCAGGGCACCGCGACTTCGAGGACGTCGCCTACCTGCTGTGGAACGGCGACCTGCCCGACGCCGCCGAACGGCAGCGCTTCGACGCCGTCGAACGCGCGCACCGGAGCCTGCCGGAGAACGTGATCGCGGCGATCGACCTGCTGCCCGCCACCGCGCACCCCATGGACGTCGCGCGGACGGCCGTGTCCGTCCTGGGCGCCTGCCATCCGCTGGCTGGAGACGATTCCGTCGAGGCGAACATGGAGAAGGCCGCCGCACTGTTCGCCGCCTTCCCCGCGGTCGTCGCCTACGACCAGCGCCGTCGCCGCGGCCAGGCGCTCGTGGAGCCCCGCGACGACCTCGGCTACTCGGCGAACTTCCTCTGGATGACCTTCGGGGAGGAAGCCCCCGCCGAGGTGGTGCACGCGTTCGACGTCTCGATGGTCCTGTACGCCGAGCACTCCTTCAACGCGTCGACGTTCACCGCGCGGGTCATCACCTCGACGCTCTCCGACCTGCACTCCGCTGTCACCGGCGCCATCGGCGCGCTCAAGGGTGCATTGCACGGCGGTGCGAACGAGGCCGTCATGCACACGTTCGAGGAGATCGGCATCCGCGAGGACGAGTCCGCGGAGGACGCCGCGGCACGTGCCAAGGCCTGGATGGAGGAGGCCCTGGCGGCCAAGAAGAAAGTCATGGGCTTCGGGCACCGTGTCTACAAGAACGGGGACTCGCGCGTCCCGACGATGAAGTCCGCGCTCGACGCGATGATCGGATACTACGGACGCAGCGAGATCCTCGGGCTGTACTCAGGACTCGAGACCGCGATGGACGAGGCCAAGGGCATCAAGCCCAACCTCGACTATCCGGCCGGCCCCACCTACCACCTGATGGGCTTCGACACGGAGATGTTCACTCCGCTGTTCATCGCCGCGCGGATCACCGGGTGGACAGCGCACATCATGGAACAGGTGGCGTCGAACTCGCTCATCCGTCCCCTGAGCCTCTACAGCGGCCCGGACGAACGGCACGTGGGCGGGAGCTGAGCACCGGGAGCCGGCGGCACCCCACCGTGCCGCCGGCACGCACCCGGTCACTCCAGGACGGCGCTGTCCACCGCTTCGTTGTCGGGAGCCATGACGATGCGCGCGTCGACCGGATGCCCGTCGAGCAGCGCCGGGATCCAGTGGGGGCCGTCCTGCCACATGCCGTTCCACGGCAGTGCGTCGACGGCGTACCAGCGCGGCTCGATCTCCTCGCCGGCCACCGGCAGGGCGTTCCCGGCATCCGCCGTGAAGAGGTGCGCGGCCATGTTCCAGCCCGGCTGGGCCGGGAACGACCAGGTGATCCGTCCGGCACTGCGGACATCGGCGGCCGAGAGCTGAATCCCGCTCTCCTCGGCGACCTCGCGGACCGCCGCATCGACCGCGGATTCCTGCCCGTCGATCTTCCCGCCCAGGGCCACGACCCGGCCAGTCCCGAAACCGGTGCGCTTCAGTCCGAGCAGGACCTCCCGTACGCCGTCGTGGACCCGGAAGAGGAAGCAGAGGGCCACGTTGCGGTACGCGATCCCGTCGATGGTCTGCCACTCGCCCGGGAGAGCGGGTGTTCCGGGTATGCCCGTCGCCCCTGCCATGTCAGGCGCGGGCCCGGGGGTGCGCGGCGGCATACACTTCCCGCAGTGTCTCCGCGGTGACCAGCGTGTAGACCTGGGTGGTCGTGACGGAGGCATGCCCGAGCAGTTCCTGGACCACGCGCACGTCGGCACCACCCTCCAGCAGGTGGGTCGCGAAGGAGTGCCGGAGCGTGTGCGGGGAGACGTCCCGCTGCACCGCCGCCCGCTCCGTCGCCGACTTCAGGATGCTCCACGCGCTCTGGCGGCTCAGGCGCCCACCGCGCGTGTTGAGGAAGAGCGCCGGGCTGCCCTTGCCCTTCGCGGCGAGAGCGGGGCGCCCCTGCACGAGGTAGGTGTCGACCGCACGGGCCGCGTAGGAGCCCACGGGCACGAGTCGCTCCTTCGAGCCCTTGCCGGTGAGCCGGACGACGGCGGGACCGTCGACCACGTCCGTGACGGAGACGTCGTCGACGTCCAGGCCCACCGCCTCACTGATCCGGGCTCCGGTGGAATACAGGAACTCGAGGAGAGCACGGTCCCGCCGGCCCGACGGCGTCCCGGTGTCGACGGCCTCCAGGATGCGCACGACGTCGGCCACGGGGATGGCCTTCGGCAGGCGCCGGCCCGTCATGGGCGGGTGGACCTCGCGTGCCGGGTCACCCTCGGTGACCCCCTCCAGGGCCCAGAAGCGATGCAGCCCGCGGACGGCGACGATGGTCCGCGCGGCAGAACGCGGGCTCAGGGCCGACAGGCCGTCCTCCCCCGAGACGACGGCCTGCGCGAAGGCCGACACGTCGTGTCGGCTGATCCTCGCTGCCTCGTCCACGCCGCGCGCGTCGAGGAAGGCCTCATAGCGCCGCAGGTCGCGGCGATAGGCGGCGAGCGTGTTGGCGGACAGTCCCCGCTCCACGGACATGTGCTGCAGGTAGTCCCGGACGAGGCCCGACAGCGGTCCGGACTCCGCACCGCCGGTGGACACGTCGGACTCCGCGCCGCCGGTGGACACGTCGGACTCCGCGCCGCCGGTGGACACGTCGGACTCCGCGCCGCCGGTGGACACGTCGGCCGGGAGCACCGGCACGCCGGACCGTACCGGACGGGCCTCCCCGGTCCGGTCCGGCATCGTCGTCCCCGCAGTCGGGTCCGGCACCGTCGTCAGGCCTCGAACACGGCGCCGTGCGGCCAGGTGGAGTGCCGGCTGGGGTGCTCGGGCCAGGGCGTCGTGGCAGGCCGGAGGTCCACGAAGCCGTTCTCCCGGGCCACCCGGGCCGCGAGGATCGCAGCAGCCGCGGACGGACTGTGGATGCGGCCTTCGAGCACCGCGTCCACCGCGGCGTCGAGGTCAACCCACCGGAGTTCGATCTCGGCCTCCTCGTGGGTGCGGGTATGGCGGTCCGCCTCGGGCACCTCACCGATACCCCGCGCGAGGTACACGCGCAGCGCCTCGGAGGAGGACCCGGGTGAGAGGAAGAGATCGACGAGGACGTGCCACTGCCGGGCGGTGAGGTCGGCCTCCTCGGCGAGCTCGCGGGCGGCGGCGTCGACGAACTCCTCACCCTCCTCGTCGAGGAGGCCGGCGGGGATCTCCCACAGCGCCATGCGCACCGGGTGCCGGTACTGGCGCAGGAGGAGCACCTGCCCGTCGCCGTCGAGCACCAGCACGGCGACGGCCCCGGGGTGCCGGATGAAGTCGCGCGTGATGGACTCGCCGTCGTCCGTGAGGGTGAACTCCTCGCTGACGACGTCCCACACCCGCCCCTCGTAGACCGTGGTGGTCCCGAGGAGCCGGCGCGGGCTCTGCTCGTCGCCGAACGTGGCGTCGCCGTTGCCGACCGGCTGCACGGTCAGGCCTTCGCGCCGCGGCGCTCGAGGGCCGCCTTGACGAGGCCCGCGAAGAGCGGGTGCGGCCGCGTGGGACGCGACCCCAGTTCGGGGTGCGCCTGCGTGGAGACGTAGTAGGGGTGCACGTCCTTCGGCAGTTCGGCGAACTCGACGAGCTTGCCGTCCGTCGTCGTCCCGGAGAAGACGAGGCCGGCGTCGGCGATCTGCTGGCGGAACTCGTTGTTCACCTCGTAGCGGTGGCGGTGCCGTTCGAACACCGTGGTCTTGCCGTAGGTCCCGGCGATGACGGAGCCCTCCTGGAGCTTCGCCTCCCATCGGCCCAGGCGCATCGTGCCGCCCATGTCCCCCTCGCCGGCCACGATGTGGAGCTGCTCGGCCATCGTCGCGATGACCGGGTACTCCGTGTCCGGTTCGAACTCGCTGGAGGACGCGCCCTCGAGTCCGACCACGTTCCGGGCGTACTCGATGACCATGCACTGCAGGCCCAGGCACAGGCCGAGGGTCGGGATCCTGTTCTCGCGGGCATAGGTCAGCGCTCCGAGCTTCCCCTCGAGTCCGCGGATGCCGAAACCGCCCGGGATGCACACCGCGTCCACGCCGTCGAGGGCCTTCTTCGCGCCCTCGGGCGTCTGGCACTCGTCGGAGGGGACCCACTTGATCGTGACCTTCGCCTTGTTCGCGAAGCCACCCGCCCGCAGTGCCTCGGTGACCGACAGGTAGGCGTCGGGGAGGTCGATGTACTTGCCGACGAGCGCGACCTCGACCTGGTGCTTCGGGTTGTGGACGGCCTCGAGGAGCTTGTTCCACTTGGTCCAGTTGACGTCCTTGAACTTCAGGTCGAGCGACTGGACGATGTAGGCGTCGAGGCCCTGGGCGTGCAGGGTCTTCGGGATGTCGTAGATGCTGGGCGCATCCGCGGCGTTGACGACGGCGTCGAGGTCGACGTCGCACATGCGGCCGATCTTCTCCCGCATCGCCGCGGGGACCTCGCGGTCCGAGCGGATGACGATGGCGTCGGGCTGGATACCGATGGAGCGCAGCATCGCGACGGAGTGCTGGGTGGGCTTGGTCTTCAGTTCCTGGGACGGGCCGATGTACGGGACCAGCGAGACGTGCAGGAAGAAGACGTTGTTCCGGCCGATGTCCTGGCGGACCTGGCGGGCCGACTCGAGGAAGGGCTGCGACTCGATGTCACCGACCGTGCCGCCGATCTCGGTGATGATGACATCGGGCGCCTTCTTGCCCGGTGCCCCTTCGGCCGGCAGGCGCATGCGCCGCTTGATCTCGTCCGTGATGTGCGGGATGACCTGGACGGTGTCTCCGAGGTACTCCCCGCGGCGTTCCTTCGCGATGACCGTCGAGTAGACCTGGCCCGTCGTGACGTTCGCCGAACCGTCGAGGTTCTCGTCGAGGAACCGTTCGTAGTGCCCGATGTCGAGATCGGTCTCGGAGCCGTCGTCCGTGACAAACACCTCGCCGTGCTGGAAGGGGTTCATCGTGCCGGGGTCGACGTTGAGGTAGGGATCAAGCTTCTGCATCGTCACGGAGAGGCCGCGCGCCCTCAGGAGGTGACCCAGGCTGGAAGCCGTCAGTCCCTTGCCGAGTGAGGAGGCCACGCCGCCAGTCACGAAGATGTGCTTGGTCGTTGCGGATTTAAGGAACCGGGAGTTTATTTGCTGCGCCACGGAATTCAAGCCTATCACCGAGCGGAGGTGCGGGCGGCATCGGCGAGGAGCTCCTCGGCGTGGGCGCGTGCCGATGCCGAGTCCTCCTGGCCTGCGAGCATCCTGGCCAGCTCCCGCACGCGCTCGTCGTCGGGCAGCACCTCGACATCGCTGGCGGTGACGCCACCGCCGTCCCCGTCCCGCGACACGTTCTTCGTGACGCGGATGTGCCGCGCCGCGAAGGCCGCGACCTGCGGGAGGTGCGTCACCACGATGACCTGCACGTGCTCCGCCAGCATCGCGAGGCGTCGGCCGATCTCGACGGCGGCCTTGCCGCCCACGCCGGCGTCCACCTCGTCGAAGACGAAGGTCGGTACGGGGTCCACCGCCGCGAGGACCACCTCGATGGCGAGCATGACCCGCGAGAGCTCGCCGCCGGAGGCTCCCTTGCCCAGCGCGCGCGGTGCCGACCCGGGGTGCGGCTGCAGGTTGAAGGCGATGTCGTCGGCACCGTGGAGAGTCAGCGCCTCTGCCGGCGTGACCTCGATCAGCAGCTGGGCGTCCGGCATCGCGAGGGCGGTGAGCTCGTCGCTGACCTTCTCGGCCAGGCTCTCGGCAGCGGCGCGGCGCAGGGACGACAGCGCGTCCGCGAGTTCGTGCACCTGCCGGTCGAGGCCGTCGATGACGTCGTCGAGCTCCTCCACGCGGGAGGAGTCGCCGCTGAGTTCGAGCAGGCGCTTGACGGCGTCCTCCTGCCAGGCCAGCACCTCGTCGATGCTCGGGGCATACTTCCGCACGAGGACGGAGAGTGCCGCACGGCGGGATTCGACCTCCTCCAGCCTGCCGGCGCCCTCGCCGTCGAGGGCTGT
Source organism: Arthrobacter sp. TmT3-37 (assembly GCF_054510835.1). Taxonomy (NCBI): domain Bacteria; kingdom Bacillati; phylum Actinomycetota; class Actinomycetes; order Micrococcales; family Micrococcaceae; genus Arthrobacter; species Arthrobacter sp. TmT3-37. The sequence goes on along the minus strand of NZ_JBTNDU010000003.1, from coordinate 6,477 downwards.
CCCGTATCCCGCCAGTTCGGCGGAGATGTCGGCCAGCAGGTAGCCGACCTCCGCGAGCCGCTCCGCGAGCTTCCCGAGGTCGGCGTCGTGCTCGGCGACCGCTTCGAGCTGACGCTTGGCCTCGTCCACCAGTGACACGGCGTCCGCACTGGCCCCGATGTCTTCCGAGACGAGCGCCTGGTGGGCCACGAGTGCTGCGGTCCGCAGTTCCTCCAGGTTGCCCAGCCGCATCGATTCGGCCTTCAGCGCGGCGTCCTCCCCCGGCTGGGGGTCGAGGTCGCCGATCTCCGTCAGCGCCGCCTCCAGGCCCTCGGCCTCGCGCAGCCGCTCCCGCGCCTCGCTCCTCAGCCGGTCACGCTCGGCCAGAGCGTCCCGCCACCGGCGGAAGGCGTCCGCGTAGTCCCGCAGCGCCTCCTCGACGGGCTTGCCGCCGAACTTGTCCAACGCCTGCCGCTGCGCCGGGGCGCCCTTGAGCCGCAGCTGGTCGGACTGCCCGTGCACGACGACGAGTTCGTCCCCCAGTTCGGCGAGGACGCCGACGGGAGCGGCCCGCCCGCCGACGTACGCCCGACTGCGCCCCTCGCTCGTGACGGTGCGGGCGAGGATCAGTTCCGCGACGCCCTCGTACTCCTCCAGGGCAGCACCCGCCTCCGCCGCCCGCAGGGCGGCCGGGCTGGCCGGATCGAGCCGGAGGACGGCTTCGGCGGACGCGGATCTGGCGCCGAGCCGCACGGCACCCGCGTCCGAGCGTGCTCCGCGGAGCAGCCCCAGGGCCGTGATGACCATGGTCTTGCCCGCGCCGGTCTCGCCGGTCACGACCGTCAGGCCCGGCCCGAGGTTGAGAGTGGCGTCGGTGATGACGCCGAGGTCGCGGATGCGCATCTCCTCGATCATCGTGTTGGTCCGTCCTGGTGCTTCACGGGGCCCCGCCACCCCTGGATGGGTAGCTCGAACTTGCGGACGAGGCGCTCCGAGAACGGCGTCTGATGCGTCCGCGCGAGCCGCACGGGATGCTCCGACCGACGGACCTCGACACGTGCGCCGGGCGGCAGGTCGATGCTCCTGCGTCCGTCGCACCACAGCACGCCCGACGCCTCGGTGCGGGTCAGCAGTTCGACGGCGAGCACCGAGGTCGGCGCGACGACGAGCGGCTTCGCGAACAGCGCGTGGGCGCTGATGGGGACCATCAACAGGGCCTCGACCTCCGGCCACACGATCGGTCCGCTGGCGGAGAAGGCATAGGCGGTGGAACCGGTGGGCGTCGCCAGGACGACGCCGTCACAGCCGAAGGAGCTCACGGGCCGACCGTCGACCTCCATGACGACCTCGATCATCCGCTCACGGTTCGCCTTCTCGACGGCCGCCTCGTTGAGCGCCCAGCTCTGCCCGAGCAGGGTGTCGCCGTGCCACACGAGGACATCGATGGTGGTCCTCTCCTCCACGGTGTAGCTGCGGTCCGCGACCCACCGCACGGTCTCCTCGAGGTCCGCGCGTTCGCTCTCGGCCAGGAACCCGACATGCCCGAGGTTGACGCCGAGCAGGGGGATGTCCGCCTCGCGGACGAGTTCGGCCGCCCGGAGGATGGTGCCGTCACCACCGAGCACCATCACCAGTTCCACGTCGCCGAAGTCGACGCCGTCGCCCAGCACCTCGGCGGGAGCGGCGAGTTCCCCGTACTCGCGCTGGATGTCGGCCAGCTCCTCGCGGCGCAGCACAGGCTGGAGGCCCAGGTCGTGGAGGCGCGTGCACGCTTCCTGTGCCGCCACCATGGCGTTCCTGCGGCCGGTGTGCGCGAGCACAAGGATTCTTCTACTCATCAAGCTCCGTCTGGTCGGTCGGGCGTCCCGGGCTGGCGAAGAGTGCGCTCTGGTCGAGCGCATGGTCCGTCAACCGGTCCAGCTCCCCCTCGATCCTAGGCATCAATCCGTCGCGGGGCACCTTTATCCACACGAAGTACTCCAGGTTGCCGTCCTGGCCCGGCAGTTCGCTCTGCGCGAGGCCCCCGATGTCCAGTCCGTACCCGAGGGCGCCGCGCACCACTCCTGCCACGGCGTCGCGCCGGGCATGCGTCGATGTCACGACGCCGAGCCGGTTGAGGCGCCCCCGGCCGACCTCGAACTGCGGCTTCACCATCAGGAGCAGCTCGCCGCCGGCCTTTGTCGCGTCGGCCAGGGCCCCCAGGACCAGACGAAGCGAGATGAAGGACAGGTCCGCGACGGTGAGGTCGACCCGGCCGCCGATCTGCGCCGGCTCGAGGTGTCGGACGTTCATGCCCTCGAACACCAGCACGCGCGGGTCGTCCCGTAATTGCTGGACGAGCTGGCCGTGTCCGACGTCGACGGCGGCTACTTCCCGAGCGCCGCGCCGGAGGAGGACGTCGGTGAATCCTCCGGTCGAAGCTCCGGCGTCCAGGCATCGCTTCCCCGCCGGATCGACGGCGGGGAAGGCGCGGAGCGCCCCGTCGAGCTTGGTGCCCGCGCGGCTCACGTACTCCTCGCCGCGCTCCTCGACCCGGAGGTCATCGGTCGGGAGGGTCGGGGCAGCGGGCTTCAGCGCCACGCTGCCCTCCCTGAGCACCCTGCCCGCGGCGATCAGCTGCGCCGCATGGGAGCGGGACCGCGCGAGACCCCGCGCTACGAGTTCCTGGTCAAGGCGAGCCATGGGCTCCTGCCTGGCGGAGCTTCTGCTCCGGATTCAGTTCGCCGCCCAGACGCCCATGGACCTCGAGGAACACCTCGGCATGCTCGGCGACCGGGAGATCCGGGAGCTCCCGGAGGACGGCCACGATCTGGTCGACCTGCGCGTCCCCTGTCGCGGGCCCGGCGCCGTCCGCCACCCCTCGTCGTTCCTGCCGCGCGTCGCCTGCCACTTCTGCGCCCTCACCCACCGGACGTGAACCTGATGTCCGGTGGGGAGTCCGGCGTCGTGTCGGGGTGTGCGGTCCACCACGCGGCGCACGCGGCACGCCAGCCGTCCAGGTCGTCCTCGCCTGCGCTGATGCTCACGGTAGTTCCCGCGACCCGGGCCAGCGCCCGGCCGCAGCGGTACGAGTCGCCGTCGGACGTGACCGGCGGATACTCCTCGTACAACTCCGAGAGGGAGCCGATCAGATAGTCGGGGCGTTCCTCGACCCGCGCTGCCAGGGCGGTGCGCACCGTGTCCACGCCCGTGAGGACGAGGGCAGTGGCCATGCCCGCGCGGTTCCCGCCGAGGATGTCGGTGTCGAGGCGGTCGCCCACCACGAGTGCGCGCTCGACGCCGGAGTGCCGTGCCGCTGTCCGGAAGAGGGCGGCCTCGGGCTTCCCGGCGACGAAGGGTACCTTCCCGGTGGCTGCGGCGACCGCTGCCACGAGCGAACCGTTCCCCGGCGCTATCCCCCGCTCCTGCGGGATGGACATGTCCGTGTTCGTCGCCACCCAGACCGCTCCGGCGGTGACCGCGTAGGCCGCCTCCGCCAGGTCCTTCCAGCCGAGCGCGGGAGCGAATCCCTGGATGACGGCATCCGGTTGGTCGTCCGCCGACGCGACGACCACGAGGCCCTGCTCCCGGACGGCGTCCGCGAGGGTCTCGCTCCCGATGACGAGCACCGTCGATCCGGCGGCCACCTTGCCGGCGAGCAGTTCGGCGCCGGCCAGCGCCGAGCCGAAGACCTGCTCCGCCGCGGCCGGCGCCCCCAATTCCCGGAGGTGGGCGGCCACCTGCCCGGACGAGCGCGACGCATTGTTCGTCACGTACGCCAGACTCTTGCCTTCACCGCCGAGCCGTTCAAGGGCCTCGGTCGCTCCGTCGATGGCCCGAGGGCCGGCATACACCACACCGTCGAGGTCCGTCAGGAGGCCGTCGTAGGCATCGATGAGGCGCTCAGTCATCGGCCGCGTCCTCCTGGGTCGCCTTCGGCCTCGTGACCCTCGTGCGCTGGGGCGCGGCGACGTCGACGTCGACTGAAGGTTCCATCCCGGTTCCTTCCGTCGATGCCGCCTCCGAGAACTCGACGGCCGGGTTCGACGGCTCACCTGGATCCCCGATGTCGTCACGACCTGACGGGAAGATGTCGGAGGTGCCGGAATCGTCCATGCTGAAGAGCATCTCCGTCTGGAGAGGCTCCACCGGAGCAGCGGTCTCACCGACGGGAACAGCATCGACGGGAACCGACCCACGGGGCTCATCGCCGGAGGGTCCTGGGTCGGCAGCAGCTTCCGCCGCCTCCTGGATCACGATCGCCTGGCCGGACGTCGCCCCGTCGGCGCTGCCGGCATCCGCCCCCTCGCCGTCGAGGTCCAGCCCATCGATCGAGGGCTCAGCATCAGTGTCATCCTCGGAACCGGCCTTCGAATCGATCATTGAATCGACCTCAGAATCGACGACCGTGTCGACGGGCGACTCCACATCGTCGGGCGCGCCGCCGTCGTCACCGCCTCCGGACGCGGGCGACTCCACGTCGTCCGACGCACCGTCGTCGTCACCGTCCGACGTGGCGACGGCTCGGTCGGTCCCGGCTGATCCTCCGAGCACATCGGCGACCTTGGGGACGGGCGCCGGGGCCTCGTCGTCCTCCTCGCCGAGGTCGATGATGTCCGGTTCGAGGTCGTCGTCGAGGCCGAGGGCCTTCTCGGCCACTCCCGCCTGTCGACGCCAGGTGCCCGACTCGCCGGACCGCCCGACAGCATCGAGGGCATCGGCGTAGGCGCGGAACAGCCGCGGGCTGAAGGAAAAGGCCCGGTGGAGGTCGAGTTGCGGGATCTCCAGTGCGGCGACGGCCGCGTCGAGCTGACCAAGATCCGCACGCGCACCCGCAACGACCATTGCCAGCTCCACCTTGCCCGCGGTATCCAGCGATTCTGCTTCTTCGCTCCGCGCGAGGTCGAGCGCCCTGTCGGCACGCCCGAGGCCACGCTCGCAGTCGGCCATGATCGGAAGGTGGACGTTCGATCCGCTGATCCTCCTGAACGTGCGGAACTCGCGCAGCGCCTCACCGTAGTGGCCCGCAGCGTACGCCGTCAGACCGACGGCCTCGCGCACTGCAGCCAATCGTCCCCCACGGCGGCTCGCCGCCAGGGCGTGCTGGAAAGCCAGTTCGGGGGCGAGGTCGATGAGACGACCCGCCATCACCAGGTGCTTCGCCACCCACAGCGCGCTGCGCTCCTCGAGGTTGCGCACCTGCGCGCGGGTCACCCGATCGAGCTCATCTCCCTTGACGTCCTCGTCGATCTCCGGTGAACGCTCACGATCCGGCCGGTTGGCACTGCGGAGGTCACGGGCGTTGTGCGTCCGGGGGCCCGCTGCGTTCTCCTCCGGGCGGCTCCCATGGCGGCGATCGTCGGAGCGACGCTCTCCGCCGGCACCCCGATCCGGACGATCCGCAGGACGACGGAACGAACCACTGCGCTCGGTCGAACGCCGCTCATCACCCGACCGCCCGCCGGTCGCACCTGAACGGGACTGCCAAGGACGTTCTCCGCCCTCACCGGACCGGCCCGCCGGCGATCCCCCACGAACGGAGAAACGCGACTGCTTGTCCGCGGCCGATCCCGACGACGCCCCGCCTCGGGACGCGGATCCGCGAAGCTGCGCTCCCCTGCCGCCACCCGGAGCCCGATCGGTGCGTTCCACGGCGTTCGGTCCACGATAGCCGCCCTCTGCCCGCGCACCACGGGTCTCATCCCGCCGCTGGCCGGATGCGTGGTTACGGTCCTGTGCCGGGCGGCCGTCCCGCGAGGACGCCGACCGGTCACGCTGCTCGTTCTGCCCGTCCCTGGTGTACCGCCCGCCGCTGCGATCCGCTCCACGGGACTCGGACTGGCCCTTCCAGGCAGGCCGGCCCGCAGCAGGCCGCCCGCTGCTCGAGCCGCGGAAGCCGCCTTCAGTGCGGGGACCGCGGCGCTCCTCGTTGGCACCGGCCCGCTCTCCATTGGGTCGACCGCTGGTCCGATCCCCTCGATCGGACCGATCGCCGGACGGTGCCCCGCGATCCGGGAATCGTTCGTTGCTCCCGCCACGGGATGAGGGGCGCCCGCCCTGGCCGCCGGACTTCGCCCCCCAGGAATGACGACGTTCGGTCTGCCCCGACCCGCCCTCGCTGCGGCCGTCCCCGCCCTCCGACCGGCGGGGTTGCCCGTCTCGTCCAGCGTTGTGCTCCTGGTCAGCCATGGCAGCGGGGTCCTCTCATCAGTTGTCGGCACGATCTGCCGACGGGTCTCTATTTTGCTATGGGTCCTACCCATCTATGGAACCACGAAGGGCCCTCGACGACTTCATCGCACAGGGACGAGGCGACCGCCGCGGGCTGGATGTCCCATGCCGGGCCAGCCAGCATCGCGGCATCGAGGGGTTGGGGCCGTGCCGGCCCGGCGCCATTGGGGCGTGTGGTTTAAGTGGGGAAGGCCCCGCACCTGGTGGTGCGGGGCCTTCCCGTTGGAGTGTTGTCCGGCGGTGTCCTACTCTCCCACACTCTCTCGGGTGCAGTACCATCGGCGCTGT